>JAIUPE010000018.1:35943-40653 GCA_020160875.1 Pseudomonadota bacterium
TGCCTCTGCAGCCGCCGGTACCGTCAACAAACTGCCTTGGACCCTAGAGCGCGTTCCGGCGACGCGGAAGCCGGTTCGCCGTGGAACGCGCGACCAATTAATAATCTAGGGCGTGTTGGCGATTCGACATGACTTCAACACGCCCTAGTGACGACGCGGGTTACGCGGGAAGTCGTCGTAACGGTTCGGCACACCGTCGCCGTCCCAGTCGCGGCGGCTTGGCCGGTAGCCGTAACCGGAGCCCGGCCGGTTCGGACGGTTGTCGTAGTAATTCGGGATACCGTCGCCGTCGCGATCGCGGTCATAGCGGTCCGGCACGCCGTCCCAATCCATGTCGCGATAGCGGGCGGCGTAGCGGGCGCGCCACTCGCGCTGTTCACGCGGGCTGGCCCAATAGTGGAAGCGGCCTGAACGGTCGTAGTAGCCGTTGCGGTACGCCACATCGACGTCGCCGACGCTGAAGCTAAAGCTGAACCTGTCGCGCGCCGCGGCCGGCGACATTTGCGCGTCCGCAATCGCGAGCGTACTCACAGTTCCAAGGATAGCAGCCATCATTGCCAGCTTTTTCATAATCAAACTCCTTTGCAGGTCCGCACCCGCCACCGGCGGCCTTCGCCCCAGTGGTGGGTACTCGCTATAGGAAACGATCCCATTGTGGAGAGTTCGTGGCGCCCCCAAGGCGTTTTGGAGGAAGGTAAAACCGCTTGGACATCACGCGCGTGTGAGCTGAAAATAGCGCAAAGCATTCGCGTTTACCGAGGGTAACCGGCGCACATGATTACACGGATCTGGCGGGGCGAAACGCGGCCCGAAAACGCGGACGCCTACCAAAGCTTTGTCACGAGCCACGTCTTCACGGCGCTCACGAAACTCGACGGACATCGCGGCGCTTATCTGCTGCGGCGCGCCGAAGCCGCGCGCGTCGAATTCCTGGCGGTGACGCTGTGGGATTCGCTCGAGTCAGTCTGCGCCTTCGCGGGCGATGAAATCGAAACCGCGGTCATCGAGCCGGAGGCGCGTGCGATCCTGTCTTCCTTCGATGAGTTTGTACGTCACTATGACGTCGCCTATGGAAAGTGCAGCGCTGGAGAAACGCCTTGAAACATTTCCTTCTGTTTTATGAAACCTCGCCCGACTACCTCGAGAAGCGTCCGTTGTACCGCAAGGCTCACCTTGAAAAAGTCTGGTCCTCGCATGATCGCGGTGAACTCGTGCTGGGCGGCGCATTGACCGAACCGACTGACATGGCCGTGCTGTTCTTCAAGGCCGCGGACAAGGCGGCGGTCGAAGATTTTGCCCGCACCGATCCTTATGTGACGAACGGGCTCATCAAATCTTGGCGCGTGCGCGAATGGATGACCGTGGCCGGCGCGGACCCCGTGAACCCCGTGCGTCCAGAAACGCTCTAATCGACGAAGGCGATCCAGCGGCCCGAGATCACGGCCGCCGTCCAGATCGTTAGCGAAAGCGCGGCCTGCGCTTTGGCGGATACCGTCACGGGGCCGTCCGCCAGCGCCTGCCGCCACGCGGACGTCTTGTGGAGGATAAGCGCGTTGGCGATGCCGCATACCGCGAGACCAACCTTCATCAGAAAGGCCTGGTTGGCGGCGTAGGCTTTAGGCTGAACGCTGAAGAGGAAGAAGCCGCTCGCCAGCGCGAGGCCCACCCCGATCGCCGCCATGCGCGACAGCGGCGGGGCAAGCTGGCTTAGGGAGAACGTGCGAAACGCTCCCAACAGGCGCAGGTCGAGCGTCCCGATGGCGCCCACGATGATGCCGATGGACAAGATGTGGAACGCGTTCAGGAGCGGGTAGAACAGGTTCGCGCGTCGCAGCGCCGCGGCGAAGCCGGCGTCGTGCAGCGCTTGCAGCAGCTCCATCGTGCGGCGTTATTTCTGGATGCGCTCCGGATAGAGCAAGAAGTCCTTGCCCTCGACCGTGATCTTCACGGCCTTCATCAGCTTCTGGTCTTTCTGCGTGGACCGGTTGCCGAGAATAACAATCTTATGGCCGGGCCGGGCGGACCCTTCCGCGAAGCCGGCGCGCGCGGTCTGGCTCGGATTGGCCAGGTCGATCTGCCACAGGCCGTCCTTGGCCGTTTCCACCTTCAAGGTCGGGTGCGGCGGACCGATGTAGATTTCGCGAATCGTGCCCTCCAGGGTGGTTTGCGTCTCCTCGGCCCATTCCCACCCGTGATGGGCGTAGGCGGCGGTGCCGATGGTCAGGGCCGCGGCGAGAACGAAAGCTGCGGCCGGACGGGAGAATCGTGCAGTCATTGAAGCCTCCTTTTCGCCGATCTAGCGGGGCCGCCAGCGTAACATAAGGCCGCGTACTATTGAAAAAAGGCCGTGTAACAACGGGGCCTTGCGGCCCGCCTAAGGTCATGCTTATTGCGGGTCGCCCTTTTTAGAGGAACTGAGCCGATGACCGTCTCGCAGCCGTTGCTGCCCTATGCCCGCCCTATCGTCGACGAGGATGACATTGCCGCCGTCGTGGCGTTCCTGCGCTCCGGCGCGCCGATGACCGATGGTCCGGCCGTTGACGCTTTCGAGGCTGATCTGGCGAAGGTCTGCGGCGCTAACGAGGCGATTGCCTGCTCGTCCGGCACCACGGCCCTGCATCTCATGATGCTGGCTCTTGGCGTGAAGGCGGGAGACCAGGTCATCGTGCCGACAGTGACCTTCCTGGCGACGGCCAACGCGGCGCGCTATGTCGGCGCCGACGTGATCTTCGCCGACGTCGATCCCACGACCGCGCTCATGACTCCGGAAACCTTTGAAGCCGCGATCAAGCGCGGCACGCCGGGCAAGATCAAGGCGGCGATCCCGGTCCACATGAACGGTCAATGCTGCGATATGCGCGGTATCGTCTCTATCGCCAAGAAGCACAACATCGCGGTGGTCGAAGATGCCTGTCACGCGCTCGGCGGCACGTACCCGGGCAACGAGAGCGTTCCGGTCGGCGGATTGCCCGATGTCGCCGGCGCCTGCTTCTCGTTCCATCCCGTGAAGGCCTTCGCCACGGGTGAGGGCGGGGCCATCACCTGCGCCGATTCCAAGCTGGCCGAGACCTTGCGTATTCTGCGTTGTCACGGGATGGAGAAGAACTACGACGACCCCGTCATGAAGGAGTTCACGCATGCCTCCGACGGTACGCCGAATCCGTGGTTCTACGAGATGCCGGAATTGGGCTGGAATTTCCGCCTGTCGGACATGCAGTGTGTGTTGGGTAGCAGCCAGCTCAAGAAGCTTCCGGGCTGGCTCGCGCGCCGCACCGAACTTATGGGCCGCTACGAAAAGGCCCTAAAGCCGCTCGCGCCGGTCATCCAGCCCATCCGCCGCGTCGGTGGCAACCCGGGCTGGCACCTCAACGCGGTCCTGGTGGACTTCCCCCAGATCGGCATGGAGCGTGTCCATTTCGTCACCCGCCTGAAGGCCGAAGGCGTCGGCGTGGGTGTTCAATATCTGCCGGTCCATCTGCAGCCCTACTACCAGGGCCTCTATGGCCGCCAGACCTTCCCAGGCGCCGAGACCTATTATTCGAAGTGCGTCAGCCTCCCGCTGTTCCCGGCCATGGCCGACGCCGATGTCGACCATGTGGTGGCGGCGGTCCGTAAGGTTTCGGGTCTCTAAAGGTCCTCCAACACCTCAAGACGCAGAGCGTTCTGCGGTGGCGCCGACGGGCCCCGTCTGCCGCCGCGTGCGCGAAGAATAACGGCAAGCGCGAGATCAAGTGGATCGTCCAGGCGGCATGCGCCTCATCGCGCTGGACGCTGCGGAAATGCTGCGCGAACGCGGCGCGACCATGCGGCGATCCTCGTGCTGCCGAGGGTTTCCGGGCCCACACGTTTCGCGTGCAGTCTCACATCGGTGGACTTGCGCCTAGCGCAACGATAACAATTTGATACGGGAGGTCGGCGTCCAGTGCGGCGCATGACGGGGGGCGCCGGCAACGGCAAGGCTGAGATGGATACCCATCGCGATATAGGACCCGAAGCTGCCGTGCGGCCCCGCGCCGCAGGCTTTGTGCCTGTGCCCGGCGTACGGTCTATCTCGCTCCATGTGCGTCTCGCTTTGCTGGTCGCCGGGACGATCTTGCCGGTCTTGTTGCTTGCGGGTTTCATCGTTTACAGCGGATATGCGCGCACGCACGACGAGGCGGCGGACCGTGTCCTGCAGATCACCCGAAGCGGTATGGCCGCGGTCGACCGCGAACTTCAGAACCAGCTTGCGGCACTGCAGGTCCTTGCGCTCGAGCCCGAATTGGTGGATGGCGACTTCGAGAAATTTCGCGGTGATGCCGAGCGTTTTATCCAAGTCCGGTCCGGCTATGTCGTCGCGGTCATGGACGCGAAAGGCAATCATGTCTTCAACACCCGCCGGCGTGGTCCGCTTGTGCCTTGGGCGAATCGCGAGGCTTACGATGAAGTGATGCGGACCAAGAAGCCGGCGGTCTCCAACATGTATGTCGGCGGGGTCACGAACGAGCCCACCTTCACGGTGAACATGCCCGTGATGCACGGCGGCGAAGTGGCTTATGTCGTCGGCTACAGTCCACCGCGGGAGATTTACTTCGAGATTCTGCGCCGTCTTGCGCTACCTCAGGGGTGGGTTGTTTCGCTGTATGATACCGCCGGGCATCATATCGCGCGTCAACCGCGCTTTCCGGGCAACGAGATCACTTCGGTGCCCAACACGCTCAAAGCCGAAAT
>JAIUPE010000019.1 GCA_020160875.1 Pseudomonadota bacterium
CGCGGTGTTCGACCTCGACCGCACGATCACGCGCCGGGGCACCTATACGCCGTTCCTGATGCATTGCGTGCCGGCACATCAGCGCACGCTGGAACGCCTGCCCATCGCGATCTGGCTCACGGCGATTTACGCCTTCGGCATGATCTCGCGCGATGACGTGAAGGCGCGGATGATCGACGTCAACATTGTCGGCGCCAGCCGTGCCCAGATCGCCTCGTGGGCGGATAGTTATGTCGAGACCTGCCTGGCGACCCACGTACGTCCCGGTGCGCTGGCGGCCATCAAGAAACACCGCGACGCGGGTCATCACATGGTGCTGGCGACCGCAAGCTTCGATTTCTATGCCCAGGTTTTCGCCGATGCGCTCGGCTTCGATCATGTCATCGCCACCAAGTCCGCGTGGGACGACCGCGGCCGCCTGCGCGCGGCCCTCGGCAGCGACAACTGCTACGGCCAGGTGAAATTCGACGCCGTGCAGGACTATGTCGCGGCCATGATTCCGCGCCCGCGTGTGATCGCCTACAGCGACCACCACTCCGACGTCGATCTCCTGCGCTGGGCCGATGAAGGCATCGCCGTGAACCCGAACGGCCGCTTCCGCCGCATGGCCACGGCCCACGGCTTCCAGATCGCCGACTGGGAAAAGCTTTCCGCTTAGCCGTTAGAGCGACGGCTGCTTCGCCAGTTGCTCGAACGCGCTCATGCCGTCGTCGGGCGCGCGATCCCGAAAAGTGGATCCCGGTTTTCGGATCAGGTCGCGCGCAAAAATAATCAGAGACTGGGTTGCTTCGCCAGTTGCTCGAACGCGCTCATGCCGCCGTCGGGCGCGCGATCCCGAAAAGTGGATCCCGGTTTTAGGATCAGGTCGCGCGCAAAAATAATCAGAGACTGGGTTGTTTCGCCAGTTGCTCGAACGCGCTCATGCCGTCATCGAGCGTGCGGTGGCCGCGCGAGGTGCCCTTGTCCACGACGAAGTAGTTGATGCGCGGCACGCCCTGTTTGCGGATGGCGGCGCAGCGCGGCGTGGTGTCGGGGCGGGCCTGGTTCACGGCGACGATGCCGACGCAGTCCACGCATTTTTCCCACTGGAAGAAGTTCGAGAACTGATACTTCGCTTCGGCGTTGGGCGGGGCGATGGCGTGCGGTAGGCGCGGACGTCCGCCGCGCGCGGCGACGACTTCACGCGGGTCCTGGCCGGCGGCGATCTTGTCGCACAGCTCGTCGATGAAGCTATTCATCGCCGAGACTTCGGTCTCGAACGCCATCACGTTGGTGCTCATCTCGGTGCGGAAATAGCCGGTGGCTTCATCCAAGGTCGCGAAGCTCTTGGTACCGCCGAGGCTGACCACCGTATAGACGGCTTCGGCGCCTTTGCCGTGACGCAGCAGGCAGGGGTTGAGCACGCTCTGGCTCATCTCGCCGCAGTGCAGGCGCAGGTATTCGGGTACCGCGATCTGCGGCGGCACCACGCCGTTTTCCAGCGAGATGATCTGTTCGTCGGAGAAACCCGGCGGGTAAACGAAATTGCGGAGCGCGGCGAGATCGCTCTGGCGTTGACGCGCGGAGAAGTCGGGAGTCGCCTCTTGGGCCCCAAGGTCGGCGGAGGCGGCAAAGGCGAAGATCGCGGTAACGACAAGTCCCAGGAAACCGGTACGCATAAGGCCTCGCTGACGTGATGTGTCAGCCAAGTGAAACCTGAAACGCGGAAACTGTCGACTTAAAAGTAAGGGCTTTCCCAAGCCGTGAAGCTTACTCGAACAGGCTGGAAACCGAGGCTTCCTGGCTGATGCGTTTGATGGCTTCGCCCAGCAGGGGAGCGATGGACAACTGGCGGATGTTATCGGCCAAGCGCACCGCTTCGGTGGCCTGGATACTGTCGGTGATCACCAGTTCCTTGAGTGGGGATGCGGTGACACGGCCGACGGCGCCGCCGGACAGAACGCCATGGGTAACGTAAGCGGACACCGACTTCGCGCCGGCGTCCATCAAGGCCTTGGCGGCATTACAAAGTGTGCCGGCCGAGTCCACGATGTCGTCCACCAGGATGCAGCCGCGACCCTTGATGTCGCCGATGATATTCATCACTTCCGAGACGCCCGCGCGTTCGCGGCGCTTGTCGATGATGGCGAGGTCTGCGTGGATGCGTTTGGCGATGGCGCGCGCGCGCACCACGCCGCCGACGTCCGGCGAAACGATCACGAGATCCTGGCCCTTGTAGTGTTCCACGATGTCGTTGGTGAACACCGGGGCCGAGAACAGGTTGTCCACCGGGATATCGAAGAAGCCTTGGATCTGGCCTGAGTGCAGGTCGAGCGACAGCACGCGGGCGGCACCAGCCTGGGTCAGAAGGTTCGCCACCAGCTTGGCGGTGATGGGCGTGCGGCCGCCGGTCTTACGGTCCTGGCGGGCGTAGCCGAAATAAGGGATCACGGCCGTGACACGGCGCGCGGATGCGCGGCGCAGGGCGTCCAGCGTGATCAGAAGTTCCATCAGGTTGTCGTTGGCGGGGTAGGAGGTCGATTGGATCACGAACACGTCCTCGCCGCGGACGTTCTCGTGGATTTCCACGAAGATCTCCATGTCGGAGAAGCGCTTCACGCTGGCGTTCGTCAGCTGCAGCTTCAAACAAGAGGCGATGGCCTCGGCCACCGGTTTGTTGCTGTTTCCCGCCAGAATTTTCATGTGCTGCTTTGCCCCGTGGCGCCCAAGCTAGAACCTGCGTCCCCCCACAGGCGCGCGGAAAGTATCAACCTGTCATGGGACTGTAAACCGCGACTTCGCGAGTCGCCGCGAAGAAGCTAAGGGTTTGTGAAATCTGTGGATTATTTAGCCGGAGGGGCCGAAGTGATGAGGCGAATCAGGTCGGCGCGGGCGGCGTCGGCGATCGCGAAGGCGGTCGGCCCCCAGGGCCCGTCCAGCGCGCCGTTGGGGATCGTATTATCGAGCCGCATGGTGCCGAGGTCGGCGCCGTCCTTGGTCTTGGCCTGCCAGACGATCTCGACCTGCTGCAGCCCGTCCGTCGCCGGCTTGGAACTCATGGCGCAGGTCAGCGTGATGTCCGGCGTCACATCGTCGCGCCGCACGCCTTGTTCGTTGAGGATCTGAATCACGGCGAGCCGCAAGGATTCGCGCCCATCGCCCGACGCGCCCTCCACCGGCTTCACGGACACGGTCGGCAGTTGGACCACCGGTTTGGCGCCGGCCGACGCGATGGGCATATCGGCGCCCAGCAGCGCGGCGATGGCGGCGGCGGCTTCGCCGCCAATCAACGTGCTCGTCGGACCATCGCCTTTTTGCCAAGCCTCGTCGGGAATCAGCACATTCTGGCGGTGCGTGCCGGTGACCGCGCCGCGCCGCGATTTCAGCACCCAGAAAATGCTGACCGTATGGCCGGCGGGCGAGGGCGCGGCGGTTTCGGCCGTCCCTTCCAGCGTGAATCCCAAACCGGCATTGGTTGGTACGGCTTCGGCGGGAATCTCCAAGGCCTGCAGGCGGTCGGCGGTCGCGCGCGGGATCGCCATGTTCAAGGTATCGGGCAGCCCGCGCACGGGCACCACCGCGATCCCCACGGCCGTCGGGATGTCGATCAGCGGATCATTGGCCGTGGCTTGAGGCGCGCCCAGAAAAGGCCGGCCGACCTCGCCGCAAGCGGCAAGCGCGAGGATCATCGACACCACGGCAAGGAGGCGAATCACGGCGCGAGCCCGATCGCCGACAACTGCCGGCCGTAGTCGGCTTCCTTGCGTAGGGTCGAGCGCCGGTAGCTGAAGAAGCGGTCTTCCAGCGGGCAGGTGTCGCTGCCGTCGATATGCACCGAACCGACGCCCGCCACGGTCGCGAGATGCGCGACAAACGCGGGAAGATTGAAATACGCGTGCCCGGCCCTGGGCGCGGGACCAAAGAAGCGCCGCAGTTCGGGGTCCATTTCCACGAAGCGTTCGACGAACTCGGCGCCGACCTCGTAGGAGGCCTGCGCGATGCAGGGGCCGACGACGGCGACGATTCTGCCGGCGTGCGCGCCGAGGTCTTCCATCGCCTCGACGGTATTGCCGATCACGCCATCAAAGGCGCCGCGCCAGCCCGCGTGCGCGGCGCCGATGACACCGGCTTCGGCGTCGGCGAACAGGACCGGCGCGCAGTCGGCGGTCAGGATGCCGAGCGCGAGGCCGCGGCGTTTCGTCACGAGGGCGTCGGCGATGGGCGTGGCGTCGCGCGTCCACGGTTCATCGACGGCGATGACTTCCGGGGTATGCTTTTGGTTGAGCGTCACCAGGTCCGAAAGTCCCAGGCGCCGCGTTGCGCGCGCGCGGTTCTCGGCAACATGGGCCGGATCATCGGCGGCGCTGAAAGCGATGTTGTTCGAATCATAGAGCCCCGTGGAGACGCCGCCCTTGCGCGTGAAAAAGGCGTGCGTAATCCCCGGCAGCGCAAGTGCGGAGGTTTGAATCGCGAAGGCGGGGTCGATCTTGGTCATGATGATGCATCCTCGCCGAAACCCTCGCAGGCTTCCAGAGCGGGATTCGTGAAGGCGAGGACCTTGAACAGCAGGCCCATGCCGTCCGGCGCGATCAGGCGCTCGACCGCGCCGCGGATGTCCTTCGCCTTGACCTCGTCCTTGCCCGCCGCGAGCTGCGCCCCGCGCACGGTGATGCCCAGACGTGTCAGCCAGGCCCCTTGCGGCGTGGGGCCGAAGACCTTCACCCCCATCTCGCGCGCGGCGGTGGCGACGGCCTCGAAATCCACATGGGCGGTGATGTCGGCTTCGCCGGGATCGGCCAGCGGACTGTGATAGCGGTGGGCTTTCACCGCTTGCAGCGTGTCGCCGAGGGCGGTCTTGGTGTGTCCGTAGTCGATCACCAGCGCGGCGCCGCCATGCTCGGTGAGCCGCGCGGCGAGACGGCGCGTCCAATCCAGCGTGGCCGGGGACGTTTCAAAAATAGCGCCGGGCGCGGCGTCGGCCGACGTGCTCAGCGGGATGTCGAGATCGCGCGCCTTCCCCAGCGTGAAACGGAGCGCGCCGTCCGGCGCGACATCGACGGCGCGTTCGATCCAGCCGCGTTCGGTCTTTTCCCACTGGCGGATCGGCAGCGCGTCCAGGAATTCGTTGGCGATGACGATAGCGAGTCCCGCCGGGACGTCTTCGATATCGTCATGCCAGGTGGCGCCCGCGCCTTTCAACGCCGCGCGTTGTTTTTCGCGCAGCTTAGGACTGCGTTCGACCAGATGGATGCGCGCGGCGTCGACGAAACCCGGGACGCGCGACGCGGCGCGGAGCGCATCGGCCATGAGCGTGCCGCGCCCGGGGCCGCATTCAATGAGGCGGAAGGTCTTCGGCGCGCCGAGCGCCTGCCATGTCACCGCGCACCACAGGCCGACAATTTCACCGAATGTCTGGCTGATCTCCGGCGCCGTGATGAAATCGCCGCCGGCGCCGAAGACTTCTCCGGTGGCGTAATAGGCATTGGCGCAGGCTTCGATGTAGTCGGCGACCGAGATCGGCCCTTCACGCCGGATGCGCGCGACGAGGGCGGCGGCGAGGCTCATTTTGCAGCGGCGATGGGCCCGGCGCGGCGCGCGCGCCAGATGCTGAAGATGCCGAACAGGATCATCGGCACGCACAGCCATTGGCCCATGGTCGTGCCGCCCGCAAGGAAGCCGTGATTGCCGATGAAATTGTCGGGCTCGCGGAACGTCTCCCCAATAATGCGGAACACGCCGTAACCGATGAGGAAGCTGCCGGTGATGATGCCGGGGCGGCGGCGGATCTGCTCGTTGCGCCACAGGAGATTGACGATCACGAACAGCACGAGACCTTCCAGGAAAGCCTGATAGAGCTGGCTGGGATGGCGCGGCACGTCGCCCGCGTCCGGGAACACCATCGCCCACGGCACGTCCGGAGCAACACGCCCCCAAAGCTCGCCGTTGATGAAATTGGCGAGGCGGCCCAATCCAAGCCCGATCGGAACCGCGCAGGCGACGAGATCGCCCACATACCACTTGTTCACCTTGGCGTGGCGCGCGAACAGCAGGATGGCGATGATCACGCCGACAAGGCCGCCGTGGAACGACATGCCGCCTTGCCAGGTTTTGAGAATGGAAATCGGGTCGCTGAGGTATTCGCCCGGCTTATAGAAAAGCACGTATCCGAAGCGCCCGCCGAGAATGACGCCGCCCAGGATCCACAGGAACAGATCGTCCACCTGTTCCTTCGTCATCAACGCGGGCGGGAACTTCACCTGCCAACGGATATACCAGACGCCCGCGAACAGGCCGGCGATATAGGCCAGCGCATACCAGCGGATGGCGATGGGCCCGATGTGAATCAAAACCGGATCGATGGCGGGGAAGGCGATGGCGAACATTGTTACCTGTAGGGATCAGGCTGCGAGAGGATCTTCACGGTTTTCGCGACGCCGTCTTCGAGGGACGTGAACGGCGCCGTGTAACCGAGGCCGCGCAGGCGGTCCATGCGCGCTTCGGTAAAATACTGATATTGGTCGCGGATGTCTGCGGGCGTATCGCGCCAGGCGATCACAGGTGCGCGCCCCAGAGCCCTGTAAACGGCGCCCGCAAGGTCGATGAAGGACCGCGCCTTGCCGGTGCCGAGATTGAAAATGCCGTTCGTGGGCGCGTGTTCATGGAGCCACAGCATCACGTCGCAGCAGTCTTCCACGAAAATGAAATCACGCATCTGCCCGCCGTCGGCATAGGCCGGGTTATGCGAGCGAAACAAGGGGTACGCCGCGCCCTGCGCGGCCTTCGCATGCACCTGCGGCACGAGACTGGCCTGTGAGCCTTTGTGGAATTCGTTCGGACCATAGACGTTGAAAAACTTCACGCCCGCCCAGCGCGGCGGCGCGGGTGCGTTCTCCACCACCTGTTCGGCAACCCAAAGATCGAAGCTGTGTTTGCTCTCGCCGTAAGGGTTGAGCGGATGCAGATGCGCGAGGCCAGCGCGGCTGTCGTCATCCTTGAAACCGGCCTTGCCGTCGCCGTAGGTCGCCGCGGAAGACGCGTAAATGAACGGCACGCCGTGTTTGGCGCACCACCGCCACAGGTCCTGGCTCAGATGTACGTTCACCGCGGTCAGCTTCGCGACATCGCGTTCGGTGGTCGATGTCAGCGCGCCAAGGTGGAACACGCCTTTGATTTCACCGGCAAGTTCAGCAAGGTGATCGGTCATGAGCTCGGGCGGAACGCGCCGGGCTTTGCGTTTCGCGAGGTTGCGCGTCTTGTGATCGTTCTCGCAGCGGTCGATCACGGTGACGGGACCGAGGGCGCGTTCTTCGAGGACCGCGACAAGATTCGAACCGATGAAGCCGGCGCCGCCGGTGACGATATACATGATCACACTATATAGGTTGCGCCGCGCCAAACCCGAGACGATATTATCGCGAGGCAAGTCGATGGAGAGCCGCCATGCAATCGCAAAATCGTATCTTCGATGATCTCGCGCGTCTTTCGGGCGGCGCTTTGAGCGCGCTGTCGGGCCTGAAGCAGGAGATCGAAGCGATGATTCGCGACCGGCTCGAGCGCGTGATGACCGACGGCGGTTATGTGCGCCGTGAAGAGTTCGATGTCGTGCGCGCGATGGCCGCCGAAGCGCGCGCGGAGCAGGAACGTCTTGCCGCGCGTCTCGCGGAACTCGAGCGTCAGGTCGCGAAATAAACGCGCGCACGCTCGGCGCGCGTAAAGCACTGTGCCGACTCTCACATTTGACTTATCCACAAGAATTACGCGACTCGGCGGATTTCCTAGCTATTTTGTATTGCTAGGCTTTTTTCCCTACTATATCTTGAATCTGTACCCTTGTTATTCAAGGGATCGGCCCAGGGGATGGGTCGGGGTCCAGACCCGCGTTTTGGTAGAGGGGAGGGTCTTTTGAAGTCTCAAGACACGCTTCGCCGTCAGTCCGCTAGCGTCAGCAATCCCATCGATTTCATCGAAGAGTTTATCGCCGGCAAGGAGTGGGTGCACGACCGCCGCTGCGAAACCGAGCTCGCGGTGGAAGCCCCCGGCTCCTGGTGCGACTACGGCATGTTCTTCGCCTGGTCGGAAGACCTGAAAGCCCTGCACTTTTCCTGCGCTCTCGATATGCGTGTACAGTCCAAGCTGATGGCGCAGGTGTACGAGCTGCTCGCCAAGCTCAATGAACGCCTCTGGATGGGCCACTTCGCCATTTGGGTGGAAGAGGGCATCCCGATGTTCCGCCATACGGTGCGCCTGCCGGACCGGCTGGACAGCGATCTCATCAGTGAGCTGATGGACCTCGCCGTGGCCGAGTGCGAGCGTTATTACCCGGCTTTCCAATTCGTGATCTGGGGCGGCCGCACCGCGGAAGACGCCATCGCCAGCTCGCTTCTGGATACGGTCGGCGAAGCGTAATACCCCTCGCGCACGGTTGTTGCGCACATGAGCCAAGTGATACTGTTGGCCCATGCAAGGTACAATTCTCCTCGTCGGCTGCGGCAAGATGGGCGGCGCCCTTCTGGACGGTTGGTTCAAGCGCGGCCTTTCACCCGTTGACGCCATCGTCGTCGAGCCCGCGGGGCGCGACAGTGTTACCGCTTGTTCCGATCACCGCGCGCTGACCGTGTTGCCGCACATGAGCGACGTGCCAGGCGACTTCCGCCCTGACGTCATCGTCTTCGCCGTGAAGCCGCAGATGGCCGATCAGGTGATCCCCACCTACAAGTCCTTCACGCCGCAGCGTCCGGTTTATCTGTCTGTCCTCGCGGGCAAGCCGACATCCTACTTCCGCACGCACCTGGGCGACGAAGCCTCGGTCGTGCGCGCGATGCCCAACACGCCGGCGGCGGTTGGAAAAGCGATCAGCGTGCTCTATGCCGCGCCGACCGTCAGTGAGGTGCAGGCGCGTGTGTGCGAACTGCTCATGAGCGCCGTGGGCCAGGTCACCTGGATCGGCGACGAAACGCAGATGGACGCCGTCACGGCGGTGTCGGGCAGCGGCCCGGCCTACGTGTTCCTTCTCACCGAATGCCTGCGTGATGCGGCGATCGAGGCCGGGCTTTCGCCCGATCTCGCGTCCCAGCTCGCGCGGGCCACCGTGTCCGGCGCCGGCGCGCTGCTGGAAGCCGGCGAAACCGATCCCGCCATCCTTCGCAAGAATGTCACCAGCCCGGGTGGAACCACCGAGGCGGCGTTGAACGTTCTGATGGCTGACGGTGGCATGAAGCCGTTGTTCGCGCGCGCGGTCGCCGCGGCGACGAAGCGCTCGAAGGAACTGGCAGGTTAGTTCACGCGGGAGGTCAAGGTGGCCAAGAAACCCTCGAATAAAAGCGCGAAGGCGTCCCAGGCGCCGGTCATGAGCGACGCGGAGCGCATCGTCGACGCCGGTCTCGCCGAAGCCGCGGCTCTCGGCTGGCGCAACGTTTCCATGTCCGCCGTCGCCGCGCGCGCGGAACTCGCGCTCGCGACCGTGCTCATAGCGGCGCCCACGCGCGCCCATCTCGTCGCGAAGATCTTCGACCGGCTCGACGCGCGCATGCTTGACGGCGTCGCGGCCCGCGATGAGGCCGACAGCGTGCGGGACCGGCTCTTTGAAGTGGCGATGAAGCGCTTTGACGCCATGAACATTCATCGCGACGGCATGCGTGCGGTCGTGGCCGGCGCGCGTTTCGATCCACCGGCGCTGGGCGTCGCGCTGTGCCGCGCCGACCGCAGCGCGGCGATGATGCTGTCCGCCGCCGGCGTTTCGCCGGACGGCCTGTTCGGCTGTGCGCGCATCCAGGGTCTCAAGGTGGTGCTTGCCTGCGCGCTCAAGGCCTGGATGGACGATGACAGCGCCGACCTTGCCAAGACCATGGCCGTCCTCGACCGGGCCCTCGAACGCGCCGAAAGCCTCGTGCGTTTCCGCGGCTTCAGGCGGCCGCAAACCGAAGCGGCATAGGACACATCTTGATGCGAACGGTTCTTTTTGCGTTGAGCGCGGCGTGTATGGTGGCGGCCGGTCAGGTTCGCGCCGCCGAGGGCGATCCGAATCCCAACCATCCCGGCGAAGTCGCGCTCGGGCGGGACGGCCAAACCTGGGTGTACAAGTCGTTCCCCGCCTTCCTGCCGCTCTATACTTTCGAGGGCGATCCGGACGGCACGTCCAACTGTGACGCCGTGTGCGCCGCCGTGTGGCCCATCATCCGCGCACCGGAACATGCGACGCCGACCGGCGAATGGACGATCGTGCAACGCGCCGACGGACGTAAGCAGTGGGCTTACAAAGGCAAGCCCGTCTACACGTTCTATTACGACCGTCCTTACGAACCGCACGGCGAAGGCCGTACGATGGGCTGGTGGCTGGAGGAGAATGTCGACGGCACGCCCTTGCCCGGCGTGAAGCCGAAACCGAAAATCAAGGACGCGCCGCCGAAACCGGCGTGGCGTCTCATCGTGCCGTAGGCGCTAGGCGCGCTCAAAGACCGCGATATGGCCCTGTACGTCGGCGCCCGCTTCGCGGCGCAGCGCGACATCAATACCGTGGACGAGACGTAAACCTTCTTTTTGGGCCTGCGCGGTCACATGCGCCTTATTGTGCGAAAAGCGCGCGGTAAGTTCGAGGCGTACGTCCGTGACGTTATCCGCGGTCTCGAGCGAGAGCGCGAGCGCGCCGCCGCGTACCAGGCGCCGCGCCGCCGCGTGCAGAAACGGCCCCGCGTCGCCGACGTAGATCAACATGTCGAGCGCCGTGATCAGATCGAAGCGACGCTTCATCCCCGTAAGTGCCGCGACGCCTTCACCGGCGAGGAGTTCGGAATAGAGCCCCTTCGCCCGCGCCTGCTCAAGCATCTGCGGCGAAAGATCCACGCCGGTCCGCTCCGGAATCGCGTAGTGCTCCGTCAGCGCCTGCGCCATCAAGCCCGTGCCGCAGCCGACGTCGCAGAGGCTGAGAAAGTGGCCGCGCGCGGGATAGCTTTTCTTCAGAAGCGCGGCGGCGCGCCGGGGGGCGTCGTAGGCCAGGGTTCCTTCGAGGGGGATGTCGAAGTGATCCGCGACACCGTCGAAGAGCATGCGGACATAGTCGTCGGGCGCCGAGGTGACATGCTCGCGCGCCCAGGCGCGGCGCATGTGGATGGCCTGGGCGTCATGTGGCCGCAGGGTAAGATAGGCGTCCACCGCCACGACGGCCGCGTCATGATCCCCCGATTTCGCCAAAGTTCGCGCCAGTCCATACGCCGCGTCGGCATGTGCCGGATCGCACGTAAGTGCGGTGCGAAATGATCCGGCGGCGCGCTCATAGTGCTCCATTTCCACCAGTACCTGCCCAAGGATCGCATGCGTGGCCGCGACCGTCGGCGCAAGGCGTACGCCCGCCGCGGCGGCCACAAGCGCTTCCTTCGGACGTTTGCGCCTCAGCCGCACGACGGCCAGGTTTATGTAGACGGCGGCGATATCGGGCGCGCAGTCGATGGAATGCTTTAGCCATCGTTCGGCTTCGTCCAGGGCGCCGCGCTTCATCAATAGCCGTCCCAATTGGCCCGCCGCGGGCGCCTGACGCGCGTCCAGCGACAGCGACTGGCGCAACGCGGCCTCGGCTTCGGGCAACACACCACACCGCAGGGCGGCGTCGGCGAGACCATTCCACAGGATCGAGGCCCGCGGCGCCCGTTCGAGCGCCGCCTTGAACGCGATCCGCGCGTCGGCGAATTTGCCGGCGGCGGTGGCGTGGACAGCCCAGCGCTCCCAGGCCCCGGGCGCCTCGGGCCGATGCTGGCAGAGCACCCGCGCGGCGTCCGCCGCCGCGTCGCTATTCTTGAGCGCGTTGAATATCCGCAGGGCCGCGAGATTGATCGCCGGACTTTCAGGGAATTTTGAAAGCGCGGCGTGGGCGATGTCGGCGGCGGCCGCGAAGGCGCCCTGATCGCACAGCGCCGCCATCGCCTCGCTCTGCACGGACTTGTCCGCCGCGCAACGGCGGGCGCGATCGATAATGGCATCAACCGCCGCATTCGATGTGAGATCGTCCGCATCCACGTTCGCGTTCCTCTCCACGGTCCCCGCTTAAGAGGGCCCGCAGCCGGATCGCTTTGCAAGCCGCTTTCGCGGCCCTCGCGCGGTTAAGCGCACGCCGGCCAAATCTGAGATGGTTTCGACGATATCGGGGCAGGCCTCACACTGAACCGGGATATTGCGTCCACCGGCGATGAGTCGGCGGCGTCTGTCTTGTCGCGCATGAACCGCCGTTGAAACGATCGTCCGCTAAAAAGAACGCGGGCCATGCGCTTTACGCAGCATGGCCCGCATCACCCGGCCCCCGCCGAAGCTCAAAAACTCAAAAAAAGAAAAGACGGCCGATGGCGATTGCTCTTGTCCCGGGTGATGGTGCGGGGCGTTTGTTGTGGCGCCGGGGGAGGCGCAAGCCACTTTTCAAATGCCGCCGTGGGGCGTTCCAACACCTGTTGGAGGCGTATCTTTCCTATCGGCCGTCTAAGCGCGTCACACCTCGCCGCGGACGAGTTCAAGGGCGTCGCGATCGACGACCTGAATGCGGTTGAGGCTTTTCTGGATGATGGCGCCGTTCTGCTTGAACTGGCCCAGCACGCGGCTGACCGTTTCAATGGCCATGCCCAGATAATTGGCGATATCGGTGCGCGTCATCGGCAGGTGAATGTACCCGGTCTCGATGCCCGCCCGGTCGGCCATGGTCAGAAGAAACCACGCGATACGTTCCTGCGCCGACTTGTGGCACAGCAGGACCATGCGCTGATAGGCATCCTGCAGGCCGCGCGCGGTCACCTTGCGCACATGGCGCGCGAAGGCTTTGTCTTCCGTTAGCAGTGTTTCGACGGCGCGGCGCGAATAGCGCACCAGCGCGCAGTCGCTCACGGCTTCGGCGGAAAAATAATATTCATCGTCGGTTTCGAAGCCGAGCAGATCGTCGGCATTCAGGAACTCGCAGACCTGACGGCGCCCGTCGACCATCAACTTCACGAGGCGGATGCTGCCGTCGACGAGGCGATAGCCGCTTTCGGCGGTGTCCCCCTCGGCGAAAATCTCCTGCCCCCGCTTCACGGTGAGGCGCGTGCCGTGTCCCGCAAGAAGATCAAAGGCGCGCGCCGTGGATACGTACGCATCTTTGGTCCACGGCATCGTGTCGTGGTCGTTCGCGAGAGTTCCAGGGACGGTCTGTAACATGTTAGACTCCTCGCCCATCAAATAACCAAGCTCCTATGGGACGAGGATGGACGAGGCCGCCTCCGACTAACATTGGGAGTTGTTCGTACGGGTTTTTACGTATGCCCGGCCGGCCGGGAGCCTTCGGGGGCTCGCCGCCTGAATTTACAAGGGATTTTGATCGTGAGCTGGCGCTAGATCATGGAACATGTGGCCCAAACAGCCCGTCTTTCCGCCGCGGACGTCCAGGCACGGTTTGACGTGCTCGTCAGCGCCGCGGCCTGCGGCATTGTCGTGACCGACGCGGCGGGGTGCGTGCAGCTTTTCAATCTCATGTGCGAGCGTCAGTTCGGCCACGCGGCCGCCGACATCGTGGGCAAGAACATCGCCACGCTTCTCGCCGATCCGCCGCCGCCCGAGGAGATCTTGCGCTCGGGGACCGGCGATACGGTGCTTCCCCGGGAGATGGTGGGACGGCGCAAGGACGGGAGCGCCTTTCCGATCCTCTTGTCGATGGGCGCCGGCACGTTGGACGGCACGAGCCTCTTCGTCGGCTACATCCAGGACATCACCGCCCAGAAAGAGGCGGAGAACGCGATCCGCGAGCGCGAGGAACGCCTACGCAGCGTTTTCGAAACCGGACCGGACGCCATCATCATCATCGATGAAATGGGCCGGATCGAATCGCTCAATGCCGCGGCGGTGTGGTTGTTCGGTTACCTCGAGAACGAAGTGTTGGGTCAGAACGTCAAGATGCTCATGCCGCCGCCGTACCGGGACCGTCACGACGGTTACCTGTCGCATTACCGCACCACGGCCGAAAAGCGCGTCATCGGCATCGGGCGTGTCGTGATGGGGCTTCGGCGAGACGGCTCGACCTTTCCGATGGAACTGAATATCGGGGAGATCCAGATCGGCGAGCGGCGGCTGTTCACCGGGTTCATTCGCGATATCACCGAGCGGGAAGGCGCGGCGCGGCGCCTTCAGGATCTGCAAGCCGAACTGGTGCACGTCTCGCGTCTCACGGCCATGGGTCAGATGAGTTCGGCGCTCGCACACGAGCTCAATCAGCCGCTGACGGCGGCCTCCAATTACGTAAAGGCGGCGCGCCGCACGCTCGATCAGGGTGTCGAGCAAACACGTCCAAAGGTGCAGGAACTGCTCGACAAAGCGGCCGGACAGACCCTGCGGGCCGGGCAGATCATCCGCCGTCTCAGGGATTTCGTTGAAAAGCGCGAGGACAACCGCGCGCGCGAGGACGCCAACAACGTCATGGAGGAGGCCATCGCCCTGGCCTTCGTGGGAGCCTCGGACTCCGGCGTGACGGTCAGCACGAAATTCGAAGAGAATTTGCCTCAGGTCTTGATCGATAAAATCCAGATTCAGCAAGTCGTGCTCAATTTGGTGCGTAACGCGCTCGAGGCCATGGCCGGCCGCGACCGGCGAGAACTTCGCCTTGCCACCGCGCCGGAAGGGGGCGCCTTCGTCCGGGTCTCGGTCTCCGATACGGGGCCGGGCCTCTCGGAGGAGGTGGCCTCGAAATTGTTTCAACCCTTCGTCACGACCAAGAGCGAAGGAATGGGCATTGGCCTATCCATTTGCCGCTCTATAGTCGAGGCCCATGGGGGAAAAATGACGGCCACGCCCAATCCGGACAGCGGCGTGACGTTCAGTTTTCAGTTACCCGTCGCGCGCGACGGCGGTGAGGAGGCAGCGTAATGACCCAGGGTCCCGGGAATGGTTTCATCTTCATCGTGGACGACGACGTGGCCGTACGCGACTCCCTCGCGGCGCTGCTCGAAGCGGAAGGCTTCGAGGTGGAGCCGTTCGAGTCCGCGAAAGCTTTCCTCGACGGGTTCACGCCAAAGGAAGCCTGTTGCGTCATCGCCGACATCCGCATGCCCGACATGGACGGACTGGAACTTCAAGAAGAGATCATCGGGCGCGGTTGGGGCCTGCCCGTCATCATCATCACCGGCCACGGCGACGTTCCTTTGGCGGTGCGCGCCATGAAGGCCGGCGCGGTGGATTTCATCGAAAAGCCCTTCGACGACGACGTCCTGCGCGCCAGCATCGAGCGCGGCCTTGAGCAAAGCCGTCGCACCCGCGGTGAAAGCGCAGTGACCCAGGAAGCCGAAACGCGGATCGCCCAACTGACCACGCGCGAGCGGGAGGTCATGGAGCATCTGATCGCCGGGCGCCCCAACAAAGTCATTGCGCATCGGATGGATATCTCGCCCCGGACCGTCGAAGTGCATCGTGGACGCGTCATGGAGAAAATGCAGGCCCGCAGTCTCTCGGATCTCGTGCGCATGGCCTTGGCCGCCAGGATCGAGATCACCACGGCAACGTAGAGTCCCGCTGCGTCAAATTCTCGCAAGAGGTGTAGTGACGCTCGCCAAATTCTAAGGATTACTACGTATATTCGGGCGCTCGTTCGCTCGCGTAGTGTTTGCGCCATGAACAGCTCATTTGAGTGTCCCATGGCTCTGCGCGAACCGTCGATTTTTGTAGTCGATGATGACGAGCCGGTCAGAGATTCAACTACGGCTTTGCTCGAATCCCACGGCCTGCCCGTGAATGCCTTTGCGTCGGCAACCGCGTTCTTGGACGCCGAGATCATTCAGCACGGCGATTGCCTGATCCTCGATAATCACATGCCGGGCATGACCGGTGTCGAACTCGTCGAGACCCTGCGGGCCCGCGGCATCCGCGTTCCGGTGATCATGTTCACAGGCCGCGCCGACGCGGCGCTCAAACAGCGCGCGATGAGTGCAGGAGTGCTGATCGTCCTGGACAAGCCGGTGACAGAAGAACACCTGCTCCAAGCCATTTCCATCGCGCGCCTGTCGGCAAACGATATTCACTGATCTTCCGCGTTCGAAAGGCGCGCGCTCTTACGTGCCCGCCGCGCCGCAAAGCCGTTGCCTATAGCGGAATAGTCACCGTCGCTCGCAGTCCACCGAGCGGACTGTCGCCCAGCATCACTTCCCCGCCCATGCCGCGCACGATATCGCGGGTGATCGTCAGGCCGAGCCCGATGCCGCCGGTCTCCTGATTGCGTGAAGGTTCCAGCCGGTGGAAAGCGCGGAAGACCTCCTCGCGTTTGTCGGCCGGAATGCCGGGGCCGTCGTCGTCCACGTCGATATGGATCGAGCCGTCGACGCGCCGGGCATGCACCTCGATGCGGGTGCCATAGCGGACGGCATTGCTGATGAGATTGCCCAGCGAGCGCTCGAACGCGACGGCCTTCAGGGCCATCTGTTTCGGGAGCCCGTTCATCGCAAGCCCGATGCCTTTCCCATCGCGGCGGAACCTGCCCACGACATCTTCGATGCGTTCGCCGACGTTCGCCGGAGCGGCCTCCTCGGCGCCGTCGCCGCGCGCGAAGGCCAGATAAGCTTCGAGCATGCGTTCCATCTCGGCGACATCTTCGCGTAAGTCCGCGATGTCCTCGGCACGGTTCTCCATCATGGCGAGCTGTAGTTTGAGGCGCGTCAGCGGGGTGCGCAGATCGTGCGAGACGCCGGCCAGCATTTCCGTGCGCTGGGCGATCTGGCGTTGAATGCGCGCCCGCATCAGGTTGAACGCGCGTGCCGCCTGGCGCACTTCATACGGGCCGTCGCTGGGGAAGTCCGGGACTTCGCGGCCCTTGCCGAAGTTCTCCGCCGCGCGCGCAAGACGGCGCACGATGGCGACCTGGCTGCGCAGGTACACCGTTGCCACACCGAACAGCAGCATGGACGAGCCCACCATCCAGATCACGAAGACGAGCGTGCTGTTGGAAAAGATACGGCGGCGCGGGGCCAGGACCGTAATGACCCCGTCTTCGGTCTGCACACGGATGGCGACCAGCCGGTCGGTGCGGAACGCGAAGCGGTCGATGGAGAAGGGCTGGCGCAACACGCCGCGCAAGGCTTCGCGGAACAACGCAAGATCCTCCGGCTCGTTCACCGCGTCGACACGTTCCAGCTTGGCGCCGGGCGTGAAGTTGATGTCGAGCTCCATCGTCTGCTTGGCGTTGGCCGCGACCCATTCGCGTTGTTTGGGGTCCTGGAACTCGACCATCAGGGCGGAGACCGAGGCGATGTCCCCCGCGAGATCCTGCGCCATGCGCCGGCTCATGGTGTCCCAGTGGTTGTCGTAGAACACGTAGGTCGAGATGAGTTGCACCAGGATCAGCGGCACGACGATGGTCAGGCTCACGCGCGCCATCAGGGTGCGCGGCATGATGCGCTCGAGCGCGGCGGGCTCCGGCCACTTCAGCCACGAGTCTTGCGGCATATGTGCGCCCGGCTCTCCGGGTTTATCGAGTGGCGTCACGGGTCGGTCCTCAGCATGTACCCGGTCCCGCGCACCGTTTGCAGGTAGCGCGGCTGGCGCGGATCGGGCTCGATCTTGCGCCGAAGCCGCGTGATCTGCACGTCAATCGTGCGCGGATTGAAGCCGGCTTCCTCGGTCACGCCAAGATCGGAACGCTCGATGGCCTCATTGGCGTTCTGCGCCAGGGTATGTAGGAGTTCGTTTTCAGCCACCGTGAGGTGTACGGGTTCGCCGTTTTGCGTGAGTTGCTTGCGCACCACGTCATAACGGCAGGCGCCGAACTTGAGTTCCGTTTTAGAAACGGCCTGTATCGGCGGCGGCGCGCGCCGCAGGATCGAACCGATGCGCAACACGAGTTCCTTCGGCTCGAACGGCTTGGCCATGTAATCGTCGACGCCGAGTTCCAGACCCTGGATGCGGTTCGTCGCCTCGCCCATCGCCGTCAGCATCAGGATCGGCACGTTGCTGTGCGCGCGAATGGTCTTCGTGAGGGCATAACCGTCCTCGCCGGGCATCATGACGTCGACGACCAGAAGATCGAACGTCAGCGAATTCATCTGGCGGCGCGCCTCGGCCGCGTTGGCGGCCGCACTCACCATGTAGCCGCTTTCGCCCAGGAATTTCTTGAGCAGCGTGCGCAGGCGCGTGTCGTCGTCCACCACCAGGATATGCGGGGGAAAAGGCTCGCTGATCTTGGTGGGGGAGGAGGTGTTCATGTTTCGAAGGGGCTGAGGAAGCGTTTACGCGCTTTGGCGTCCATGATGCCCAGCATCACCTTGCGGAAGCCTTCGACGGCCACGGCGCCGGCGTCCTTGTAGGCGGCGGCGAATCGCATGCGCTGTTCGCTGGTCAGTTCGCGCTCCAGTGTCTTGCCCTTGTCGGTGAGGTAGAGGAGCCGCTGGCGGCGGTCGCGTGTCCCGGGCTTCTGGAGCACGTATTCCTCGCGCACGAGCTGGCTGAGGACGCGCGACAAACTCTGCTTGGTGATGTTGAGGATATCGAGCAGGTCGCCGACAGGGATCCCGGGATAGCGGCCGACGAAATAAAGGATGCGGTGATGGGCCCGGCCGAAATGCTGACGCGCGAGGATGGCGTCGCCGCGCGCCGTGAAGTCGCGGTAGGCAAAGAACAGCAATTCAATGGCTTGGCGGAGGTCATCCTCGCGCAGGAACAGCGGATTGACGATGGTTTTTGGTTCGGCCATGGTCGCGCACTTTCTCGAAAGCTTCACCCTGAGCATAGCGTGTGGGACGATTATGTCAGCAGTGTTGACATAAAACGCTCCATTTGTTACCGGTATTGACGTGAAGATGTTTCGAATGTTACCAGTTTAATGTCTTTTTGAGCAATAAAATTACGCGCCACGGAAAAACCGAGGCGGGTCCGCGCGTTAGGAGGTTCCATGGGCGCTTCGTTTGACGATCGTGACGGCTTTATCTGGATGAATGGCCATCTGGTTCCCTGGCGGGATGCCAAGGTCCACGTCCTGACCCATGCCCTTCACTATGCTTCGTCGGTGTTCGAAGGCGAACGCGCGTACGGCGGCAAGGTGTTCAAGCTCGAAGAGCATACCGACCGTCTATTCTTCTCGGCGAAGATGCTCGACATGACGATCCCCTTCACGGCGAAGCAGATCAACGACGCCACCTATGAAACCCTGAAGGCCAACAACCAGACCGACGCCTACGTGCGCCCGGTGGTGTGGCGCGGCAGCGAGATGATGGGTGTCGGGGCGCAGGACACGCGCATCAACGTCGCGATCACCAGCTGGCAGTGGGCGCAGTACTTCAGTCTCGACGCGCGCCTTAAAGGCGTCCGATTGCAGTGGTCCGATTGGAAGCGTCCGTCGGCGGAAACCGAGCCTGTCAAAGCGAAGGCCTCGGGCCTCTACATGATCTGTACCATCAGTAAGCATAAGGCCGAGCGCGAAGGTTACGACGACGCCATGTTCCTCGATTATCGCGGCCAGGTGGCTGAAGCCACCGGCGCCAACGTGTTCTTCGTCTTCAACGGCGAAATCCACACGCCGACGCCGGATTGCTTCCTGGACGGCATCACGCGCCGCGCGGTCATGGAGATGGCCCGTAAGCGCGGCTACAAGGTCGTTGAACGCGCGATCTTCCCGGACGAGCTTGCAAAAGCCACCGAATGCTTCCTCACCGGCACGGCCGCGGAAGTCACGCCGGTGCGCGAAATCGGCCAGTACAAGTTCACGCCGGGCGATATCTGCCGCAACCTGATGTCGGACTTCGACGTCGCGGTGGGCAAGCCGCCGATCTCGAGCGCCGCTTAGTCCCGATTTACGATTGACGAACAAACCGCCGCAGCTTCGCTGCGGCGGTTTTTCGTTATTTGCCCAAAGTCCGATTGTAACAAGTTGCTCCTGTCAGAATTCCCAGGAATTCTGCGACCGCAAATCCTCCTATCGTTAGCGGGATTTTGCGATCGGAGGGGAAATGCAAATCGCGACTGTTGAAGTAAGAAATTTTCGGTGTCTTCAGTCTGCTCGGTTGGATACCGCCCCTCTGACCGCTTTGATTGGAGGCAATAACGTCGGCAAATCAACATTTCTAAAAGCCATCGAAATTTTCTTCGAAGCACAGCCGAAAATTACACATGAGGATTTTTGCCAGGGCCATGAAGGTGAGCCTATTGAGATAACTGTTCGCTTCGCAAAATTAACACCTTCTGAGCGTGCTGAATTTGGAACGGCGGTTATTGATGGTTCGATGACTGTGTCCCGTCGCTTATCCCTGACGGAAAAAGACAGCGGCCAATATTCGGTTCAGGCACTTGTCTTCCCAGAGTTTGCGGCTGTTCGCGCAGAAGAAAATGGGACGAAGCGCCGGACAATGTACAATGCATTGCTTAAGCAGATTCCGGAACTCGGCTCTATTGAATCTCACACTGAAATCGAAGCGGCTTTCTCAAAATGGGAGCAAGCAAATCTGGACAAGTTGCAGCCGGAGAAGATCAGAGCTTTTTTCGGCGCTACCAATATTGCCAGCGGAAAGCTGAGGAAGAAGACAGGACTTCATTTGGTGCCCGCAGTGCGGGACGCTTCGGTAGAGGGCAGTGACCCTCGTAGGAGCCCAATTATTTCCTTATTGGCCGATATAGCTAAGCAGACGTTTGAAAACCGTAAAGAGACCGCTGAGTTCCTAGAGAAAGCAAAACAAGAATTTGAAGCGCTTTCAGATCCCGCCCGTATCCCCGAACTCGCAGAAATAAATGACCTTCTTAGCTCTAGTATTCAACGCTTCTATGCTGATTCTAGGCTGGCAGCAAAATGGGAGAAAAGCGATGGAATTACCTTAAGCTTTCCTGTTCCGCGTCTTGAGATCGAACACAACGGTATCCCGACGGAACTTGCGCGAGTGGGGCACGGGCTTCAACGGGCCGCTCTATTCGCTATCGTACAATTTCTTGCTGAACGACGTGCGGAAGACGGATCTGACGTCGACAACGTCTTCAATGAAGCTGCGAGCGATATCATCATTCTTATTGAAGAGCCGGAGATATATCAGCATCCGGCGAAGCAACTCGTGATTTTTGAAGCATTTAAGAAAATCGCCGCCAGCTTCAATCAGCAGACCGGCATCCGAATTCAGCTAATTTACACGACGCATTCAGAGAAGTTCGTTCGTATGAGCGACTTCGATATAGCACGTATTCTGCGGCGTGGAGACCAGGAGGCTGAAGTAAGCACGAAGGTGTCGAACTTAACAATCGAAGAATGCCGCAGAGGAATGGCTATGTTACATCAGCCGCCGCGGAATCCCATGCCTCTCGAAGCATTTGTCGCCAAGCTTCATATTTTTACGCGCGAAGTGTGCGAAGCGTTCTTTGCGGACCGCATCATCTTGGTGGAAGGTCGCACCGATCAAGCGGTTCTCGAGGCATGCTATGCTTCAAAGGGTCGAAATATCCATGCTGAGTCTATTGCAATCGTTTCTGTGGATGGAAAGACTAAGATGGACAAGCCAGCTTTTATATTTAGGAAGCTCGGCATTCCCACACATATCGTATTTGACAACGATGCTGGTAAGCCAGCAGGAGAGCGAAAGCCAAACCAGTTGCTTCAAAGAATTTGCGGCGTCGAAAATCCAATAGAATTCCCTGTGGGTGCGAACTCCGACTACACGGCTGTGCAAGGCGATTTGGAGAGTTACTTGCAGGCGCGACTTGGCGCGAAATATAACGAACTTTTCGAGCAAGTAGTTTTCGAGTTCGGCCTCAATTATGCCGAGATAAAGAAAACGCCAGCCGCGCTCGCGACGTTGTTCAGAAAAGCACAGGAAGCTGGGATATCATTCCCACTCTTTGATGAAATTCTCGCCAATACTGACAATCTGTAAGCGTGCGCTACGGCGCCTTCATCTCGCGCATCATCGGCGGCATCTGCGCTTCGGCGCGCATGGCCGTGTGCCAAGTGACAAGCGCGGCGGCCATCGACGGGCGTTCGTCGATCACGCTCACATATTTTTGCATGCCGCTGCGCCCCGCGGACAGGAGCGCGGTGTCCGTCATGCCGAGGTCGCGCGCTTCGGCGAGCACGTCTTTGGTCGCGGCCTGAAGAAGATCCGGCGCGATCCGGGCAAGGAGATCGCCGGGCGACGGCATTTCGAGATGGGATGCGAGTTGACTCGCCGCGCCCGCCAGATAGAGCGCGAGCCCCCGCCGCCCGAGGGTGTCTTCGACGGCCTTGGCGGCGTTCGCCGGCGCGCCTTCGGTGAAGAAACGCGCGAGCGTTGCCCGGGCGAGGGACAGGAGATGCGTGTCGTGATCCTGTTCGGCGTCAACCGGCATCACGGTCCGCTGGGGCTGCAACTTCGGGCGTGGTTGGGCGCGCGGGGCGGCCTCCGCCGGGCTGGCGGCCCCTTGCTCACGCATCGCCCCAAAGGAGCGCGCGAGGCGTGTGATCCCGAGGGGACCGCGCAGCAGGGTGAATACGCTGAACAGCATCACGGCGCCAAAGACGGTCATCGGGGTGCCGGACGACGGCGTGCGCGCGAGCACGCTGGCGAAACTCTCCGGCTGCGGGGTCATCATCCAGGTGGCGATGGACGTGACGAGCAGGGCGGTGACGAGCCCTACGCCTAACGCCATGGTGGCGCGAAAGACGAGCGGCGCGGGTTTTTCGTTGAGGCGGGCATGCGCACCCTTCGCCGCGGCGCGTGACGCGCGTTTTGTGCGTGGTGGCGTGGATGCGACCGCATCACGCACGCCGGGCGTCTTTGCCCGGTCGCTCATGAAGATGGTGCTTTCCTGGCTGCGGCCGCTTTGCGGATCGTAGATGTCGCGCACAACGCGCGCGGGCAGCATGTCGTTGAGGTCGACCCGGCGCGCTTCGGTGAACGCGTACTCGCGGTCGGAGCGGGGGAACCTTGCACGGACGTGCCAATGTCCGTCTTGGAACACTTGCACCTCGTACTGAATGATCTCGAATGACGCAGCCAAGGGCGCCCTTCTGGCGACTACAACAATGATGCACCAAGAACGCGTACACGGCCGCTTACGTTGCACGAATTTCTGCAACCACAGCGTTTGTTCGCGCCATGATTACAACGACGATTCAAGGATTTTGGGGGGCTAAGTTCTGTCCCAACGTGCGGCGCGTATATCATCCGCGGCGGCCGCATCGACCCACGCCGCGCCGGCGCGGGTCGTTTCTTTCTTCCAGAATGGCGCCCTCGTTTTAAGCCAGTCGATGAGGAACGTGCAGGCTTCCAGCGCGTCGGCGCGGTGCGCGGACGCCGCCGCAACGAACACAATGGGATCGGCCGGGGCGAGGTCGCCGGACCGGTGGATGACGCGCACATTGTCGAGCTTCCAGCGGCCGAGCGCCTGTTCGATCAACGCGCCGAGTTCTTTCTCGGCCATGCCGGGATAGTGCTCGAGCGTCATCGCGCTCACCGCTTCACCCGTCGCGCGATCCGGACCTTTGAAATCGCGCATCTGGCCGATGAACACCGCGATGCCGCCGGCCCGCGGGGTTTCTTTCAGGAAAGCGTTGAGCTCCGCGCCGGGGTCGAACGGGGTGGTCTGCACACGCACCGTTTTCATCCGCCGGTGACCGGCGGGAAGAACGCGATCTCGCGCGCGCCGCCGATCGAAGCGGAGTGCGGGACGTGGGTTTGATCAACCGCGCTCTTGAGCATGGCGCGGCTTGCCAGCGCTTCCGCGTGCTTTGGACTGCGGGCCGCGAGCCAATCGATAAGGTCGCTCACCGTCGCGACGCTCGCGGGCGGATCCACATGTTCCTCGGAAAGGCCGATCTTCTCCTTCACCGAGGCGAAGTACAGAACGGTCATCACGCTTTCGCGTCTCCGGCCATATGTTTGAGCCCAGCCCGCAGATAGTCGTAACCCGTGATGAGGGTGATGACCGCGGCGACCCAGATGCCGATTTCGCCGATGAACTTGGCGGGGATGGCGTCCGGGCCGGCGTCACCGACGATCAGAAACCCGAGGGCGATCATCTGCACGGTGGTCTTGACCTTCGCGAGTTTGCTCACCGGCACCCCGACGCGCAGCTCGGCCAGGAATTCTCGCAGGCCCGAGACCATGATTTCGCGCAGGAGGATCACCAGGGCCGGGAACAGCGACCATTCGTTCACGCGGCCCGGCAAGGCGACGACCATGAACAACACCGCGACCACGAGCAGTTTGTCGGCGATGGGATCGAGGAAGCGGCCGAGCGCCGAGACCATGTTCGAGCGGCGTGCGAGATAGCCGTCGAAGAAATCCGTGATGCCCGCGGCCGTAAAGAGCCCACACGCCGTCCAGCGCGCCCAGGCGTCGTCGAACACGATCAGCACAAGCACGATCGGGATCACGAAGATCCGCGAGATGGTGAGGATGTTGGGCAAGTTCAGCAAAGGCGCGTCCTTCTCTTCCCGGCGACTCTACCCGCCGGGATGGAAATGGTCATAGATTTTTTTCGCTGTTGCAGCATTGATTCCGGGCACCGTCTGCAAATCCGAGAGGCCGGCCGCCGCGACCGCCTTGGCGGAACCGAAATGACGTAAAAGTGACTTCTTGCGCACCGCGCCGATGCCTGTCACCTCGTCGAGCAGCGATTGCCCAATGGCTTTCGAACGCTTCGCGCGGTGAGCGGAAATCGCGAACCGGTGCGCTTCGTCGCGCAGACGCTGTAGGAAATAAAGCGTCGGGTGATTGGGCGGCAGCATGAACGGCTCGCGGCCCGGCATGAAAAATTGCTCGCGTCCGGCGTTACGGTCCGGACCCTTGGCGATCGCGGCGATGCACAGATCCGAAATGCCGAGATCTGCCAGGACTTTGAGCGCGACATTGAGTTGTCCAATGCCGCCGTCGAGCAAGACGAGATCGGGCCACTGGCCGAGGGTGCGCTCGGGATCTTCCTTTTGCGCACGGCTAAAGCGGCGGGTCATCACTTCGCGCATGGAGGCATAGTCGTCGCCCGGCGCGAACTCCGCCGCCTTGATGTTGAACTTGCGGTAGGCATTTTTCATAAGGCCTTCGGGGCCCGCGACAATCATCGCGCCCACGGTGCCCGTGCCCGAGATATGTGAGTTGTCGTACACCTCGATGCGCTGGGGCGGATTCGCGAGACCGAACACCTGCGCGGCGCTTTCCAGCAGCTTCTTTTGCGCCGTGTTCTCGGCCATGCGGCGCAAAAGCGCCTCGCGTGCATTGATCTCGGCGTGATCCATAAGTTTGCGCCGGTTGCCACGCTGCGGTTGGGCGATCGAAACGCCGCGGCCGGCACGCAAGGTCAAGGCTTCGGTGATGAGATCGACGTTCGGTGGCGCGACATTGGTAAGAATCTCTTTTGGCGCGGCGAAGGACTCATAGAATTGCGCGAGGAACGCTTCCATGATCGCGCCGTCTTCCTCGTCGCCGGCGTGCGCGGGGAAGTAGGCGCGGTTGCCGAAGTTCTGCCCGCCGCGGAAGAAGAACACCTGGACGCAGGCGTTTCCACCGGCCCGGTGCAGGGCCACCACATCGGCCTCGCCAACGCCCGTGACGTTGATGTCCTGATGCGCCTGCACTTGGGTCATGGCGCGGATACGGTCGCGGAACGAAGCGGCCGCTTCGTATTGGAGTTCGGCGGCGGCCGCGTCCATGCGCCGGGCCAGTTCCTGCTGCACGGTCTGGCTGTCGCCGGTCAGGAAGTCGCGCGCCTGGCGCACGAGGTCGGCATAGTCGTCCTTCGCGATGCGGCCCACACAGGGCGCCGAGCAGCGTTTGATCTGGAACAGAAGGCAGGGGCGCGTACGGCTGGAATAGACGGCGTCCGTACAGCTTCGCAGCAAAAATACCTTCTGGAGCGTCGTAAGCGTCGCGTTCACCGAATAGGCGGAGGCGAAAGGTCCGAAATACTCGCTGCCTTTCGCACGCGCACCGCGGTGTTTCAGGATGCGCGGGAAGTCGTGACCGCCCTCGATCATGATGTAGGGGAACGACTTATCGTCCCGGAAGATGATGTTGTATCGGGGCTTCAGCTGCTTGATGAGGTTGCTTTCCAGCAACAGCGCTTCGGCCTCGGTATGGGTCACCACCACCTCGAAGCTGCGGGTCTCATAGACCATGCGCTGCAGGCGCAGGGGCATCCGGTCCACGCGCAGATAGGACGAGACCCGCTTCTTGAGGTTCTTGGCTTTCCCGACGTAGAGGGCGTCGCCCTTCGCGTTCAGCATCCGGTAGACGCCCGGCGCCCCACTGAGGGTCTTCACGGCCTCGGTCAGCACACCAAGGCCGGTGTTCACGTCCGCGGGGGCGGTCTCATCCGTTGCGGGGCGATCCGCGACGTCTTCGGCGGGCGGGATGTCGGGACGGGGCAGGTGAACCATCATGCCTTTAATTGCGAGGTTTAATCCGCAGCCGCAATCCTAAAACCCAGAGGATCCTTCCTCCGTTTACCGGCGCCGTCCCCAGCGGGGGCGCGGTCCCGAAATGCTGTTTTCGGGCGTGTGACCGTCCCATGACGGATATCCACGAATCCTGTGGATAAGTCTGTTGAAACATAGGGTCCGATGAAGCCTCTACCTATGCTATTGGGGTTTTTGTTCTCTATGCCCAAAAAAACGGCACAAAAAATATCGCATTGAATTATTTGACTTTTTTTATGACCGGGCCCGGTTCATTGCGACTCCGGCATGATTTATGCTGCCACACAGGACAAGCAAAAAACCTATCTGATCCTTGTGCACAACTTGCCTTGACTTGCCCCTGGCCATGGCCCTGGGTTCCGATTCGATTGCGGAAAAATCCACGTTTATCGCGAGTCGGGTCAGCCGGAGCCCTCCGGCAGAACTACCGGAGCGGGATTTTTGACAACCGCTCGATCTCGACGCCGGCACCGTTCGCATCCGCGAACACGTCCAGCTTTTCCACACGCACCCGGGCGGACCGGCACAGGGGGTTCTGAAGGCAGACGCTGGCGATGCGTTCGGCCAGGGTCTCGGCCAGATTGATATGCCCGTCGGCGACGATTCCGCGCACCCGGGTCACGATCTCCTCGTAGCAAACGACGTTTTCCAGCCGGTCGTCGTGGGGTGTCTGGCCTTCAAGGACCCCAAGATCCACGCTGATACGCACGCGTTGCGGACCGGTCTTCTCGTGTTGGTGGATGCCGATATTGCAGGCCACGACTAAATCGCGAACGAAGACATGCCGCAGGCCCAGCGCGGCATCGGCGATGCGCAGGGGCTCGATGACGGGCTTTCCAGCCGGATTGCTCATGAACGCACCTTCGTCATGGTCCTGCTTAATCATGGTCGCTGGCGTCTCCGGTCCAGCCCAAGTGCTGGCCACCGTCCAGGGCAATCATCTGGCCCGTCATGGCCGGCGCTTCAAGGATGAATCGGGCGGCCGCGCAAATTTCCCCGGGGTTCGTGCCCCGCCCGAGCGGCATCCGGGCCTGCTGGCGGTCGAATTGGGCTTGGTTCTGGTAGGGGCTGGGCAGGGTGGGGCCGGGGCCGATGGCGTTCACCCGAATCCGGGGGGCCAGCGCCATGGCCAGGGTTTGGGTGAGGGTCCAAAGGCCGGTCTTGCTAACCGTGTAGGAGACGAAGTGCGGCGTCAAATTCCAGATGCGCTGGTCGATGATGTTGATCACCGCGCCACGGTTCGCCGCGGGCAGTTGCGCGGCGAACGCCTGCGTCAGGAAAAGCGGCGCGCGCACATTCACGCTTTGATGACGCTCCCATGACGCCAGCGTCGCTGTTGCCGCTTCGTCTTGCTCGAAGATGGAGGCGTTGTTGATCAGGCACCCCAAAGGCCCCAGCGCTTGTGCCGCCGACGGCACGATATCCGCGACCGCGGCGGCGTCGCCGAGGTCGCCTTGCACCAGCGCCGCGCGCCCACCGGCCTTCTTGATACTCTGCGCGACGGATTCCGCGTCTTCTCTCGATTCATTGTAATGAATCGCCACCGACCATCCCCGCGCGGCGAAATCTTCGGCCAGCGCGCGCCCGATGCGCTTCGCGGCGCCGGTAATGAGAACCGTGCGCGGGATGCGGCCGTCGGTATTTTCGCTTGTCACATGAGGTCCCTTTATTGCGCTTCTACCTAGCCATGGCCGAAGGCGGGCACAAGACTGTTACCGTCATGCGGACGCCGTCGCGAGGCCCCACTTGCGGCCTTACAGCCATCCGGGACACATTGCGCCATGGCTGACGTCTCGAAATCAAAAACGCCGCCCCGGCGCATCCCGTCCTGGGTGCTCGGCGGTATCCTAAGTCTGGTCCTGATCGGATTCTGGGCGCTGTATCTCACGCTTGCGCCGGTCCCGACCGCGCGCCCCCCCGGCGCCGACGCCGAAACGGCGGGCACGACGGCGGCGTCCGGCGAATTGCGCGTCCTTGTGTGGCGCCGCGTGCTGCCGTCGGATGTGATCGCCGCCTTCGAGGCGGATACGGGCGTCAAAGTCGCCATCGATCGCTACGACACGCTCGAGGAACTTCAAGCGCTGGCGAGCAGCGGGGCGCTCACGCACGATTTGATCCTCACGTCCGGCATTGGATTGAAACGTCTCTCGGAAGCCGATCTTCTCAGCGACCTTTCTGCGGACCGTCTCGTCAACGGCGGCAATCTCGATCCTGCGATCACCGCGCGCGCGGATTCATATGACCCCGACAAACACCATGGCATTGTCGCGGCCTGGGGCACCTTGGGGTTGGCGTTCGATCCGGCGAAGATCGCCACACGCCTTCCGGCCGATGTGCCGCTCGATTCCTGGTCGCTGCTGTTCAACGCCGAACATCTCGCCAAGCTCGCGGACTGCGGCGTCCAGGTGGTCGACACGCCGCGCGGCGCGTTCCCGATCGCACTGCGTTATCTCGGCCTCGCACCGGAATCCGGCGCGGTCGAGGACACCGAAACCGCGACGCGTTTGTGGGAAGGCGTGCGTCCCTCCATCTCCAAATTCACGGCCTCCGACGTCGTCGATAGTCTCGCCGTCGGCGACGTGTGCCTCGCGCTCGCCACCTCGGGCGACGTGTTCCAAGCGCGCGCGATGATCGCCGCGGCCGGACGCGGGCCGGAGTTGAAATACGTTATTCCGCAGGAAGGCACGGTCGCCTGGTTCGCGCTGTTCGCGATCCCGAAGGTCGCGGTCAATCCCGACACGGCGCGCAAGCTCATCGATTATCTGCTGCGCCCGGAAGTCGCCGCGCGCGCGAGCAATGCCACGGGTTATGCGAACGCCGTCGCCGCCTCGGCGCTCTATATCAAGCCGGAGATCAAGAACGATCCCGCGCTGATGCCCGCGCAGGACCGTTTGAAGGATTTCATCGTCGAGACCGATCTGTCGCCGGAAGCCGGCGCCCTGCGCGATCGTTTCTGGCAGCTGATCAACACACCGCAGAGCGCGGCGCCGCCTTCTGAACCCGCACCTTCTGAACCCGCACCTTCTGAACTCGCGCCTTCTGAGCCCGCGCCTTCTGCGCCTGAGCAGACGCCGTCCGCACCGGAAACGCCGCCGTCTGAATAACGCCGGCTTATTTCAGCCCGCTTTTCTTTCCGTCGATCTTCATCATCTGCATGCTGATCTGGATCGGCTTGCCGGTGAACAGCGCGCCGGTCTCGTTGCCGGCCACCAGCGTGAACAGGTAGCCGTCACCGGTCTTGTCGTCGGTGGCGCTCATCGACAACATGAGCCCGGGACCACTCCGTGTCGGCAGCGTTAGGTCGCTTTCCGTCTCGATACTGACTCCCGGTTGACCGGCCCGCTGCACGAGCGCGCGGAATTCCTTTTCCACCACTTCGCGGTTGGCGGACTCGACGAACACGGTGCATGCGCCGGTATCGGAGGCCAGCGAAAGCACGAAGCGGCGCTCGCCGCGGCCCGGCAGGCGCCAGGCTTGTCCTTTTCGATCGTTGCCGATGTAGTTGGCGAGCTCGGCGGGGTCCTTCACCGGTTGATAGCGCCGGTTGGCGCGCTCCTTGATCGAGTCCGGATTGGCCAGGTTGCTGACGCAGGCCGAGGTGAAGAAGTTGATGGCGGTGATGGCGTAATAGTCCTGCGCTTGCGCAGGCGTGACCGCCGCACCGAGAAACGAAGCTCCGAGAAGGAGACGCGCGAAACGCATAAGCTGTCCGGACCGTTGTTCGTTCCGGACAGTCTAAGCGATCCTGAGCAAAAGTCTAAGCGGGCTCGCCCGCGCGCGCAGGCGCGCATCTAAAAAAGGCGGGCGAGAAGCGGATATTCCGTAGATGTAACTATTTAAGCCAGCTCGCCAGCGCGCGCAGGCGCGCATCTAAAAAAAGGCGGGCGAGAAGTGGATATTCCGTAGATGTAACTATTTAAGCCAGCTCGCCCGCGCCGGGCGCGGGGACTGTAACGCCGTCTTGAACGTAGGCGTTCAGTTTGTTCCGCAACGTACGGATGGAAATCCCAAGGATTTTTGCCGCATGCGTGCGATTTCCGAGGGTGTGTTTGAGCGTATCTATAATGAGGTCGCGTTCCACGTCTGCGACGGTGCGGCCGACGAGGCCGCCGGTGCCCGGCGCCGCGCCCGTGCCACCTTCGGTGCCCATCAGCATGATGGACTCGACATCGATTTCGTCGCCGCCGGCCAGGAGCACGGCCCGGTGCAATGTGTTCTCCAGCTCGCGCACGTTGCCGGGCCAATTGTGGGCCTTCAGCGCCGCCATGGCGCCGGCCGAGATCGGCTTGTACGAGAGGCCGTTCTCCTCGGCGCAGATCTTGGCGAAGTGAAGGGCGAGGACGTCGATGTCCTTGGGGCGCTCGCGCAGGGGCGGCATCACCAGCTTCACGACGTTCAGGCGGAAGTACAGGTCGTCGCGGAACTTTCCGCTTTTCACCGTCTCTTCCATGTTGCGGTTGGAGGTGGCGACGATGCGCGTGTCTACTTTCACCGGCGTATTGGAGCCGATGCGCACAACTTCCTTTTCCTGGATCGCGCGCAGGAGCTTGGCCTGCAGCTTCAGATCCATTTCGGTGATTTCGTCGAGCAGCAGGGTGCCGCCGTTGGCTTCCTCGAATTTGCCGAGACGGCGGGCGATGGCGCCGGTGAAGGCGCCTTTCTCATGCCCGAAGAGTTCGGATTCCAGAAGCTCGCCCGGGATCGCGGCGCAGTTCACCGCCACGAACGGGCGGTCCTTGCGCGGGCTGTTCCGGTGCAGGAAGCGCGCGACCAGTTCCTTACCCGTGCCGGACTCCCCGGTGATCAGCACCGAGGCCGGGCTCGCGGCGACCTTCTTGGCCATCTGGAGCACGCGGTCCATGGCCGGGTCCTGGTAGACCAACGTATCCTGGTCGGCCGAGACGGCTTCCAGCACCGCGGCGATCAGGTCCGCGTCGGGCGGGAGGGGAATGTATTCTTTCGCGCCCGCCTTGATGGCGGCGACGGCGGCGCGGCTGTCGGTCTCGACGCCGCAGGCCACGACCGGCAGCGTGATGCGCTCAGCCTTCATGGCGGCCAGCAGCTGTTCGATATCGAACGCGACGTCCACCATGGCGACGTCGGCGCCCTGGCCCGAGCGCAGCACATCCATCGCCTGGCTGATGCTTTCAGCCTGGATGACTTTAGCGCCGCGTTGCATGGCGATCCGGCTTGCCGCGCCGACTTGCCCGCCCAGCGATCCGATGATCAACAACCGCATGAGGACTCTTAGGTCAGTGCATGATCCGGAAAAGTAGGATCCGGTTTTCCGATAAGATCATGCACAAATCAATAAACTATTCGCTTGTTATCGACGCACGGGGACCGCGCGTCAACACCACTAGTCGCGATCGTCGCGTTCGCCCGCGAAACGTACCTTGCTTTCCGGCGGAAGCGCGCTGTTCAACAGCATTTCCAGGCGGCGCGGCGCGTCCTTACGGATGATGGACAGGGTGCCGAGGGTATAAATGTAGCCGATGAGATGCTCTTCGGCGGCATTGCGCTCCAGCTTCGCGGCCAAGGGATTGAACACCATGTTCGCAAGCACGACGCCGTAGAAGGTTGTGAGCAAAGCGACGGCCATCGCCGGACCGATAACGCTTGGGTCCGAAAGGTTGCCCAGCATCTGCACGAGGCCGATCAGCGTGCCGATCAACCCCATGGCCGGCGAGATTTCAGCGGCCTTGCGCAGCACGTTCGCGGATCTTTGAACGCGCGCGGTCGTCGCCGCCAGGTCTTCGTTCAGGATGTCGGCGATATCTTTTTCCGGCAGGCCTTCGACCAGCATCGACAACGCCTTGAACAGCAGCGGTTCCTTGGCGAAGCGTTGCAGCGGCTGGCCCTGAAGGCGCAGCACGCCGTGTTTGCGCGCGAAGTCCGACAGCTCAAGCATGGTGTAGGCCACATCCTGCGGATCGCGCTCGCGGGCCATGAAGGTCGAACCGATGACGCCAACGGTGCGCGCGACATCCGTCATCGTGAAGCAGACGGTGGTCACGGCCATGGTGCCGCCGACCACGATCAGAAGACCGGGGATGTTGAAGAAGGCGCTGGCCGAACCGCCGAGGCCAATGGCGATAACCACCAAAAGAATGCCGCCGGCGAGGCCAAGAACGGTCGCGCCGTCAAACATAGTGCGGCGCGCGAGGTGGGGGATCTTTTCGACGTGTTCCGCCATGGCGTTTCTTTCTTATTCCCTCCCCCTCGATGGGGGCGGGTGGGATGGGGATGCTAGGCTTTCTGCGTCTTGATGATTTCCGTCATGGAGATGCCGAGGCGGTCGTCGACCACGACAACCTCGCCGCGCGCCACCAGCCGGTCATTCACATAAATGTCGATCGCTTCACCGACTTTGCGGTCGAGTTCCACCACGGCGCCGCGGCCGAGCTTCAGGAGCTCGTTCACCTGCATGGACGATTTGCCGAGCACGGCGGAGACGCGCACCGGAATGTCGTAGACGGCTTCAAGGTCTTGCGCCGAGCGCGGTTTGTCGGGAATGTCGACGGGATCGTCCCACGAATCATCATGATCGCTGGACTTGGCCGACTTGGCATCGGCTTCAATTTCGTCCAGCGAAAGCTCGCTGACGGACTTACCCTTCTTGCCGCCGTCTTGCTCTGACATCTCTTCTCTCCTGCCGGTCCGTCACGGACCGTGGTGGCCACCTTACGTGGCCGGTTGAAACAGAACCTTAATGCGCTTCGCCCGAGGGTTCTGGCGCGGCCGGAGGCTGTGCCGTGACCCGGTCGGCCGCCGCATCCAGGGCGTCGATATCCACATCGCCGAAACTTGCCGCCACCACTTCGCGCATTTCCGCCCAAATTCGCGCTTCGTCACGATCGGCGCCGCCGCCATCCCACTCCAAGCGGCAGTCGCCCGGTTGGACTTCGTAATCGGTGACGACGGTAAACGTGCCTTGGAACGACGAGCGGGCGAAAACGTCCTTCAGCCGCGCTTCGAGGTCTTCGGCGATCATCGGATGGCTGCGCACCACGAGGCGGGGCTCACCCACCGCGAGCGGCAGCACCTTGCGGACAAACTCCTCGATCGAATCCACGGCGTGCGCCTGAGCGTGGCGCGGCAACAATTTTTGGGCGAGGCCGTACACCATGCGCATGGCGAAATGGGTAAGGTCCTTGTTCGCGTCCGCCTGCTGGGTATTGAGACCCGACAGGCCTTGCGCGATCAGATTGAGCGCGTCGGCGGCATAGTGTTCGCGCGCCGTCGCGGCTTCTTCCAGCGCGGCGCCATGACCTTGGATGTAGCCTTCTTCCTTGGCGGCATCGAGCTGGGCTTGGGTGTATTCGGCCTTCGCCACGGGCGGCGGCGGCGGAAGGTTGGCGGCTTCGCGCGCGAGCACTTCTTCCATCTCGCGCTCCAGGCGGGCGGCTGATTCGGCGGCCGCCTCCGCTTCGATCTCCGAGCGGCGGCGTTCGCCCGGCAGATAAAGCTTCGACGGATCGTCGAACGAACGCTCGAACAGGAATTTCGCGGGACGTGCCATCTATATCTTCCGTTAGTAAACCAGCTCGTCGTCTTCCTTGCCTTCGGAAATGACGATCTGACCGGAGTTCGACAGTTCCTTGGCGAGGGTGACGACGGCGTTCTGCGCGTCTTCCACGTCCTTGAGACGGACGGGGCCGAGCGCATCCATGTCGTCTTTCAGCATCTTGCCGGCGCGCTCGGACATGTTGGCGAAGAACAGTTCCTTGACGCCGTCGGAGGCGCCCTTGAGCGCGAGGGCCAGCTTTTCCTTTTCCACATGGCGCAGCAGCGTCTGCGCGCCGGCCGTGTCGAGGCGTACCAGGTCCTCGAAGGTGAACATGAGCTGTTTGATCTTCTCGGCGGACTCGCGGTTGCGTTCCTCGAGGGCGGTGAGGAAGCGCGCTTCGGTGTTGCTGTCCAGGTTGTTGAAGATTTCGGCCATCATCTCGTGGCTGTCGCGGCGTGCAGTACGCGCGAGGTTCGACATGAATTCCGTGCGCAGCGTCTTTTCGATGGATTCCAGAACGTCCTTCTGGACCGCTTCCATGTGCAGCATGCGCATGACGACTTCCATCGCGAAGCCTTCCGGCAGCAGCGCCAGCACCCGGCTGGCGTGGTCGGGTTTGATCTTCGACAACACCACCGCGACGGTCTGCGGGTATTCGTTCTTGAGGTAGTTGGCTAGAACCTGTTCGTGAACGTTGCCGAGCTTGTCCCACATGGTGCGGCCGGCGGGGCCGCGAATTTCTTCCATGATCGCCGCGACGCGATCCTTATCGAGGGACTTCACGAGGAGGCGTTCGGTGGATTCGTAAGAACCGACCAGCGAGCCGGTGTTCGAGATGGCGTCGGCGAAGTCGACGAACAGGCGCTCGACGAGGTTCGCGCCCACGGTGCCGAGGTTGGCCATGATCTGCGAGAGTTCTTTGATCTCGTCGTCTTCCATCATGGCGAACAGCTTGCCGGCCTGCTCTTCGCCCAAAGACAGCATCATGATCGCGGCCTTCTGCGGGCCGGTCAGACTGCGATAGTCTTCTTTGATACGCGCCATCTTCTTCTATCCCTTGATGCCGCCGATATCCTTAAGCGGCATTATACGCTCTGCGGCACTCCGCGCCTAACGGCGCGAGAATGTTAACTTTCCTGATAAAGCCACGTTCTGATGATCGACAGGGCCTCTTCCGGGTGCTTGTCGACGATATCGCCGATCTTGCGCAGGGAGGACGCTTTCACGCGGCCTTCCACCTTGTCGATGTCGATAAGCTCGTCGAGATCCTCTTCTTCTTCCTTCTGGCCCATGGGCATGGGCACGCCGCCCGGGCCGGTGAGCTGGGCCATGGCGCCGTCGGTTGTGAGCAGGGCGTCGTCGCCCTGCGGCATCGCTTCGAAGGCGCGCGTGACCAGCGGGCGGACGACGAGCAGGATGACCAGCACGGCCACCACCGCCACGCCCAGGCCCTCGGCCATGCGCATGATCTCTTCTTTATTGAAGCCGAGGAGGTTGAATTCTTCTTCGTTGCCCATCAGGTCGTCGAAGCCGGTGAAGGGCATGTTGACGACTTCGATTTGGTCGCCGCGGTCGGCGTTGTAGCCGACGGCGGTGTTCACGAGGGAGCGAATTTTATCCAACGTCTCGTCGGGCAACGGCACATAGGTGCGTTCGCCCGTTTCGGCGTTCGTCGTGTAAGTGCCGTCCACGAGCACCGCGACCGACAGGCGCTTCACCGAACCGGCTTCCTTGATGCGGTTGGTGGTGGTCTTCGAGATCTCGTAGTTGATCGTTTCTTCCGAGCGGTTCTCGTTGGTGGTCATGCGCGGCGCGCCGCCGGTGTTGGCTTGCGCGTCGGGAAGCTGGTTGCCGACGGTGACGTCGGACGGGTTGCTCTCGTTCTGGGTATTGTTCTCGGTGACGGTGACCTGGGAGCGCGGCACCTGCTGGTCGGGGTTGAACTCCTCGGCGGCGGTGACGACCTTGTCGAATTCCATTTCGGCGCGGACTTCGGCGCGCACCTTCGACGGACCGAGCGAGCTTTCCACCAGCGAGATCACGGACTGCGATAGGCGCCGCTCCATGTTCTTCACGGCTTCATCCTGCTGCGCGGCCACCATGGCGTTGTCGTTCTCGAACGAACGCGAGAGCAGGGTGCCGCGTTCGTCGACGATGGAGATATTGGACGGCTTCAGCTTCGGCACGGCGGCGGCGATCAGGTGCTGCACGGCATTCACCTGGTTCTCGGCCAGGCGCCCGGTGCGCATCTTGATGTAGACCGAGGCGGTGGGTTCCTGGGTTTCGCGGGTGAACATCTCGCGCGTCGGCATGACGAGGTGCACACGGGCGTTCTGCACGCCTTCGATGGACTTGATGGTGCGCGCGAGTTCGCCGTCGAGGGCGCGCACGAGGTTGATGTTCTGGATGAAGTTGGTGGCCCCCAGAGCATCCATGCTGTCGAACACTTCGTAACCGACGGAACCGCCGGACGGCAGGCCGAGTTCGGCCATCTGCATGCGGGTCGCCGTGACCTGCTCACCCGGGATCAGGATCTGCGCGTTGTTGTCGGCGGTTTGGAACGGGATGCCGGAGAGTTCGAGCTGCTTGATGATTTCGCGGGAGTCGGTGGCGGAGAGATCGCCGTAAAGGACTTCCATCGGCGCGGTGGAGAACCTTGTCGCGAAGAAGATGATGAACGCGATCAGACCGACCGCGACACCGCCCATGGCGGCAAGACGGGCGGGGCCTAAGTTCTTCAGTTGCTGGACGAAGGGGTTCACGGGTCTCTTCCTCTCGGCCGTTATCGGGCGTCGGTTCTCGTTTTGCCGAGGGCGCTGGCTCTTGAAGGCAAATTCTGGACAGTCGTCCCCCGGTCCCCGGACGCTAGCGCTCGCGCCGTGAAGAACAGGTTAACGATGGGAAATTTTTGCCGGTTTGCCGGTTTTGTGGGCGGCAGTTTTTGCCCTCTGGCGTGTGGCACCACAAAGTATGCCGCCGTTTTTGGCAAAAGCGCCGCGACATCAAATAACTAGAGTGGGGCAGACTTCCGAAATTGCGCCCCGGCCACCGTCGTGCTCTAGAGTTGCGGTCATGAAGTCCGCCCCCCCCGAACCAGCCCGTCTATCGGGGATCGTCGTCGAGCTGTCGGCGGCCATCGCGGCCGTCACCGACGAATCTCCTAAGATTCTCATGGTCCGGCCGCCCGATACGGCGGCCCGCGCCGGCCTGCCGTGCGGGCCCTTCGACCCCACCGGCCACCGGACCTTGGAAGAGGGGCTACGCACCTGGGTGAACGAACAGACCGGGCTCGCTCTCGGCTATGTCGAGCAGCTCTATACCTTCGGTAATAAATTCCGCGATCCGGAGGAGCGGGCCGGGGGGCCGCGTCCGTTGTCGGTGGGTTACCTGGCCCTCCTTCGCCAGACCGAGGTGAAGAGCAGCGCCAAGGCCGATTGGGTCGATTTCTACCGCTATTTTCCGTGGGAGGACGGGCGCAAGGGAGCGCCGGCGATCTTGGATTCCTTGATCCTGCCGCGGCTCGCGGCCTGGCGCGATGAAACCAAAGGCCCGGAAAAACAGCGCCGGCGCGACCGCATCCTGCTCGCCTTCGGCACCGAGGGCGCGTCCTGGGACAATGAACGTGTCCTTGAACGTTATGAGCTTTTGTACGAGGCGGGCCTTGTGTTCGAAGCGAGCTTCGACAGCGGTCAGAAAGTGGAGCCGAACCTCGTGGCGGCGCAGATGGTCACGGGCGCGGCTTTGACCAAGGATCACCGGCGCATCTTGGCGACCGCCTTGGGGCGCCTACGCGCCAAGATCAAATACCGGCCGGTGATCTTCGAGTTGATGCCGCCGACGTTCACCCTGTTCCAGTTGCAGCGGGCGGTCGAGGCGCTGGCGGGTGGGCCGTTGCACAAACAAAACTTCCGCCGGTTGGTCGCTAATGAGGGGTTGGTCGAGCCCACGGGTCACATGTCCGCCCAGACCGGCGGCCGACCGGCGGAGCTCTTCCGCTTCCGCCGCGAGGTCGTGCATGAACGCCCCGCGCCCGGCGTGCGCCTTCCTGTCCGCGTCCGTAAAAGTTAATTATCTCTGATATAAATAAAATAGATTTTACACTTAGAGCTAATTCTACCGAAAAATTATATCAGAGATAATTTAAAAGGCTTGTTTCAGTGGAAAATCGGGTAAATCCGGTTTCCTAGGCCTTTGAGCCGGCGGGGCTTTTCCGTATCCCGGGAGAGGATTTGTGGCGATCCCTCCGCTTGACTCTCCCCCTTATGCTCTTTACGGTTCCAAGCCTCACGTGGACCCTACGCGTGTTTTTTTAGGGTCCTATATATGCTCATAGTAAGCACAATTATCGCCGAACTGTCATCACGCCGCACGAAAACGAGGGACGGGCATGAACGTCGTCAACACGCATATCACCCGCGCGAAGGAACTGCGCTTCACATCCGAAGTCGAGCGCGACACCGCGCACCTTTACGACAAGGTGAAGACCGTCATCCCCGAGATCGAGTGGCCGATGTTCGCCCCGCTCATCGCACGCATCAACCAACTGAAGGCGGAGAAGAACGCCGTCATCCTCGGCCACAACTACATGACGCCGGAGATTTTCCACTGCATCTCCGACATCACCGGCGATTCGCTTGCGCTCGCCCGTAGCGCCGTAAAGGTCGATGCCGACATGATCGTCATGGCCGGCGTGCACTTCATGGCCGAGACCGCGAAGCTTCTGAACCCGTCGAAGAAGGTGCTGATCCCCGATCTCGGCGCCGGCTGCACGCTCGCCGAATCCATCACGCCGGAAGACGTGCGCACGCTGAAGGCGCAGTACCCGGGCATCCCGGTGGTCACCTATGTCAACACATCGGCGGCGGTAAAAGCGGAGTGCGACATCTGCTGCACGTCGGGCAATGCCAAGGAGATCGTCGAAGGCCTCGGCGTGCCGCGTGTCATCATGCTGCCGGACGAATACCTCGCGCTCAATACCGCCAAACAGGTGAACTGCGAGATCATCACCTGGAAGGGCCGCTGCGTGGTGCACGAGACCTTTACGCCGGCCGACATCCGGGGCTTGCGTGAATCGAACCCGGGGGTGGTCGTGCTCGCGCATCCCGAATGCGCGCCCGAAGTCGTCGCCGAAGCCGATTACGCCGGCTCGACCGCCGGCATGGTGGACTATGTCAAGAAGTTCAAGCCGCAGAAGACCGTGCTCATCACCGAATGCTCCATGAGCGACAACGTTGCCGCCGAGTATCCGGAGCTGGAATTCGTGCGCCCGTGCAATCTCTGTCCATTCATGAAGAAGATCGAGCTTTCGAACATTCTTCACACGCTGGAGACGGAACGGCACGAAGTGACCATCGCGCCGGAAATCGCCGCCCGCGCCCGCGTGTCGGTCGAGCGCATGCTGACCGGCTGGAAGCCGTAAAGGATCGGCCACGGCCCATTGACGGCATCCTGCCATGAAGCTTCCAGACTATTTGCCGTCGAAAGAGTGGACCGACGATCTCATCCGCCGCGCCCTGCAGGAGGATCTCGCCGAGACCGGCGATATCACCACGTCGGCGACGGTGCCCGCCGGGCGCCTCGCATCGGCCGTTATCGCCGCGCGCAAACCCGGCGTGATCGCGGGCCTGCCGGTCGCGGCGCGCGTTTTTGAACGCGTCGATCCCACGCTCCAAATCACGCATATCGTCGAGGACAGCGCGGTCCTCGCGGCCGGGGATATCGTGCTCGAGCTGGAGGGCCGCGCGGCCTCCATCCTCATCGGCGAGCGCGTGGCGCTGAATTTTCTCGGCCACCTTTCCGGTGTCGCCACGGCCACCGCCGCGCTTGTCGCGGCGGTCGCGCATACCCGCGCGCGTATCTGCTGCACGCGTAAGACGACGCCCGGCCTTCGCGCCCTCGAGAAATACGCCGTGCGTTGCGGCGGCGGCGTCAACCATCGCATGGGCCTCTTCGATGCGATCTTGATCAAGGACAATCACATCGCTGCGGCCGGCGGCGTCGCCGCCGCGATCCGCGCCGCACGCAAAGTCGTCGCGAAGGGTATCAAGTTCGAGGTTGAAGTCGATACGTTGGAGCAGCTCGATGAAGCGC
>JAIUPE010000020.1 GCA_020160875.1 Pseudomonadota bacterium
GGAGAGCCAAGGGATGATGTGCTCCTACCGTGAGCTGAAGCTGGGCGAAGATCACGCCGGCATCATCGAGTTGCCGGAAGACGCGCCCGTGGGAGCGCCGGTGACGCAGGTGCTGAAGTTCGATCCCGTCATCGAGATCAATCTGACGCCGAATCGCGTGGATGCCCTTGGCGTCTACGGCATCGCGCGTGATCTGGCCGCCGCCGGCCTTGGCACGCTGAAGCCCCTCAAGAACACGCCGGTGCCCGGCAAGGGCGCAAGCGCGCGCAAAATCCACATGGGCTTGGCCGCCGGTCATGAACACAAGTGCCCGCAGTTCGTCGGCCGCACCATCCGCGGCGTGAAGAACGGCGAGAGCCCGGCGTGGCTGAAGGACCGCTTGCAAGCGATTGGCCTGCGTCCGGTGTCGGTGATCGTCGACGTCACACAGTATTTGACCATCGACCTCGGCCGTCCGCTGCACGCCTTCGACGACGCGAAGCTGTCGGGCGATATCGGTCCGCGCCTTGCCAAAGCGGGCGAAGAGATCGCCGCGCTGAACGGTAAGAGTTATACGCTCGATGAAAATATGGTCGTGATCGCCGATCAGGCCGCCGGTCTCGGCATCGGCGGCATCATGGGCGGCGAACCGTCCAGCGTGACCGAAGGCACCACGGCGATCTTCCTGGAGTCGGCCCTGTTCGACGCCAAGAACATCGCCGAGACGGGCCGCAAGCTGCTGCTCAATACCGACGCCCGCTACGCCTTCGAGCGCGGGGTCGATCCGGCCTCGGCGCACATGGGCATCGAAGTCGCGACGCACATGATCCTCGAACTCTGCGGCGGCGAACCCGCCGAAGTGGTTGAGGGCGGCAAAGCTCCCGATTGGAACCGCGCCATCGCGTTCAATCCGGCGCGCGTGAAATCGCTCGGCGGCGTTGAGCTGCCCGACGCCGAAATGAAATCGATTCTGACGCGTCTCGGATTCACGGTGTCCGGCACCGGCGCCGACTGGCACGTCGCGCCGCCGTCCTGGCGCACCGACGTCGAAAGCTGGCAGGACCTCGTCGAAGAGATTTTGCGCATTTACGGCTACGACAATATCCCGCCGGTGCCGATGCCGCGCGCATCGATGCCGAAACAAGTCCTCTCGACCGATCAGAAGCGCTGGGAAGTGGCGCGCCGCGCGCTCGCGGGCCGTGGCCTCAACGAGACCGTGACTTGGGCGTTCCTGGCGCGCGCCCACGCCGAGAAATTCCTTGGGGACCTCGCGCTTGTGCTGCTGGCCAACCCCATCAGCTCCGATCTCGACGCCATGCGTCCGTCGCTGATCCCGAACCTCGCCACCGCCGCCGGACGTAATGCCGCGCGCGGCATGGCCGACGTCGGCTTATTTGAAGTCGGGCCGCGGTTCGAAGGCATGAAGCCCGGCCAGCAGGCCTTGGTCGCGTGCGCCCTACGCGCCGGCCATACCAGCGCACGCCATTGGGACGGCTCGCGCCGCCCGGTGGACGCGATGGACGCGAAGGCCGACGCCATCATTGCCTTGGAAGCGGCGGGTGCGGGCGTTGCCGGCCTGCAGACGTATTCTGGACATGGAAGCAGCGTGCCGGCCTGGTATCACCCGGGCCGCGCGGGTGTGCTCAAGCTCGGCAACCAGATTCTCGCCGCCTTCGGCGAATTGCATCCGGCGATCCTGACGGCGCTGGACGTGAAAGGCCCGATGGTGGCCTGCGAAGTCTTCCTGGAGCGCATCCCGCCGGTGAAGAAAAAAGGCACGGGCGCGGCCCGTCCGCTCCTAAAGGCCTCGAACTTCCAGCCGGTGGAGCGTGACTTCGCGTTTGTCGTCGCGACCACCGTTTCGGCGGAATCGCTGATCCGCGCGGTGCGCGGCGCCGAACGGGAACTGATTTCCGATGTCGGCCTGTTCGACGTGTACGAAGGCCCGCACGTCGGCGAAGGCCAAAAATCCCTGGCCATCGCCGTCACGCTGCAACCGAAGGACACGACCCTCACGGACGAACAGATCGACGCGGTGGGTAAGAAGATCATCGCCGCCGCCGAGAAAACCTGCGGCGCGAAACTGCGCGCCTAGAAAATTTGTTTAATGTCGCCTTTTCGACGGAAAACCGGCTGCTCCTTTTCCTGAAAACGCTCCTTTTAGAGTTGTCATGACCGATCTCGCGCATATCCGTAACTTCTCGATCATCGCCCATATCGACCATGGGAAGTCGACACTCGCCGACCGCTTGATCCAATACTGCGGCGGGTTGACCGAGCGCGAGATGACCGAACAGGTCCTCGACAACATGGACATCGAGAAAGAGCGCGGCATCACCATCAAGGCGCAGACCGTGCGCCTGATGTACAAGGCCAAGAACGGCGAAACCTATCAGCTCAACCTCGTCGATACGCCGGGCCATGTGGACTTCGCCTATGAAGTCAGCCGTTCGCTGGCGGCATGCGAAGGCTCGATCCTGGTGGTGGACGCAAGCCAGGGCGTCGAAGCCCAGACGCTCGCCAACGTCTATCAAGCGATCAACGCCAACCACGAGATCGTGCCGGTTCTCAACAAGATCGACCTGCCCGCCGCCGACCCCGAGCGTATCCGTCAGCAGATCGAGGACGTGATCGGCCTCGACGCCTCCAACGCCGTCCTGGCCTCGGCCAAGACCGGAATCGGCATCCAGGAGGTGCTGGAGGCCATCGCCATGCGCCTGCCCCCGCCGACAGGCGAAACGACCAAGCCGCTGAAGGCGCTGCTCGTCGACTCCTGGTACGACCCGTACCTCGGCGTCGTGATTCTTGTTCGCGTGAAAGACGGCATCATCAAACGCGGCACCAAGATTCAGTTCATGTCCACGGGCGCGTCCTATCAGGTCGAACGCGTTGGCGTCTTCACGCCGAAGCGCGAAGAGATCCCGTCGCTGAACCCCGGTGAACTCGGGTTCCTCACCGCCAGCATTAAGGCCGTCGCGGACGCCAATGTCGGCGATACGGTCATCGACGAGAGCAACCCCGCCGCAGAGCCCCTGCCCGGCTTCAAGGCCAGCGTTCCGGTGGTGTGGTGCGGTCTGTTCCCGACCGATGCGGCGCAGTTCGAAGTGCTGCGCGAGAGCCTTGGCAAGTTACGCCTCAACGACGCGAGCTTCCATTTCGCGATGGAAAGCAGCGCGGCGCTTGGGTTCGGATTCCGCTGCGGCTTCCTGGGCCTCCTGCACATGGAGATCATCCAGGAACGCTTGGAGCGCGAGTTCAACCTCGACCTCATCACAACGGCGCCGAGCGTCGTTTATAAGATTCACACCACCGACGGCGAATCGCATGAGATGCACAACCCCGCCGACATGCCGGACGTGACACGCATCCGCATGATCGAGGAGCCGTGGGTGAAGGCGACGATCATGGTGCCCGATGAACACTTGGGGCCGGTTCTGAAGCTGTGCACCGACCGGCGCGGCGAGCAAATCGATCTCACGTACGTCGGCAACCGCGCGATGGTGGTCTATCACCTGCCACTCAATGAAATTGTGTTCGATTTCTACGACCGCCTGAAATCGATTTCGCGCGGTTACGCCAGCTTTGATTACGAAGTCTCCGAGTACCGCGAGTCCGACCTCGTGAAGGTCAGCATTCTCGTGAATAATGAATTGGTCGATGCGCTGTCGTTCATGGCCCACCGCAGCCAGGCCGAAGGCCGCGGCCGTCAGATCTGCGAACGCCTGAAGGACCTGATCCCGCGTCACCTGTTCAAGATCCCCGTGCAGGCGGCGATCGGCGGCAAGGTGATCGCGCGCGAAACCATCAACGCGCTGCGCAAAGACGTGACGGCGAAGTGCTACGGCGGCGATGCCTCGCGTAAGCGCAAGCTTCTCGACAAGCAGAAGGAAGGCAAGAAGCGCATGCGCCAGTTCGGCAGCGTGGATATTCCGCAATCTGCTTTCATCGCGGCTCTTCGTATGAATGATGAGTGAGTTGCATCTTTAGCTTGGCGACCTTCGTCGCCGGGCCGCAATCTGCTTTCATCGCGGCTCTGCGCATGAATGATGAGTGAGCTGCATCTTTAGCTTGGCGACCTTCGTCGCCGGGCTGCAACCTGCTTTCATCGCCGCGCTCAGGATGAACGACGAATAAAAAAGGCGGCCTCTAATAGCCGCCTATCTTCTTTCGTATTGAGGAAGGTCTTAGCCGCGCTGGAAAACGCGGCGGCGCGCGCGGCGCTTGCGGCAGAAGTGCGTGAGCGCGAAGCCCACCACACCGAGCACGACCCACGCGGGCATTTGCATGATGCCTGCACCAGCCGTTGCGATCATTTCAGCAGAACCGTCGGCTGCATCGAAGGACGGGCTTTGGCCGACCAGAAGTGTCCACAGGTCGACGGTGGCCAGGCTGTCATACGCGCCCATGCCCAATGCCATCACAGCCTCCGCAGAGGCCATCAAGATGGCTAAAACCATGAAAATCCAGCCGCTTACGCGCCCGAACAACACAGGAACCCCACACCCACGCTCAGAACTTACCCCGAGCATGAGGTATACCCGATAACACGCTTGAATTACAGGGCTTTTTGGCTTGGTTTTGAGGGCGAACAATCAACCCATAGTGGCAATGGGGGCGTTGTCCCCCAGGCTGTGGATAACGGGGACAACTTCAGGCGCTTCCATCCCGTCTAGATCCCGGGGCCAAAACCGGGGCGAAGCCCGATTCCGTGCAAAAAGACCGCCTCGCAATAGGCGAGTCGGTGCGACTCGGCTTTCTATTGCGATGCCCCTGCATCGCCAAGGCTACGCAGGGGTCGGCTATCCAATCCTGCGAAGCGGCGGAGCAGGGTGGTAATGGCCCTGCTTCGCTGAGGCTCCGCAGGGCATTCTGCTACGCGTCTTCATATGGGCAATTCTGCGAAGCGCCGTGAGGCGCGTAGCAGAATGGCGGAGGGAGTGGGATTCGAACCCACGATACCCTTTTGGGGTATACACACTTTCCAGGCGTGCGCCTTCAACCACTCGGCCATCCCTCCGGCGCGACTCGGTTGAAAGAAGGCGCAGAACCTAACCGAGCGCCCCCTGCCCCGCAATCAACTTTCGTTGCCTTTTTAGGGGCATGAGACAGGTTATTTTTGAATGGGCGGCGGCGGCCGCCGCCGCCTTTTGGCCCCAAGGAAATGCTCTGAAATGATCCACGGCTCCTGCCTCTGCAACAGCGTGAAATGGACCTTCGCGGGCACACCCGACGGGGCCACGGCCTGCAACTGCACGGCCTGCCGCCGCTACGGCACTTTATGGGCCTATGGCTACGAGGAGGAAGGCGTGGACGTCTCGGGCAAGACCAAGATGTTTGTCCGCGGCGAAGCGGTGGAATTCCACTTCTGCCCCAAGTGCGGCTGCATGGCGTACTGGCGCGGACAGACGGTGGACGATCGCGGCCGCCGGCGCCTGGCCGTCAACCTGAGGCTCGCCGACCCAGCGTTGATCGCCGACATCCCGATCGATCACTTCGACGGGCTGGACAGCTTCGACGACCTGCCGCGCGACGGCCGGTGCGTCAAAGATCTCTGGTTCTAGAACTTGTTTCACAAATTCTAGATTCTTGATGGGTCGCGCTTTCTGGAGAAAACACTTCTAGAGCGTGTTGAAGTAATGTCGAATCGCCAACGCGCCCGAGATTCTTATTTGGTCGCGCGTTCTACGGCGAACCGGCTTCCACTTCGCCGGAACGCGCTCTGGGGGAAGATCGCGATCAGCCGCGGGACGACGAGGCGCGCACGCCGCCATTCCCATTTTATCATTCCCGACGCCAGCCCGTAACAAAGCGCAACGCTCATGCTGAACCGGAAGGCCCCGGTAAAATGACGTTGTCCCGGGGCTTAACGGCGAAAGAAGCCTGGCGGGCATCGCGCCTTCTGTAAGATTTTCCGACCGCCGCCAATAAAAAGGGCCGCCCCGTCGGGCGGCCCTTTCGCATCCGGAGACCCGGAAATCGATCTTAGTGGTGATGGTCGTGATCGTCGTCGTGCATGCCTTCGCCGTAGTTCTGGCCAGGCATGCCACCACCGCCACCGCCGGCCGCACGCGGCTTCACCGGGGCGTCGGCGATCATGGCTTCGGTGGTGATGAGCAGGCCCGCCACCGAGGCGGCGTCCTGCAGGGCGACGCGCACGACCTTCGTGGGGTCGATGATGCCGGCTTTCACCATGTTCTTGTATTCGCCTTCCTGAGCGTCGAAGCCGAAGTCGGTGTCCTTGCCTTCGAGAATCTTGCCGGCGACGACCGCGCCGTCATAACCCGCGTTGGCGGCGATCTGACGGACCGGGGCTTCCAGGGCGCGGCGAATGATGTCCACACCGACCTTCTGCTCGTCGTTGTCGACCTTCAGGTTCTTAAGAGCGCGGGTGGCGTACAGGAGGGCAACGCCGCCGCCCGGCACGATGCCCTCAGCAACAGCGGCGCGCGTGGCATGCAGCGAATCGTCCACGCGGTCCTTCTTTTCCTTCACTTCGAGCTCGGACGCACCGCCGACTTTGATCACCGCGACGCCGCCGGCCATCTTGGCCAGACGCTCGTGCAGCTTTTCCTTGTCGTAATCGGAATCGGATTCGGAGATCTCGCGGCGGATCTGGTCGCAACGCGAGGTGATGTCGGCCTTCTTGCCGGCGCCGTCGACGATGACGGTGTTGTCCTTATCGATGCGCACGGAACGGGCGCGGCCGAGCATCTTGAGCGTGACCTGCTCGAGTTTGATGCCAACGTCTTCGCTGATGACTTCGCCGCCGGTAAGGGTCGCGATGTCCTGCAGCATGGCCTTACGCCGATCGCCAAAGCCCGGAGCCTTCACGGCGGCGATCTTGAGGCCGCCGCGCAGCTTGTTGACGACCAGAGCGGCGAGCGCTTCGCCTTCCAGGTCTTCCGCGACGATCAGGAGCGGCTTGTTGGTCTGCACGACCGCTTCGAGGATCGGCACCATCGGCGCGAGGTTCGAGAGCTTCTTTTCGTGGATGAGGATGTACGGGCTTTCCAGCTCGACGATCATCTTGTCCGGGTTCGTGATGAAGTACGGCGAGGTGTAGCCTCGGTCGAACTGCATGCCTTCAACGACGTCCAGCTCGGTTTCGATGCCGCGCGCTTCTTCAACGCTGATGACGCCTTCCTTGCCGACCTTGTCCATCGCTTTGGCGATGATGTCGCCGATCTCGGACTGACCGTTGGCGGAGATGGTGCCAACCTGGGCGATTTCCTTGTTGGTCTTCACCGGGTTCGAACGCTTCTGCACGTCGGCGATGACGACCGCGACCGCCTTGTCGATGCCGCGCTTGAGATCCATCGGGTTGATGCCCGCAGCCACGGCCTTGGCGCCTTCGCGCACGATGGCCTGGGCGAGAACGGTGGCGGTGGTGGTGCCGTCGCCGGCGAGATCGTTGGTCTTGGACGCAACTTCCTTCACCATCTGGGCGCCCATGTTCTCGAACTTATCGGCGAGATCGATTTCCTTCGCGACGGTCACGCCGTCCTTGGTGATGCGCGGCGCGCCGAAGGTCTTTTCCAGCACCACATTGCGGCCCTTGGGACCGAGGGTGACTTTCACCGCGTTGGCGAGAATGTCGACACCGCGCAGCATGCGCTCGCGGGCGTCGCGGGAGAATTTTACGTCTTTAGCAGCCATGTTCTTTCGCTCCAGGTTTTCGCCTGCCTTCAGGCGGCAGTTTTCCAGATTCGGGCCAGACTGTTAGCAGAGTCTGGGCCGGAGTGCTAATGAATTGATTTTATTGAACATAATAAGACATTTGACCGGAAATCCGGCGCGATTCGCCCCTTAAAAAGCAAAACGGCCCGGCGTAAAGCCGGGCCGTTCATATGAGGCGGGTTAGGCCGATACGCCAGAGGCGGTCAGCGGAAGTTTCGTCGGCGCCTTTCCGGTCAGCGACAGGATGGCATTCGCGACGGCTGGACCAATGGGCGGCACGCCCGGTTCACCGACGCCCGTCGGTTTTTCGGCGGACGGGACGATATGCACTTCGACCTTCGGCATCTCGTTGATGCGCAGGACGTCGTAGTTGTTGAAATTGCCCTGCTCGACGATGCCGTCCTTCAAGGTGACTTCGCCCTTCAAGATGGCGCTGAGGCCGTAACCGATGCCGCCTTCCATCTGGGCGCGGATGACATCGGGCGTCACGGCGATGCCGCAGTCCACCGCGCAGACAACACGGTCGATCCTGATCCCGCCATTCGCGGTGCGGCTGATCTCGGCGACCTGGGCGACATAACTGCCGAAGGATTCGGCGACGGCGATGCCGCGCGCCTTGCCTTCGGGAAGCTTAGTTCCCCACCCCGCCTTCTCCGCCGCGAGGTCGAGGACCGCGCGGTGACGCGGATGATCTTTGAGCATCGCGCGGCGCGCCTCCAAGGGATCCTTGCCGGCGGCGCGCGCCACCATGTCGAAGAACACTTCGGTTGCGTAGGCTGTGTGCGTGCTGCCGACGGACCGCCACCAGAGCACGGGCACGCCGACATCGGTGGTGTGCGCTTCGACGGACAGATTAGCGACGGCGTAAGGAAGGTTGGACGCGCCTTCAACGGTCGTCGCATCGACGCCGGGACCGGCGAAGGGCGTGCCCTTCATGATGGACTGACCGACGATGCGGTGCTGCCAGGCCACGAGTTCGCCCTTGGCGTCGAGACCGGCGGCGAAGCGGTGCAGATACATCGGACGGTAGCGCCCGCCCTTGATGTCGTCCTCGCGCGTCCAAATGAGTTTCACGGGCGTACCTTGCGGAAGGGCTTTTGCGACCTCCACCGCCTCGACGACGAAATCAGAAGCGAAGTTGGCGCGGCGCCCAAAACTTCCGCCCGCGAGCAGTGTATGGATGCGCACTTTATCCACCGGCACGCCGGCCGCTTTCGCGGCATTACCCTGGTCGACGGTCTGGAACTGGCAGCCGGCCCAAACCTCCACGCCATCGGCATTGATGCGCGCGACCGCGTCCAAAGGCTCCATCGGCGCGTGGGCGAGATAAGGGAATTCAAAGTCCGTGGTGATGGTCTTCGCCGCGCCCTTGAGCGCGGCGGCGACGTCGCCTTCCTTGCGCGCCGATTGGCCGGGACTTTCCGCGATTTTGCGATATTCGGCGAAAATCTGCGGAGTCGAGCGCTTCTCCGCTTTGCTGTCGTCCCATTCGATCTGCAACGCATCGCGCGCTTTCATCGCGGTCCAAAAGGAATCGGCAACCACCGCGACACCGCTGGAGATCTGCGTGACGGCGATGACGCCCTTGACGCCCTTGGCGACCTTATCGTCGACGCTCTTCACAACGCCGCCGAAGCGCGGCGGATGAGCCACGGCGGCATAGACCATGCCGGGCTGCACGATATCGAGCGCGAAGATCGCGGTGCCCGTGGTCTTGCCTTCATTGTCGAGACGTGGGAGCTCGCGGCCTAAAAGCGTGAAGGCGCGCGGGTCTTTGAGCTGCACGTCGGCCGGCGGCGTCAGCGTCGCGGCACGCTGCGCGAGTACACCGAAGGTCGCCGTCTTGCCCGAGACCGCATGGCTGACGACGCCATTCTTCACAGCGATTTCGTTCGCCGGCACCTTCCACATCTGCGCCGCGGCGTTCACCAGCATGGCGCGGGCGGTCGCGCCGGCCTTGCGCAGTTGGTCCCACGAGTTGGCGACGGCCGTGCTGCCGCCGGTACCTTGCATGCCGAAAGCGAGATTGGCGTAGAGCTTCACATCGGCCGGCGCGGATTCAGCGCGCATCTGTGACCAATCGGCGTCGAGTTCCTCGGCGACGATCGCCGAAAGACCGGTGTAAACACCCTGCCCCATCTCCAGGTGCTTGATGATCACCGTGACGGTGTTATCCGGCGCCACGCGTACGAACGCGTTGGGCGCGAGCACGGCCGGAGCCGCGGCGCGCGCCATGCGCGACCCCATCGGCGTCCAGGAAAACGCGAGCAGGAGTCCGGCGGCGCCGGCGCCCAGCACATTGCGGCGGCTGGGTTCGGAAACGGTTTGGTCCTGAGGAAGCGCGAAGACCGACTTGTTCATGACTTAGCCCTCCATCGTGCGCGACGCGTCGTGGATCGCGGCGCGGATGCGGTGATAGGTGGCGCAGCGGCAGATGTTGCCGCTCATGGCGTCGTTGATATCGGCGTCGCTGGGCTTGGCGTTCTGCGTCAACAGCGCCACCGCCGACATGATTTGGCCGGACTGACAGTAGCCGCACTGCACGACATTGAGTTTTTGCCACGACGCCTGAACCGCGTCGGCGGCTTTGCCTTCGATGCCTTCAATCGTCGTGACCTTCATGCCCTCGACCGAGGACACGGGCGTCGTGCAGGACCGCATCGCGACACCGTCCACATGCACGGTGCAGGCCCCGCAGCTTGCGATGCCGCAGCCGAATTTGGTGCCGGTGAGACCGGCTTTTTCACGGATCGCCCAGAGCAACGGCATATCCGGGTCGACATCGAGCGCGACCGCTTTGCCGTTCAGTTGGAACGAGACAGTCATGAGGGGCTCCTAGAGATGGGAGATGAAGACCCATTTTAGCAGGATTTGGCACGCGGAGTCAGGCGCGTTGCGGATGACGCTTATGCGGCGAAAGCGCCTTTAGGCCGTCTATAGGGTCATCGCGAGGTTGGCCACGACCGCGCCCGGAAGCCGCATGGACTGGGTCGAGCGCGACTCATAAGTGCTGGTCGACAGACGCAAATCCCGGTGCGCCGTGAGGTCCACGAGGTTCGTGCCCAAAATGTTGTAGAGGGTGTCGTCGAACCGCATCACATTCAAAGGCGCGACGATTTCGCCGTTCTCGACCCAGAACGTGGCAAAGCGGGTCATACCTGTCAGGCGGCAGGCGTTCCGGTCGGAATAATTCGTATACCAAAGGTTGCCGACATAGACGCCCGTACCAAGCGTCTTCAGCACGTCGGCGTCGGCGAGAGCGCCGGCCGCCATGTCGAGCGCCACGGGCGATTCGCTACCGTCGGCACCGTTCTGCGGAACCCCGAACTCGGCGGCGGACCGCGGCGACGCGAGCGCACTGGTGTAGGCGCCCGCGGTGATGAGCGGCACGCGCGCGGGCTTGACGAAGCCTTCTTCCTGGAAGCCGGGCGCGAGACCTTCGGCCGCGTTCTCCACCAGGGTCACACGCGGGTCGAGCTTCGCGCCTTCGGCGATCATGCGAATGAAAGGCGTGGTCGCGGTCTTTTCCGACGCCAAGCTAAAACCGCCCCAAGACAGAAGGCCGAATAGTTCTTCGAGCGCCGCGGGCGCCAGGAACACGCGGTAACTGCCGGGCGAGATGGTTTTCGGCGCGCGCGCGAGGGCTTTGAGGCGCATCTTCGCCCCGTCCATCTTGGCGGTGAACGCGCCGGCATCCCACGCCGTGCCGGCGTGATCGACTTTCACGGCCTTGTCGCTTTGCAGGTAGAAACTGAGGTCGGCGGCGAAGGCATGGGCCGTATCCCAATTGCGTTGGCCGAAGCTGTTGGCGAAGCCGCGATGGATCGGACCCGACGCATACAGGCCCACGAGATCGCGCCCTTTGCCGGTTTCGAGGATCGCCGACACCGCCTCATCGTCGCCCGGCAACTGATTCGGCAACACCCGTACGGACGAAGACGGCGTTTCATTGATGAGGAAGTGCGGATCTTCAGGCGTGTCGGTCAAGACCTCGCGCAGCGCGACAACCGCAGCGATCACGGCATCCCTGTCGTCAGCGCCGGTCAGCGTGATGGATTGCGAGGCGTGCCGCTTGCCAATGAAAAGCTCGAGCGACAAATAACGTTGCTCGACGGCGCCCGCCTGACGCACGGCCGAGCGGTTGAAGCGCACGAACTGTGAACTCTCGCCGGAGAAATTGGCGAGAAACCCTTCCTCGCCGCGCAGCGAAGACTGGATGAGGTCGGCGATTTCGGAGAACTGCTGTTGCATGATCAGCCGCCGCCAAAAACTTGCACGTCGGCGAACAAACCCGGCGGCGTCGCATGGCCGACGCGGATCGCCTGGTTCGGCTCGCCTTTCCCGCAAGTTGGCGTGCCGTGCACGCTGACGGTGGCGGCATTGCCAAGCCCTTTGAGATTGCGCCAGAAGGTCGCCGAGATCCCGCGGTAGTTCGGATTCTTCACGACCTGACCGACTTTGCCGTTCTTGATGAGGCGCGCACGCTCGCAGCCGAACTGGAACTTGTTGCGGCTGTCGTCGATGGACCAGGAGGTGTTGGTTTCCATCACGATGCCCTCATTCACCTGGGTGATGAGATCTTCAAGCGACGAACTCCCCGCCTCGATATTGAGATTGGCCATGCGGTCGATGGCCGGGCGGTTCCAATTGCAGGCGCGCGAATTGGCGACACCGGGGATGTTGATGCGCGCCTGACTGGTGGCGCCGCCGAGGCCGCGTTCCAGCATGCCGGCGCGGATCAGGAACTGTTTGGCGGCCGGGGTGCCGTCGTCGTCGAAGGCATAGGAGGCGGTTTCACCGGCGACGCCCGGATCGAAGGTGACATTGAGAAGCTCAGATCCGTAGCGGTAGGCCCCAAACATGTCGGGCGTCACGAAGCTGGTGCCGGCGTAATTGCGTTCGTCGCCAAGGATGCGGTCGAGTTCGAGCGGATGCCCGATGGACTCATGAATTTGGATATACATCTGGTCCGGCATGAGCAGGAGATCCATCGTGCCGGCCGGGCAGTCGGGCGCGGCCAACAGCTCGAGCGCTTCTTCGGCGATGCGCTCCGGCGCCTGCCAGAAGCCGACGTCCTCGAGCACGTCCCAGCCGCCCTGACGCATCACGCCGCCGCGCGCCAACGTCCGCGTCTGGGTCTCCGCGCCGTCGGAGGCGCTGGCAGAAAGGCCGGGAATGACGAGGCCGCGCCGCTGGCGGATGAAGTCGCCATCGGAGGTCGCGAGAACCACATCTTCATCGGCGTAGGCGACATAAGCGGCCCAGTCGACGATTTTGTCGCCGCGCTTCAAGGCGTCGGCCGTGGATTTCAAACGCTCGATCTTGGCGGAGCGGCTGAGCGAATCCCACGATTGGCGCGGACGATCCTCATGATCAAATTTGACCGGCGCCGTTGTCTTGCGGTCCACCGACGCGACCATGCGGCCCGCGACGCATTCCGCCCACGCGTGCGCCGCGCGGCCCGCGGCCTTGAGGCCGGCGGAACTAATGTCCGACGTTGCCGCATATCCAACGCCGCCTTTAGCCTGCACCGTCACCATGGCGCCGAGGTCGTCGCCAAGGCTGACGGGGTCGACAATGCCGCGTGTCACGGACAGGGATTCGCTGCGGCTGCGCATGACGCGAATGGACCAGGCGTCGCACGCCGGAGCCACGGCGGCGAAGCGCGCGGCGATGTCAGCAATGGCAGTCATCGTTTTAGCGTTTACCCCCGGGAAATTGAATCAAGCGCACCCGCTACTTTCTTTTTTTGGGGCATGTTCTTATCGGAAAACCGCTCACACTTTTCCGGAACATGCCTATTAAAGTGTCTTTCGCAACCAGCTGATGATGTCGTCGGTCAGGCGGGTCTCGTAGCCGTCGAAGGAGTTGGTGGCGCCGGTGGCGCCACCATAGAAGATATAGGTGGCTTTCTCGCCCGCCGCCTGGGTGAATTGAATCAAATATGCACCCTGCATGAGCGGATCGCGCGAACCGCCGACAGCGAGGATTGGAATGGGCGCGTTCGCCACGAGCCGCGTGTGTACGGCCTTGGAATTGGGACCCCAATAGCTGAGGAAGCTGTCCGCGTAATAATAGGTGAAGCCCGAGCCCGGCACCGAGAGAACCATCGGCTGACGGGCGTCTTCCTCATAGGTCGCTTGCGGGAACGGTGTGTTGATGAGACGGCTGGACCCCATGCCATCGCGCACGGCCTCGCCGGCTTCGAGCACGGCGCGCGCATAGCGATCTTCGCCCATGGCCGTGCGGGCGTGTGTGGGCATATCGCGCATCGGCGCAAGATAGACGGCCGCTTTGAGGCGTGTATCCTTGGTTTCGCTGAGGTAGTAGCTGAACCATAAAGCGCCGGTGGAATGACCGGCGGCCACGAGATTGCCGTGACCGCGCGCGCTCATGAAATTCACCCACGCCGCGATGTCCTGGGGGATGTCTTCGAGCTTTCCCTTCACCACGCCGCGGAAACCCGAGGCGCGGGTTTCGAACGCGAGCACCGTATAACCACGCTGCGCGAGACGCTGGCCCAACCAATGCGGCGTACCGCGCATAATGTCGCTGGTCCAACCGTGCGCGATAAGGATCGCCGGCCGCGTGCGGTCGGCGCCAGCGGCCGGCGTATAGAGCACGCCGGCGAGGGGTGTCCCATCCTTGGCGGTGGCATCGACAATCGTCATCACCACGCGCGGCGGCGGGGCGAGGCCGAGCTTCGCGAGCCATGCGCCGACGTCGGCGATCAAGGGATCGCGGGCTGCCGTGAGATCGTGACCGGCGCCGGGATAGTATTTGATCTCTATCCGCTTTGAGAGGAAGGCGACGGCCTTGAGACGCTCCAGCCGGCCTTTCGGTACGGCGGCGTCGCGGTCCCCGGCGGCGAGAAACAGCGGTTTGTCGACGCCCGCCATGTTCGCGGTCAGCGACGTCTTCGCGGTCGGACCATACCAATCAAGGAAACTTGCCGGCGTGAAGATGAGCCCGTCGCCGAGATCGATGAATTCACCGCGTCCGCCGGTGCTCACGGCCTTCGACGCGGATTCGACCGTGGCCCAATATTTTTCCTCGCCCATGGATGCGCGCCAAGCTTCGGCGATATCCGTGCTGGGCGCGAACGCCGCAACCGCCTTGATGCGTCCGTCGGCGGTCTCGGCCATGTAGCGCGTCGCCAGCAACGACCCGAGGCCGTGCCCCGCGAGCACGATATTGGAGAACCCGCGCACCTGGAGGAAATCAACCGCCGCGCGCACATCGTTGATCGTGTCATCGAAACGGCTGAACGCGTAGGACTGCGCATAACGCGGCTCCAGGCTCAGGCTTGTATAGCCGAGGCGCGCGAGCCCGGTCGCGACATAACGTGAAGTGACATTGGGCTGAACGGCGTTGATGCCGGGACCGTCGGGCAAATGCAGGATCGCCGCGCCGCCGGTGTTCACGCCGCTGGCCGGATAGGTCATGACGATGGGTAAGGTGACACCGTCGTTGGTGGTGACGGTGCCGAGTTCGAAGGCCGGCGCGGCATCGGCCGGCGCCCGCGCCTGGGCTTGTACTGGCGTTTGTGTGGAGGATTGCGCAGGAACCTGCGCGGCAGCCGGACCCAGGTCCGGCAGCACGATGCCCATAAGCGCAAACAGGGTCAGAGCCGCCCGCGTCATCCTCATCACTCTTCCAGGTCGTCTCCCGCGTCCTTGTGCGGCAAAGGTCTTTACGCGCACAAGTGTGAAACGACGCATCACTGAAAGCCGAGGGTGAATTTCTTGTTATAGTACGGCGAAAGTATGATGCGCACGCACACCAAACCCCAGAACGGTAAAAGACCATGACCGGCGCGTTCGGCCGGCGCGGACGGCCCCTGCCTGCTCCCGATCTCGCGTGGGAACGCGGGCATACGCCGGTCGCGGAGCGATTCGGCGATATTTACTACAGCCGCGACGGTGGCCTCGCGGAGAGCCGTCACGTTTTCCTTGCCGGCAATGAGCTACCGCAGGCTTGGCAGCACAAGGAATGCTTCTGCATCGCCGAACTCGGCTTCGGGACCGGGCTCAACTTCCTTGCGACATGGGAGATGTGGCGAAGCACGCGCACACCCAATAGCCGCCTTCATTATATCGCCGTCGAAGGCTTTCCACTGACCGGCGCTGAAGTACGCGATTGCCTTGCGCCGTGGGATGAGGTGGGAACGCTGGCGCGCGCCCTGGTCGCCGTTTATCCGGAGCCGCAGCGCGGCTTCCATCGTGTCTTCCCCGCCGTGGATCGCGGTGAATCCGGGGACGTCGCGCTCACGCTGCTTTATGGCGACGCCGCAGAAATGCTCGGCCAACTGGAGGCCCGTGTCGACGCCTGGTTCCTGGACGGATTCGCGCCGGACAAAAACCCAGAGATGTGGAGCGGAAAAGTCTTTTCGCACGTCGCGCGTCTCTCAAAGCACGGTGCGAGCGCCGCGACTTATAGCGTTGCGGGCGCGGTGCGGCGCGGCCTCGACATCGCGGGGTTCGACACCGTACGCGCCCCCGGGTTTGGCGCGAAACGTGAAATGCTGAAAGCGCGCTTTCGCGACGGCCCGCAGACGTCCGCTTTGCAGCCGTGGTTCGCGCCTGCGCCGCACGCCGCCGGGCGCGGTCATGCGGCCATTATCGGCGCGGGCCTGTCCGGCGCACACACCGCCGCGGCGCTGGCACGGCGTGGGTGGCGCACGACGCTCATCGAACGGCACGACGCCCTCGCCGCCGAAGCCTCCGGGGTTCCCCGCGCGGTGATGGCGCCGCGGCTGACGGCGGCACCCGCTCTTGATGGGCGGTTTTACGCGGCCGCGTGGAGATACGCGCTGGCGATGCGCGCCGAATCTCATGCGCAAGTCGGAAGCCTGCAGCTCGACGGCGGGAACGACACCGCGCGCTTCGCCGAAATCGTCGCTGCAGGTGTACTGCCCGGTTCCTACATCGCCCATGTGGACGCCGCGGAGGCTTCCGATCTCGCGGGCCTCGCGCTGAAACAGGGCGGACTTTATTTTCCACAGGGCGGTTGGCAGGAACCGCGCAAAGCCTGCGGTCCACTCACGGCGCAGACGCAGATGCGATTTGGCGTTGCCGCAAGTGCCCTTACACATACGGCCGGACGCTGGCGCGTCGATGACGCGGCGGGCCATGCGATCGCCGACGCCGATGTCGTGATCCTCGGCAATGCGCTGGGTTTGAAGCGGTTCCGGGAAACCGCATGGTTACCGCTAGAGGCACGGCGCGGACAACTGACATTGGCGCCGACCAATGCGCGCGCCGAGGCGCTGCGTACAATACTGCTCTATGGCGGGTTTCTGACGCCCGCGCATCACGGCGTGCACGAGCTGGGCGCGACGTTCGACATGGAGACCGGCACGGATGTGCGCGCGAGCGATCATCAGCGCAACCTCGACGATCTGGCGCGCATTGCGCCGGACCTGTTCGATCCCTCCGCCGATTTCAGCGGCTTTGCCGCCGTGCGCTGCATGTCGCCCGATCATCTGCCCATGGTCGGCCCCGTGCCCGAACACGGCCGTTACCTTGAAGACTTCGCGAGTCTTCGTCACGGCCATCCCTGGGCCCGCTATCCGGACGCGCGTTATCACTCCGGCCTTTATGTGCTTACGGCCTTGGGCGCACGCGGTGCGGTTTCCGCGCCGCTCGCGGCGGAGCTGTTGGCCTGCCACATCACCGGTGAGCCATGGCCGCTGGAGCGCGATCTTGTCACGGCCTTACATCCCGCGCGCTTCCTCGTGCGCGAGTTAAAGCGGCGCGAAATCTAGGAACGCGAATCCGCGCCGAAATACTCCTGGGGATTGGGGCCGCGACACGCGGGATGGGTGAGTAGCGGGGGGTGTGGGGTATCCCGCGCGTCGCGGTATTTGAAGCAGCGTCTCAAGGAACTTGAGAAGGAAGCTCAGGTCAGGGCCGAGATGAACTAGGGTCCATCTACGCGGACGGGCGGTTATTGATGGGTCGAGTTTAACCTCGACCCTGACCTCAATTTCCTCGGGGATACATCGCGCCACTCTCGTTTCAGAAAGATCTTCTCCCGCCCGCTTTGGGTCAGGCCCGAAACCGGGCGGGAGAAGATAAAAGCCTCAGAAGGTCATCGGGGTAGGATCTGACTCGTGGCGATGACGTTCGAGGCGGATCACAAAGTCTTCCTGAACACGGTCTCGAGGTTGGCTTGTATCTGTAGAGTTGCTACGCTCCCCTGAAATTATGTGGGAAAATTTCCCACGAATAGGAGAAAGCGTACTCCGTCCGCCGGAATGAGTCAAATAAAAAGTGGGAAAAATTCCCACGACCGTGTATAGAGAGAGTCAGACGTCACCGCTTGCGAAATAAGACTCCGCCTCGAATGCCTTCCCAAGAACCTGTCGCCGGCCTCCCAAAGCCATTGATCTCAGCCCTTCGCCGGCTCCTGCGTCCCTTGGCGCGGCTGCTGATCGCCAAGGGTGTGGGCCTGGCCGCGCTGATGGAACTCTTGAAAGAGGCCTACGTCGACGTCGCGCTCAATGAATTTCCGGTCGATGGGAAGAAACAGACCGATAGCCGCGTCAGTCTCCTGACGGGCGTGCACCGGAAAGACGTGAAAAGACTGCGCGAAAGACCCACCGAAAAGATGGCGGCGCCGCGCTCGATCGGGCTTGGCGCACAGATCGTTTCGCGCTGGCTGGGCTCGAAGGACACGACCGACAAGAAAGGACAGCCGCTGCCGCTGCCCCGCAAGGCCGAGTCGCGCGGCCCGTCCTTCGATTCGCTGGTTTCGAACGTCTCCAAGGACGTCCGCCCGCGTGCGCTGCTGGATGAATGGCTGCGCCTTGGAGTCGCGCATCTGGACGAAGATGGCCGGGTGGTGCTGAACCGCTCCGCCTTCGTCCCGGAAAAAGGCTTCGAGGAGAAGGCGTTCTACTTCGGCCGCAATATCCATGACCACCTGGCGGCGACCGCCCACAACCTCTTGGAAGAAGGCAACCCGACTCTCGAACGTAGCGTTCATTACACAGGACTTACGGATGAGTCTGCCAGAGAACTCGCGCAAGCCGCGGAGCGGACCGGGATGAAGGCTTTGTTGGAAATGAACCGTCTAGCGCTGGAGCTTGCCGAAAAGGATAAGGGCCGCGCGACCGCTACACGGCGCATTAATTTCGGCTTGTATTTCTTTGATGGCGCTGCAAATTTCAATAACTTACGCTCGGATTCCGATGTGCCGGGCGAGCCTGTACCGGAAAAAGAGTCGGACTAAGCCGGGTTGACCGAATGCCAACCCGCGAAAGACGTCGAGCTGGGGCAATGACTGGGGTTGATACCCTGCGGCTGTGGGAGAGTGGACTGCATCGTCTTGCGGTCGTGGCCGTGCTTTGCCTGGCGGGCGCCTGCTCCACAACGGGCACCGCGCCGTCGCAAGTGGCCGAGCGCCGGAACGGCGATGGCATCGGCGGCACGGGTTCGCCAAATACCGTGACGGCCGCGGCCGACGGCAAGAAGAACGGCGACGGCATCGGTGGCACCGGAATCCTCGGCACCATCTCGGGCTTCAGCTCGGTGATCGTCAACGGCATCGCCTGGGAGTTCGACCGTCACACCGCCGTCGAGTCCGACGGCAAACCTTCGTCGCTGGAAGAGTTGAAAGTCGGCCAGGTGATCCAGGGCGTCGCGCGCCTGCGGGGCGAAAAGTATTTCCTCGACACGCTCGAGATCCAGCACGCGGTCACCGGTCCGATCGGCGCGGTCGATCACGCCGGCGAGACGATGACCGTGCTCGGCCAGAAGGTGAAACTGAACCTGGCCGGAGATAAAGCCGCGATCGACGCCTTCCGCACTTTGCAGGCCGGCGACACCGTGAGCGTCTCGGGCCTGCGCCTTGAGGATGGCACGATTGTCGCGAGCCGCGTCGACGAGCAGTCGAAGGACGACGGCCGCGTGCTTCTGCGCGGCATGGCGAATGTGAGCGGCGCGAGCGTGCGGATCGGCGATCTGACCGTGACGCCGGGCGCCGATGCCATCGTTTCGCAACCGGCGAACGGCGCTCAGGTGTTCGTCGCGGGCCGCATGATCAACGGTCAGTTCGTCGCCGATGTGGTAGCGGGCGCGAAGGCGTTGCCGTTCGGCAAAGACGTCCGCGATGTCTCGCTGGAAGGTTATGCGCCGGCGCGCGCGAATCCGCTCTCCATCCAGGGGATCGCGGTGCAGGGCGCGCTGCCCGCCGGCACGTCCGCGGGCGACCGTATCGTCGTGACCGGTCACATCGCCGGCGACAATACCATCGCGGCGACGGCCATTACGAAAGTCCGCACCGTCGTGACCATCAACAAGGCGAACGGCTCGCTGCGTCCCGCGGCGATGCGTCCCGACACGCGCCAGCGCCCGGACCGCGTCGCGCCGCCGGAACGTCCGCCGATCGACCGACCCCAAGCCCTCGACACACCGAAGCCGGATGTCGTGCGTCCGACCGTACCGGAGCGCCCGCAGATCGAGCGCCCGCAGAACATCGGCCCTACATCTTAAAAAAGCGGACATCCTAAGACGCGGACGTCTTAAGCGGGATTCGCCGTTACCACTGGTATGTGAGGAAGGTGCCGCCGCCGGCATCCGGGCTATTCTTGGAAAAACCAAGAACGCCGTAGATGTTCATCGATACGCGGTCGCTGAGCTTGAAGTTGGCGTAGACCGTGCCTTCCTGCGGCGCCGCGGCCGTGGGGATCGAGGACTGGCGCACATCATAGTAGACGCCGGTCGAGATTCGCGGCGTCCAGCCATACTGCACGCCCGCCGTTCCATAAACCACATCGCGCAACGTGAACCCCGCCGGCTGGCCGGTGAAACGATAGCCGACGGCGGCGAACGGCGCGAATTTCCCAAGCACCGTGGCGATATCCATCTGGATCGATTGATCCCATTCGCCGGTGCCGAGGCCGTCGGCAAAACTAGCCGTGGGGATCTTCACGCGCGCGGTCAGATCAATGAAGACGTTATGGGCGTACAGGCTTTCGACCGAGTAGCGGCCGTAGAGATTGATGTCGCCGGCGCCGGACGCCGAGCCTGACGTCCGCACCGGCACGGTACCGACGGACGAGCCATCCAGAAGGAGCGCCGGCCCCGAAACCCGCAGCCACGAAACATCACCCTTGATGGTCCAAGGGCCTTTCGTCGCCTGCACCGTGAGCGGCACATAGAGGACTTCAGTAGGTTTATCGGCGCCGTATTTGCCCGAGCTGAAATCGAAGCCTGTCGTCGCCTTGAAGCGCCAGAAGGCGTCGGCAAAACTGTCCTGCGCCGAGACCGGCGAAACCTGGCCCGCACAAAAGCCGATAACGAGGGAAAGAAACCGGAACCGCATGCGCCGACGATTATATATGACGCCTAGGCTTTTTGGCGCAGTTTCGCGACGTCGGCGCTCAAGGTGGAGATCAGATCGCCGCATTCGCTGAGGACTTTGGCTTCGGCGCGCAGGACCGCTTCGAACGCGGAAGCCTTGAGCGCGACGGCGTCGATATCATCACCCGCGCCTTCGATCTTGGCCGCATCGAGCACGATGTCGATCAGGCGTTCGGCCGCGTGCAGACGGCCCCACAGATAGTCGTTCTGCCTGTACGCAAGGCAGAAGAAGGCGCCGAAATGATGGAATTGGATGCCCTTGAGGGTCGCCGAGGCATCGCCTTTCCGTAAGGTCTGCGAGTCGTCGGGGCTGAGGCGATCGACGCGGATTTCGTCGAATTCGTCCAAGTCGCGCCAGTTGGTGATCGAGAAGGTGAGCACATCCCACACCGCGAAGCCGACGTAATGCTCGATCAGTTCGCGGGCGGCGGCGGCCGGAAGTGCTGGGATCGCGCCCGCGCCCCGCACCAGAGTGGCGAGCAACGCGTCGGTGCGGGCGTTGTCCGCTTCCAGCGCCATCTCGTCGGCCAGTGAGGCCAGGGTCTCGGTGATCCGGGATTCGAATTTCTGCGCCACGGCGGTCGAGTTCACCGCCAGCAGGGGATCGGTGTCCATGGCCTTGACGATGTCGCGCACCACCGCTTTCACCGCTTCCGCCGTGCGGCGTGAGAGACCGTGTTTACCGTCGACAGCGGCCGCGCGCGCGGTCATCGGTTGCAAGAGCGCGAGCGCGTCATAGAGGCCGGCTTTAACATAGTCCAGACGGTCGGCCTTCAACCCCTCGAGCGCGGGATCGGACAGGCGCATGTAGAGATGATTGACCGCGCGCACGACGAACCGCACGCGGCGCTGGCGGTATCTCACATCGAAGCGCAACAGGAACTGCACCCACGCCGGCGGTTCACCGGGGGCCGAGGGTTTTTTCAATGCTTCAGGCGACGGGAAAACGCCCGTAAGCGTCGCCCAGCGCTCGATGATGATGATGATGCGGCTGGCCTCGGTCGTGTCGCGACCGTAGCCGCAGACCTCGGCCACCATGGCGGCCACGTCCTCGATGACCGCGGTGAGCTTGAGGCGTAGATAACCTTCGTAAGCGAACCCCGTTTCGGCGCGGGCACGGTTGTTTGCCAGCTCGCGGAAACGGCCGATCTCCTCGCCCGTGATGTTAGGGTCGAGCTCCTCGCCGGCAATGGCTTCAGCGATGGCTCGAATATGTGAGCGCGCGCCGTCGACCACCATTTGCAGACGGCGCACTTCGGCGTTGTAGGTGTTCACCCAGGCGAGATCATCGTGAATGGGCTCGTTGCGCGGGATATCGGACAACGCGCCCTTGAGCGTGGTGAAGAACCCCGGCACATGCATGGACGAGCGGTCCTTGGTGGTCTCCGGGTGCGGGTCGACATAGAGCAGGCGCCGGTCGACATGACGGTAGGCCGGACGCCCGCGGATGGACTCGATGGCTTGGGCGAACGGCTTGTTGTTCAGCACGCTACCGTCGATGAAGGCCGCCTCGCCAGGGTTGAGATTGGCGAGGAAGTAAGGCCTGAAGTTCCGATAGAGGAAATCCACCCGGCTGTTCCAGGACACGCCCCGCTCGGTGATGAGGGTGTCGATCTCGCGCAGCTGCATCGGCGGAAAAGCGCCAGGGAACGAGGACGTCGCGCGCGCGCCGAACACCAGCGCGGGTAACCCGTCGCGGTCGAACGAGCTTGTTTCATGACCACGCGGCCAGTGGCGATAGGAATAGCGCAGCACCTGACGGTGTTCGCGGTCGCGGATCACCGGCGGATTGTGGATCGGCGTGTCGGTGACGTAGCCGCGGAAATCGGTGACCGTGACAAAGAGGTCGAGCTGGAGGCCAGAGGGGATGAGCGAGCTGCCGGGCTCGTGCGGGTCGCCCATGGCGCCGAAGCCGTCGAACAGCACTTTCGTGAGATTGTAACCATCGAACGGCGGCTTGAACCAGCGCGAGCGAAGAAACATGGACAGCTTCGCCTTAAGCTCGGCGTTTTCGCCAAGATCCTCGCGGAACTTCCACAGGAACATCCACACGAAGGGACGGAAGTACCATTTGCGCCAGGGCCCCGCCTTCACATGGTCCGGCATCAACTCGGCGACGTCGGAATGTTTCAGCCAGAAATCGCGTAAGGGATCGATTTCGAGATCGTGCGCGAGGGCGCGGGCGAGAATGACGCCATTGATCCCACCGGCGGACGCGCCCGCGATGATGTCGACGACGATGCGCAGATCCAAGGTCTTGCCGATTTGGCGGAGCAGCTCGAAGTAAACGGCCTCGGTATCGACCGGGTCCTTGCGCGGCTGGGCCACGTCGGCATGAGCGACGCTGGCGTCGCCTTTATTGGTATAGGTGTGGAAGTCGCGCGAGGCGCGGACAAGCTTCAGGATCTCTTTGGTGATCCCATGCATATACACGGCCAGCGAGACGCCGCCGTAACACACCAACGCAAACCGAAGCTCTTTTTCTTTCAAACGGCCGCCGCCCCATGGCGCCGCCAATTTGAAGTCCCTGTCCGTGCTTTCGCAAATGTCAGCGATCGCGACTTCAAATTATAAAGCGGCACCAATTCAAGAGAGTCTCTAGCGCCTTCTTGGTTTCCGAAGTTCGCAGTCCGATACGTCCCGCGAGCGGGCGAACTTCGGAAACCAGGCGCTAGCCGCCAGCACGGGCAGACGCGACCCGGTACACAACTGGTATAGGAGTTTTGACGGGGGAGTGTCCAGCCGAGCGGCACCACATCAATGCCGCCCGGCGGATCAAGGCTATTCAGCGGGCTGATGGCCCAGTTCGTCGGCTTCCTCGCCCTTGAGCGGATGACGGCGTTCGAAGTCGCGCAGCTCGGCCGCGACACGGCCCGGCGAACCGGTGTTACGGGCGATCAGCATGTAGAAGGCCGGGATCACGAACAGGGTCACGAAGGCGGCGAAGGACACCCCGGTGAAGATCGTCACGCCCAGCGGACGGCGGCCTTCGGAGCCGGCGCCCGTGGAGATCATGAGCGGCACGGCGCCCATGACGGTCGCGAGCGCGGTCATGATGATCGGACGCAGGCGGGTCATGGCGCCTTCCACGAGGGCTTCGCGGAAGGACCGGCCCGCATCGCGCAGCTGGTTGGCGAACTCGACAATCAGAATCCCGTTCTTCGCGGCAAGACCCACGAGCACGATGATGCCGACCTGCGAGTAGATATTGATACTCTGGCCGAACAGCGCGAGGCCGAGCAGCGCGCCAAACACCGCGAGCGGCACGGTCATCATAATCACCAGCGGGTGGATGAAACTTTCGAACTGCGCCGCGAGCACGAGGAACACGACGATCAGCGCGAGTCCGAAGCTGACGTAGATGAGATAGCCCGTTTCCTTGAAGTCCTGCGCTTCACCGCGCCAGACCAGCTCGGCGGTCTGAGGGAGGATGGGCTGCGCGATCGCTTCGACTTCGGTCACGAGCTCGGACAGTTTCACGTCGATGCGCGGATTCAGGAAGAACTGGATCGCGCGCTTACGGTCGATACGCGACAGGTTCTCGGCGTAAGTGCCCTCTTCGAGCTTCACGACGCTGGCGAGCGGGATCAATTCGCGCGTGGTGTCCGAGCGCACGTAGATGTTGGAGACATCCGTCGGCGTGCGGCGGTCCGCCAACGACCCCTGGAGCAGCACGTCATATTCTTCGCCGTTATCGACAAAAGTGGTGACACGGCGCGAGCCCATCATCGCGGCCAAGGTGTTCCCGATGGCCCCGACCGACACGCCAAGATCGGCGGCGCGTTCCTGATCGATGCGGATACGGACCTGGGGTTTCGTTTCGATGAAATTGTTCCGGACCTGGGCGATCATCGGGCTCTTCTGCAGCGCCGGCATCAACTTGTCGCGCCAATCGCGGAGCTCTTCGAAAGTTTGGCCCGACACGGAGAAACTGATGAAGTTGCCGCCGCCGCCGCCACGGCCGGACCGGCCGCGCAACTGCGGAGAGATTTGTGCGCCGGGGATTTTCGCGATCGCGGGGGCGATTTCCGCAATGATGTCCTGCGCCGAGCGCCGCTCGTCCCAATCGACCAGGCGCAAAGAAACGCCGCCGTCGTTACCCGGACTTTGCACGCGTTCGATCATTCGCATGATCTCGCCTTTTTCGGCGATCGGTTTGATCGCAGCGGCGACCTGCTCGACGATTTTTTGCGTGTAGGCCAGCGTCGCGCCTTCAGGCGAACGGATTTGCACGTCGATGGCGCCGCGGTCTTCCTTCGGCTGGAACTCCTGCGGCAGGACCTTGAACAGCACCACGACCGCGAGCGTGACCAGCCCGAACGCGGCGAACACGAGTCTCGGCTTATCGAGCACCTTGTTCAGGTTGCGTTCGTAGGCGCTCTTCAGGCGCTCGAACACTTCTTCGGCCTTATGGGCAAGCTTGCTTTCGTCCAGGTCGGGCGTGAGGATCTTGCTGCACATGACCGGCGTGAGGGTCAGCGAAACGAACATCGAGAAGGCGACGGCCACGGCCATCGTGACGGCGAACTCGAAGAACAGCTTGCCGATAGTGCCCGGCATCAGCATGACGGGCACGAAAGCCGCGCAGAGCACCATCGTCGTGGACAGGATGGCGGTCCCGACCTGCTTGGCGCCGCGGAACGCCGCCAGGAGCGGCGGTTCGTTCATCAGCTTCATACGGCGATGGATATTCTCCAGCATGATGATGGCGTCGTCGACCACAAGGCCGATGGCGAGCACCATGGCGAGAAGCGTCAGGATGTTGATCGAGAAGCCGAGCGGCGCGAGCACGATCGCGGTGCCGATCAGCGAGATCGGCACGGTGACGGCCGGGATGAGCGCGGCGCGGATCGTTCCGAGGAAGAGATAGATCACGCCGACGACGAGAACGCCGGCAACGATGAAAGCGATCGTCACCTCATGGAGCGCGCGCTCGATAAAGTCCGCTTGGTCATTACTGGCAACGACGGTGAAATCGGACGGCATCGTCTGCTGCAGTCGATCAACGTGCGCCATGATCGCCTCGCTTACGTCGAGGGTCGACGCACCGGGCTGCTTGGTCACACCGATTGCGGTCCCAAGGGAGCCGTCCTGGCGGAACAGGGATTTGTCGTCGACGGAGCCGATCTCAACCTTGGCGATTTCACCGAGGCGAATGAGATAGTTGTTCGCCGGGCTCCGCGTAATGACGAGGTTGGCGAAGTCTTCCGGCGTACGGAACGTGCGCATCGTACGCATGGTATAATTGCGCTCGGCGGATTCGAGCATGCCGGCGCCGAGTTCGACGTTCTCGCGGCGAAGCGCGGCTTCGACGTCGGCGGCGGTGATCTCGCGAGCCGCCATGGCGCGGCGATCCAGCCACACGCGCAAGGATTTCTCGCGCGCGTTGCGCAGTTCGGCCGCGGCGACGCCCGGAATGGTCGCGAGTTGCGGAAGGACATTGATATTGAGGTAATCGGCGACTTCGAGTTGCGAGCGCTTATCCGAATACACGGCGATGGTGACGATCGGCTCGTCGTCGGCGTCCATCTTTTGGAGTACGGGCGGCTGCGCATCGACCGGAAGACGGTTGACGATACGGCCCAACTGGTCACGGACATCGTTGGCCGCTTCATCGAGGTTGTGGCCGATGACGAATTCGAGGTTGAATCCGGCAAAGCCGTCACGGGCGAAGGAACGGATGGTCTTGAGACCGGTGATCGAGCCAATCTGCTGCTCGACGATCTTGGTGACCTTGGTCTCGACGACTTCGGCCGAGGCGCCGGGGTACTGCACGTTGACGAAGATCGTCGGCGTGTCGATGTCGGGGGTTTCGCGCACCGGCAGACGCATGCCGGCGAACAAACCGAACACGACCAGAAGAAGACTGATCACGATCGCGACGACCGGACGCCGGATAGAGATGTCGGATAAAACCATAATTGGCCCTCCCGCCTAACGCGGCGGACTGCGCGTGGTTCAGCTCGGCTCGACGAGGCGCGAGGCGTGCTGATCGGCCGTTTCGGCCCGGTTCATGATCTCGATTTTGGCGCCTTCGTTGAGGTCCTGGAGACCTTCACGGACGACCATGTCGCCTTCCTTCAGACCCGAGAGGATCTCGACGAAGCCGAGGCGGCGGCGGCCGATCTTCACTTCAACGCGATGCGCGGTGTTGGTTTCGAGGTTGGCGATGACGACGTATTGCTTGTCGTTGGCCGGATCGAGCGCGGCTTCGGGGATCATGAGGGATTCGCGCTGATCCTTGATCAGCTCGACCACCATGAGCATGCCGGGACGCAGGCGCAGATCCTTGTTGTCGATTTCGGCACGCACGCTGACCGAGCGGGTCGTGGGATCGACGCGGCTGTCGACCGCGATCACCGTGCCCTTGAAGGTCGCGTCGTTATAGGCAGCCGTGGTGCCTTCGATCGGAAGGCCTGGCTTCAGCGATGCGAGAAAGGTTTCGGGCACCGCGAAATCGAGCTTCACCTTGGAAATATCGTCGAGCGTCGTGACGACCGTGCCCGGACTGACGAGGGCGCCGACGCTGATGCGGCGGGTGCCGACGACACCGGAAAACGGCGCGGTGATGAGACGGTCGCCCGCACGAACGCGCGCGGCCGCGACGTTGGCTTCGGCCTTCTTCAGCGCGGCGGTTTGTTCATCGACACGCGCCTGAGAGATGTGGTTGTCCCTGGCGAGAACCAGCGTGCGCTCAAGTTCGCTGCGCTGCTGTTCAAGGTTGGCGAGTTCGACGTTGAGCTGCGCCGTCTGTTCGCCGGCGTCGATGGCCGCGATCTCGCGGCCCTTCTCGATCGTGGCGCCGTCGTCGAAGTAAATGGAGCGGATGATGCCTTGCACCTTGGCCGTCACGTTGACCGACTCTTGCGCCATCACGGTGCCGAGGGCTTCGATACGGTCGGAGAAGGTCTCGCGTGTGACCGCGGCGACGTTCACCGGACGCGGGCCCATCTGGCGGCGCGGGCCGTCGCCACCTCCGCCGCGCATAAACATGGCCCAACCTCCGACGGCGACGACGGCGATGAGACCAATGACAGTCAGGCGGCGTGGCAGCTGTGGCAAAGCCATGTAAGCAAAACCCGTACAAACGTGGTGACGCGTGACCCTTAAGGGCCCTTCGCCGTACCCCGGGTTATCGCCGTTTAAGGTTTATACCAGAGGCCGGTTACGAAGCCATGGCGCCGGATGTAACCATTGGTAACGCTCGGGTAAACCTCGATTTTTTAATGTATGGCGGTTTTTAAAGGCCCCGCCCAGTGACAGGAACGTGAGGACCGCCCCACTCCGTCGCTTTTCACATTAAAAATTGTCGACCTTCCCGCAAACTTCCGTCGCCACCCGGAGCCTGGGTCTTTGTGACAAAAAAAACACCCCGCCCAAAAGGCGGGGTGGAAAGTTGGGGTAATGGAACTTGTCAGCAGTTATGCCGCCGCCCGTCGCTCCGGATTGCGGCACACCCTTTTTCTGACAGAGTGAGTGGATTCAAGGACCTGCGAACTCTGACAGGTCGGCGCCAAAACGGCCTGTCTGTTCTGACAGGTCAGGCCGGGTTTTCCACAGGAGCCCGGGCGCCACGCTTAACAGAGGTGTTTGAAGTCCTCGGTCGCCTTCACCAGGGCGGCGCGGACGCCTGGTTCCATGGACGAATGACCGGCGTCCGGCACGATGCGGTACTGCGCCCCGGGCCAAGCCCGGGCCAGACGGTCCGCAGCCGCGATCGGGCAAACCATATCGTATCGGCCTTGGACGATGACCGCCGGATGGCGGCTGAGGACATGCATATTATTGATGAGCTGATCGGGCCCGAGGAAGCCGTGGTTCGCCATGTAGTGGGCCTCGATCCGGGCCATGGCGAGGGCGCCCGTGTAGTACTGGTCATTGTCGCCGCCGCGCCCGGCGGCCGGAATCAGGCGTGAACAGGCGTTTTCATAAGCGCACCACGCCGCGGCCGCGGGCCGGTGAACCAGCGGGCTCGGATCGATCAACCGCTTGTAATAGGCCTCCAGAAGGTCGGGCTGTTCGGCCGCGGGAATAAAGGAGCGGAACGCGCGGTGCGCTTCGGGAAAGAAGCGGCCCATGCCGGTGGCGGCGGGCACGACCTGGCCATGACCATGGCCGATGAACCAGGACACCTCGTCGTCGGTGAACAGGAAAATGCCACGCAGCACAAACGCGACGCAGCGTTCGGGATGCGCCTGGCCATATGCCAGCGCGAGCGTTGAGCCCCAGGAGCCGCCGAACACCACCCATCGTTCGACGCGCAAATGGCGGCGCAAGGCTTCCATGTCGGCGACAAGATGCCCGGTGGTGTTATCGGTGAGTTCGGCCTCGGGCAACGAGCGGCCGGCGCCGCGCTGATCGAACAGAATGATGCGATAGCGCGCGGGATCGAAGAAACGCCGATAGGCGGGCGCGGTGCCCGCGCCGGGGCCGCCATGCACGAACACGACGGGCAATCCCTTGGGATTACCGGATTGCTCCCAATAAATGCGATGCGGCGCGCCGACATCGAGCATGCCGGAGGCGTAGCTATCCAGCGGCGGAAACAACGGCCGCTCGTCGCCGGTCTTCAAAAGCAGGCGCCCGGCGCTCTCAAGACCGGTGTTTTCTAACGCGGCGATGGGTCCATTTCCTTATGTGCGCGCGGCAACCGAAATCCAGTATATAGCGCGGCCGCGCCGATATCGACTTTTCGCGAAGTGGATTTTATCGTGCCGCGCGCTTTTCGCCGCCCCTCGCCGTCCTGCGAGGGCTCGGTTTTCCACGAGACCTTATGCCCGTTCTGTTCCTGATCGTCTTTGTCGACATTCTTGGCTTCGGCCTGTTGCTGCCGCTTCTCCCCTTTTATGTGCAGCGGATCGGCGCGGGGCCCGAAGTCATTACCGCGGTCCTGGGCCTGTATTCCCTCGCTCAAGTGATCGCCGCGCCGGTGTGGGGCCGCGTGAGCGACCGTTACGGGCGTAAACCGGTTCTCGCGTTCACCTGCATCGGCCTTGGGCTGTCCTACGTTGTGCTGGCATTTGCCGATTCACTCGCGCTGGTCGTCGCGAGCCGCATCATCGGCGGACTCATGGCCGGCAACATCGCCGCCGCGCAGGCGTACGTCGCCGATGTCACGTCGCCGGAAACGCGCGCGAAGGGCATGGGCATCCTGGGCGCGGCCTTCGGGCTCGGCTTTATCGTGGGCCCAAGTATCGGTGGGCTTTTTGCGGGCGCATCCGTTGAAGGCGCCGATTACCGAGCACCCGCCCTTGCCGCGATGACCCTGAGCTTCGCCGCCGCCGCCGGCGCGGTATTTTTCCTGAAAGAGAGTTTATCGGCCGAGGCACGCACGCACATGGAGCGGCGCGCGACATTCGCCGAGAAAATGCGCATCGCGCTTCAGCGTCAGGCGCTACTTGTGCTGGTCGTGACCGGCTTTCTGATCATCACCGCCTGGGCGCAATTCGAGACGGTGTTTGCGCTTTGGGTGCATCGGGTTTTTGCGTTCGGGCCGCGCGAGATCGGTTTTGTGTTCGGCTTCATGGGCGCAGTGAACGTTCTGGTGCAAGGGGCGCTGATGGGAATGCTCACGCGCCGCTTCGGCGAGCGGCGCCTCGCGCTCGTTGCCGGAGCGCTGTTCGTTTCAGGGTACCTCGCGGTCGCCGTGAGCACATCGCCAACCACGCTTCTCATGTCCTGCGCGGTGCTCGCCTTTGCCTCGGCGCTATTCAATCCGTCGGTGACAAGCCTTGTGTCGAAGGAAGCCGCAAGCCGCGAGCGCGGCGCGGTGATGGGCGCCTATCAATCGGCGACCGCCTTGGGCCGCGTCGCGGGGCCTTCCGTCTCCGGCAGCCTGTTCGCCGCCGGGATGACGCTGCCCTACCTGGTGGCCGCGGCGCTGGCGGCCGGCGGCCTCGCGCTGATCGCCTTTCGCGGAAAGCACCGCGAATAACGATACGCGCCAATGACTTACAGCCCTTGACGGGCGCCCTTAAACACCCAAAATAAGAGGAGCCGCTGCGCCAATCCTGGGCAGGGCTTTTGAGCGCCGCGCGGCGGGCTCGGAGTACGTATGACCAGAGTGAATCTCTTCTCAAGCCCCCATCTGCTCGGCTTCGATCACATCGAACGTGTGCTCGACCGTGTGGCGAAAACCGCCGGCGAAGGCTATCCGCCCTTCAACATCGAACAGACCGGCGAGCACCGCCTGCGCATCACGCTGGCTGTCGCAGGTTTCGCCGACGACGATCTCTCCGTTTCGGTTGAAGACAATCAGCTCGTCGTGCGTGGCAAGCAGCAAGACGACAGCGCGAATCGCATCTATCTCCACCGCGGTATCGCCGCGCGCCAGTTCACACGCAGTTTTGTTCTCGCCGAGGGAATCGAAGTGCGCGGTGCGGAGATGGTGAACGGCCTTTTACATGTGGACCTTGAAAGACCCGTGCCGCAACCCAAAGTGACTCACGTCGAGATCAAAAGCGCGACCAAGAAGAAAATCGCGCCGAAGACCATCGACGTGGATCCGCACGCCGGATCACACGGCGGACGCACCGACACCCGAAAATAGCCACATTGACGGGCCAGATTTAAGACGCTCCACCGGCGGTATCGCCTCAAGGGATGCCGCCTTTCATGATCGCTCGAAAGGAGGATCATATGTTCGAGAAAGACATCAAAGCGAAAGCCGCCGACACCGAGATCGTCCCGGCCGCGACCAACACCTCTGAGACCGAAAGCACCGCAACGGCCGGCGCCACGCCGATCGACCTCGCGCGCCTTGGACTCAATGAGATCGCCTATATCCGTCAGGCGATCGTGAACGACGAAGAAGTCTGGGCGATCTTCAATGCCTCGGGCGAACCGATCGGCGCCGCACAGACCTTCGACCAAGCCTGGGGCGCCGTGCGTCAGCACGACATGGAACCCGCACGCGTTCATTAAAATGTAAAACCGCCCCCCGCGGACGGGTGGAGACGAAGAGGGCGCCGCGCATTCAGCGGCGCCCTTTTTGTTTGCACGGCTCACTTGCGCGCATGGATGTGCTAGAGCGCGTTCCGGCGAAGCGGAAGCCGGTTCGCCGTAGAACGCGCGACCAAATAAGAATCTCGGGCGCGTTGGCGATTCGACATTACTTCAACACGCTCTAGGACACTGCGTATGACCTGGGATTTGCGCACGCTCGGCCCCACCGCCGCGATGACGGTTGGGATTTCGTTCGCCGTTTATAGACGCGTCCGGCGCAGCATCGGCCGCCAGCCGCTGCATCCGATCCGCATGAGCCTGCGCGCCGGCATTCTCGCGCTTGTGTGCCTCGTATGTGCCGGTCTGCATCCCACGCTGCTCAGCGTTGAAGCCGAGATCCTGGGCGCGGCGGTTGGGATCGCGCTTGGGTTCTATGCGCTGAAGCACACACGCCTCGAGGCGACGGCGGAGGGAAAGTTCTACACCCCGCATCCCTATATCAGTCTCGCGGTCGCCGGCCTTTTCATCGGCCGCCTCGCCGACCGCTTGCTTTCGAACGGTTTCACGCCCGGCGCACCGCCGAGCTTCCGCGCCATCGGCGATGCGGTCTCGAATCCCGTGACCCTCGCGCTCTATTTCCTAATGGCGGGCTACCACCTCCTCTTCACCGTGGGCGTCTTGAAACTGGCGCGCGAACCGACTGCGCCTATTTGAGGTTTCTTGGGACGGGGCGGGCGGCTGTGATAGAACTTCGCCCGGGTCCCCGTAGCTCAGCTGGATAGAGCACCAGATTCCTAATCTGGGGGTCGTGCGTTCAAATCGCGCCGGGGACGCCAACCTGCCATAGAAACTGGAACCGTATTTGGGCGCTTTCCGCGCATCGATGCGGTCGCGTGGGCCAGGGCTTCCTTGGACCCGACGATATTGATATGGCGGGAGCCCACCTCCACTTCCTGAATGAATAGACGGAAGTAAGCTTTGCGGAGTTGCAAGTCGCCCTCCCTAAGCAAGCGCCCGAAGGCCAACGCAATAGAGCTAAGGTCAGCAGACGACACCGGGAGAATACCCTTCGAGGCTTCGCGGGTCGCCTCGATCTCGTTTTTCGTTTCTTCCAGTTCGGCGTGCAGGGTCGATAGCCTTCCCCTGAAGACCTCAACATCCCCGACTAGGCCATTCTCGATCGCTTCATACAGTCGGTTGATCTTGAGCGTGATCGCCCGTTCCTGGCCGTGGAGTTGCTTGAGCTTCCGCCTTGTATCCCCATTACCTGACCTCAATGATTGGCGCACTTCTTGAATAAGTGCCCGCATGCGTTCCGGCGTAAGGATGCGGTCTAGGAGCGCATCCGTAACCAAGGCGTCCAACGTCGGCATTGAGAGTTTGTTACCTTTGCACGCACTGGCACCAACGCGAGCCCATGTGCTGCATGCGTAGTAGCGGTAGCGGCCACTCTTCCCAGCGCGCAATGTCATCGCCCCGTTGCAGTACGAACAGCGCGCTATCTGGCTCAGCAGTATGCTGTTACTCGTTACCCGCGTCGGCGTCTTACGCGGATTGCGCTCAGCCAAGAGCTTCTTCACCGAACTAAAGGTTTTGTGGTCAACAATCGCGGGGCATTTCATTTCGACCCACTCAGTCATGGGCTTGCGCTTATTGGTGCGGCTATCCTTTCTGTTGAAGTAATGCTTGCCGATGTAGGCGGTGTTCCTAAGCGCCTCGTGAACGAACTTGATGTGAAAGGGCTTGCCGTTACGCTGGGTTCTCCCGCGCCCGTTCAGGTAACTGACAATATTCTTAATACCCATTGGCCCAGTTTTGCCGTCGCCTGCGAGATACAACGTGAAGAACTGTCGAACAATCTTCGCCTCCGGCTCGTAGACTTCTAGGGTTTTCTTGATCTTGTCGCCACGCCGTTCCGCATCGACAACCCTATAACCGAAGGGTGGTGCGGAGCCGTTCCAATACCCCTGCTTGGCATTTTCTTTCATGGCCCGCAGCGTGTGCTTCGCGCCCTCTCTGCTTGCATGCTCATCGAAGAGGGCGATCATACGGCGGGCAAGGTGTCCCCCGGCGTCATCGCCCATCTCTTGAGTGATTGAAGCAAGTTTTACATTCGCTTTGGCAAGGCTGCGGATGTAAAGCTCCGCATCTATTGCTTCACGGGCAAAGCGCGAATAACTGTGAACAAGGATGATATCGTATGGATGCCGCGCATCTTCGGCATCACTTATCATTCGCTGAAACATTGGCCGGTCATCAGTGGTCGCGCTAGCGCCGGGCTCAATATATTCCCGCACCACCTTATAATTTTTTCGTCGGCAATAGTCGCGAAGCTGGCGCTGCTGATCGGGTATCGACAGGTCTTGTTCCGCTTGCTTCCTTGTCGAAACGCGGATGTAGAGTGCGGCGCGCATATTGATGGCTCATGTCGCAGTTAGTCCTGACCGCCGTTGTCGTTCCCTGCGGTCGCTGTCCTAAGTAATTCTGCCAGCGCCGGTCCAACGAGCGCAATTTCATCGTTCAAGATCGGAAGCTGGTTTGGCAGATTTGTTTTCACCGAAAACTTCGATTTGGCTTTTGGGGGGCGATTGAGCCGCGTAGGTGCCTTTTTGAGCACCAAGGATTGCGAAGCCGATTGGCTGGCTATCGACCCAGCCTCTTGAAAAGTTGAGCGTCCTTGATGCTTCAAACCCCGGCTAGGACGGGGTTCAGAGGCAAGCGATACGCGCGGGGAGGGACCACATTGATCCGCGCAGCTTGCCACAGCGGTTATTTCAAGAGCCGCAGAAGTCGCGCCTCCCGAAATAGCCGCTTGCCGACCTGCGCGAAGCACCGAAGGCCATCGACACCGCAATCGGCCTACGAGATAGCTGGTCATAGCGAGTGCCCCTATCAGAGGAAACGACGCCTAACCTTCGAACGGCGCAAAAAACCCGGCGTGTTTGCGATAAGCTCGACCGCCCTCCTAAAACGGTCCGATACCGGGTAGATGCTGTGACGGCGCGGGGAACTAATAATCCCACCAGCGCGTAATGAGCGAATTATGTCCCGGCCCTCTGAAGAGAGTAGGCGTCGATGACTAACAAGTCTGTCGAGCACGCCATCGACCAACTCAATATCTTGGAGCCGCGCAACAAGCTCCGCGTAAAGCTGGACAGCCGTGGCATCATCGCAAACGACACTCATGCGGGCGCGCACAAGGTCCTGAAACCGGACCGCCGCGTGCTGCGATAGGTTGGCAAATAATTGCAGGAATGCCTGTTCCGTGTGGATCGACATTGAGCGGCTGCGCACGAGCCGGGAATGCGCGTAGAGACGAAGTCTATCTTCCGATAACGTCAATTCCCACCGCACGCGGTTTGGCCAGGCTTTGACGTAGCATTTGATACGCTCATTTGGATGAATATAGCCTTCAACCATACTTCCCTGACGGCTTATTGCACGCTGATACCGTGAACGAGGATATCGCCTATATGAGACCTCGGGACACAGCGCCGCTATCTGAGGCAAAAATCTCTCTACTGTAAGGTTAGGTTGCCGCGAGAAGAAATCGTAGGCGATCTCAATACGACGAAGCGTGATCTGCGTGCTTGCAATTCTCGGGCGCTGATTACGCGGCACGCCCGCCACAGATCGGTTGTCTAAAATTTGCTGAACCATGTCCTGGCAATACGTGCCCATCGTCGGCGCAAGTCGTGCTACAGCGCGAATGGCCCATGAATTGTCGGCGCGGATGTCGGCAGCTTTGATCCAGTTGTCCTGACCCGGAAGTCCGTGCTCGTTGATCTTCGCCCTGCTTCGCCGGTGAATAGCTTTAAGCGGCGACATCTCCACGGCAAAACCGACACTCTCCCGATTTATGATGGACGCTTGAATGCGCGTGGGGATGCTATCAGGTCGTAATGTAAGATCATCTAGCCAGTATCCCCAATCCCCGTCCTCCGTCACCATCCGCTCGAAACCAAAGGCATCACGCAAGGCTCGCAAAAAATTTGCAGGAAGATTGTAGACGTGCACTTGCACGTAAACAGTGATCCTATCGCACACGAGGGCGCGTGGTGTTATCGGTGTGGTCATCTCTGGCAATGGCATTTTCAACTCCTACCCTGTTGCTCACATGCAGACAGCCAAACAGACAGACGTCTTGGGCGCTGTTGGCTGAACGTGCGCTGATCGTCGGCAGCGCACGTTCTGATGGTGCGGAGTTGTATGAGATTTTTAGGGAGCTTAAAGCAGCCGCAACTTATCAAGTTGCGTGGCTTAAATAGACGCGGCGCGCGTCTTCGAAGAGGGGAATGCTGCGTTCAATTGCCCGCACCATCCCCGCCGGGGTTTTCCCCGCAAGACTTATGAGGCGTCTCCGTAGTAAATCGGTCACGCCCTTCGTAGACCGTAACTCCATCTTACCGGTGTCGCGGTCAAAATTCGTCGGATATACGGCCAGGAGTAGTTCCCCAAGAGGTTTCCAAATGCGGGCGGGCATGACCTTGTAGTCCTCCTGATCCATAGCGCGCAGCGTCGTCAGTGTCATAAGGCCAGCGCAGACGGGATACGCAGTAAATAACTGCTTCTGCACCATACGGATGCCTTGCACTGTATGCTGCTGCCGAAGGGTCACGGCGAGTTCTCTTGCATTCTCATCTTCAATCGCCTCGCTTCGACGCTGAAGATTGTAGAAGCGCTCGCGCCGCCTTCGAAGGGCATCGCGGTTTTGTGTGTTCCTGATCACGTACTCTGTCAGAATGAGGAAATAAGCTAGCGTCTCGGCTGCCAAGATTGCGCGTGCGTCTTTTGCAAGGTTGGTTCGCGCAATTTCAATCGCCGGAACGGATTTGAATGCAGTGGCACGCGGAACGAGACGAGCAAATTCCTCGAAGCCCAAAGGAAGTCGCGGGAACGGCCCAACCGTCGTCTGGGGTTTTCTTATCGGGCGAGCCTGCGGCCAACGTCGGCGAAGTGCCATAGATTTGGGCGACTATTGATCATGGTGGGGTCAAGGGGTCTGCCTCCGTTTTTCGCAAACGGTTCGCTTGGGCGCAACAATAGGATGGGGCCGGGTGCGGGGATTGGGGCTCCCCGATGTGCATCAATGCGGCTCCGAGATGCGGGCGGATTTGCCAGCGGCAGTTTGCCAACGTGAGCAAACCGCTGCCGCTACATTAGATAAAGAACCTACAGGCCTTATCTAATCGAGCTACAGGGCCTATCTACCCCGGCAACCCCCTATCTATCTGAAAGATAGCGCTAAAGGTCGAGGTCAGATATGCGCCCATATAGAGCGCGTTACGATGGCGTGGGCATGTGAATAGGCGATGCCATAACCCTTCGCCAATTTTCGGATCGATGTGCCTTTCGCATGGCGTTGCCGGATATCTAGCACGTTTTCATCGCGCAGGACGGAGGCAGGGTTTGCTTCCCCTTTCAGCCCAAGGAACCCTTTCTGGCCCGGTGGCCGCGTATGTATCCGTTCCCTGTCTAGATCGATGATCTTTCTGGGAAGGAAATGGGTTTCTTCCATGCATCGGTGGTTGCCGCAGGTGGGCGTAATCCTATGGCCCTCCGGCGGAGGATCGTCATGGCGCAAAATCCATAGCAATTTTGGCAGCGTATAGCGTCTGCCCGCGACGTATATGACGGGGTAACTCCCTCGTCCGCAAAAGCCTGTATACTCAAGACAGCCGATCTTTTGATCTGGACGGCGAAGCCTACGCCGCGATTTCTCATACAACTGCCGTGTGATCGAATGTCGCATCTTGATCCGCTTGACCATGGTCGCACCTATGTCTTCGGTCAAATCCACCGCACATATGATACGCGATCAGAGCGATTTTCAAAAATCGGCGCTATGCGGCTTCCAGCGCGAGTAGCGTGCTAAGTCTCGACACGGATTTTGCGTGCCACTTGCCACCGCGCGGAGTTGAGATGCCGCGCGCGTTGAGTGCTTCGGCAATTCGCAGCAATGACGTGACACCGGCGCGGCGAAGCTCGTCCAATACCGGTGCAAGCTCTCCGGCTTTCCGCTTAGCCTCAGTGGATTGGCTTTGACGGCCCAACGCTTGCGCGTCGGAAAGATTTCGTGGATTGCCGAGATGTTCGCCCCGCGCCCGTTTCGCCGCGAGCGCGGCACGAGTTCGCTGCGAGATCAGTTCGCGCTCTTGCTGCGCAACGGCGGCGTGAATGTGCAAGAGAAAATTGCCCACGTCCGGCCCAAGCTCCGCGACGATGAACGGCACCTTCCGAGCCATCAGGCCGCTGATAAACGCCACATCGCGGCTTAACCTGTCCAACTTGGCAACGACCACCGCACAGTCCCGGCGTTTGGCCTCCCGAAGGGCTTCACGAAGCTGGGGACGGGCCTCAATCGCGTTCTCCCCCGCGCCGGTTTCGATCTCGGTGTAGGTGTTGGCTAGGACGAACCCGAATTGCTCGCAGAAGGCCCTTATACGGTCTTTTTGGGCCTCAATTCCGAGGCCCGATTGACCCTGGCGGCGGGTGGAAACCCGGACGTAACCCACTATCGGCTTCATTTTTGACATCCGTAATCGTTCGTTTACGGCTGCCAATCCTGGTCACCACGGTTCTTCCAGGCAATCCAAATCGACAGCCCGCCGCAGATCGGCGCTACGTCGTGGCTTCTTGAAACAGAACTGCGTCCATCGTCGGCTCGATTTTTGAAGCTCTGTCGACGGCGGCGATGACATTCGCGTATCCTTCGCAATCCGCCCGGACGATTTGGAGCACAGCTTGGCTCAGATGGATGGGAGTTTTTGCTGCGCTCTCCGAATAGCGGCGCTCGATTTCGCGCAGGTACTCCGAAGGCGACCGCGTCTTCGGTATCCACCCGGTGCCCTGTTCATATACTGTTTCGAGCGTTAGCCGAATAATCTCTTCATAGTCCTTTGACGTACTCGCTACCTGTCGCACCGTGGTCCTTGAACTCTTCGCTGATGAAGGAGAACCTGCCGGTTCAGTCCATGAGTGGTTCATTTCCACAAGATCGATTTCACGCAGCAGCGCCGCGTTTCCTTTGTGGTCGGCTCGGATAACGTCCAACATGGCGTGCGGTATTGATCGTGCCGTCGCAGCCGGCTCTTGTGCGATGCGCTGTTCTATTGCTTGCACATATTCCGCCGCAGAGCGCTCATGAGGAATGGTCTTTGCCTTGTCCCGTACAGCGCCGACGACAATGCCAGCTATTTCGGTACGTTGCGCGTGGGAAAGTTGGTTCCATAATTCTGCAAGGGATATTGGCGCCGACCGAGAAGCAATCCGAGCGCCGCTTGCGTCACTATGGCGGGCATTGTTGCCCATAACGATGGCGGTGATGCCGGATACAATTACAGTGCTAAGGAAGAGAAAAACTACCCCGCCAAACTGACCGGCCCCCATTGGGTGGTCCGATCGGAATGTTAATTCAGCATCGGTCGTTCGACCAGTGGTGAGCTGTCCGGC
>JAIUPE010000021.1:0-13913 GCA_020160875.1 Pseudomonadota bacterium
TAGGCAGGGAGGCTGGCATGCCACGGCAAGATGTCGAAGCTTATGACTGTGCGTTGTTCCGTTGGAGCAGGCGGGCAGAACAATGACGCGCAACGCTTCCCCCCCTTCCCACAATACTTTTGATTATATTGTTGTAGGCGGCGGCTCCGCCGGTTGCCTGCTCGCCAACCGCCTCAGCCGCGATCCGGAGACGCGCGTCCTGTTGCTGGAAGCCGGTCGCAAGGATGACTATCCGTGGATCCATATTCCGGTCGGCTATCTCTATTGCATGGGCAACCCGCGCACCGATTGGTGTTTCCGTACGGAAGGCCAGAAGGGGCTTGGCGGCAAGGCGTTGAATTATCCACGCGGCCGAATCTTGGGCGGGTGCTCATCGATCAACGGCATGATCTACGTGCGCGGCCAGCGCGCCGACTACGACCGCTGGCGTCAGCTCGGGAATACGGGGTGGGGCGCGGACGATGTCGTTCCACACTTTCAGAAGCTGGAGGATTTTGCGGCTGGAGACATGGGGCTCCACGGTGCGGGCGGCGAGGTGCGCATCGAGAAACAACGCCTCCACTGGCCGCTGCTCGACGCCATCGCCGACGCCGCGGTGGCGGCCGGTATTCCGAAGCGCGATAGCATCACAACCAGCGACACCGACGGCGTTGGCTATTTTAGCGTCACGCAGCGGCGTGGTTGGCGGTGGAGTGCCGCCACGGCGTTCCTGCGCCCAGCGCTTGCGCGCCCCAACCTGACGGTGGCGACCAAGGCTTTCGTGCAACGTGTTTTGTTTGAGGGATGTCGCGCCGTCGGCGCCGAATATCTCCAGGACGGCGCGCTCAGAAATGCGCGTGCGCGCGCGTCCGTCATCCTCGCCGCCGGCGCGATCGGGTCGCCTCATTTGCTCGAAGTTTCCGGGGTCGGCGATGCCAATCGCCTCAAGGCACTTCATATCCCCGTCGTTCACCACGCCCCCGGCGTTGGCGAGAACCTTCAGGATCATCTCCAACTTCGTTGCATTTATAAGGTCACGGGCGCGGCGACGTTGAACGAACGCGTCCAGTCGCTGTTTGGCAAGGCGCTCATCGGCGCGGAATACGCCCTCTTCCGCGCGGGGCCCATGTCCATGGCGCCCAGCCAGCTTGGCCTTTTCGCGCGCTCCGACCCTGCCGTCGAAACGCCCGACATTGAATTTCATATCCAGCCCTTGAGCCTCGATCGTTTCGGCGAGCCGCTGCACGGCTTTCCGGCCTTCACCATCGCGCCTTGTCATTTGCGCCCCCGCAGCCGTGGCTCCGTGCATGTGACGAGCCCCGACGTCGTCAAGGCACCGAAGATCGATCCGAATTATCTCTCCGATCCCGAGGATCGTGTCGTCGCGGCGCGCGCCCTGCGCCTCACACGCCGCATCGCCGCGCAAGCGCCGCTGCGCCGCTACGCGCCGGTCGAATATGTCCCGGGACCGCATTTCGAAACCGATGAGGACCTTGCGCGCGCCGCCGGGCAGGTGGGGTCCACCATCTTCCATCCCGTTGGCACCGCCCGCATGGGCCCGGACGCCGGGGCGGTGGTCGATGAGCGCCTGCGGGTCCGGGGACTCGAGGGGCTGCGGGTGATCGACGCCTCGGTGATGCCCACCATCACCTCGGGCAATACCAATGCCCCGGTCATGGTCATTGCCCATAAAGGGGCTATCATGGCCCTTGAGGACGCTCAATTTTAAAGAATAGCTTACAAAACGGCTCTCATAAGGGAACGTACTTACAGAATTTTGGTTGTGTAGGGTGGTTTTAGAAGCTATTTAAAGCCCTGCTTAAGCCATTTCCGAAAGACACCCTTACGGAGCTTGCAAATGCGGGACAACGCCCTCGAACGCGCCATCACGGAAGCCGGCGGGGTGACCGCCTTGGCCCGCGCCATCAATGTCACGCCACAGGCGATCAGCCAGTGGGACCGTGTGCCGGCCGAACGCGCGATCGCGGTGGAACAGGCCACGAAGGGCAAGGTCACGCGCCAGGAGCTTCGTCCCGACGTCTTTGGCGCGGGCGAAACGAAGCCCGCGCCCGTCGCTGCCGTACCGGCGCCGGAGCCGGCGCATGACGGCAAATGGGTCTACGCCTTCGGCAACGGCAAGGCGGAGGGCAACGCCCGTATGAAGAACTTGCTCGGCGGTAAGGGCGCGAACCTCGCCGAGATGAGCGCGATCGGCATCCCGGTCCCGCCGGGCTTCACCATCTCCACCGACGTCTGCACCTACTACTACGGCCATGGAAAGTCCTACCCTGTCGACCTGCGCGATCAGGTCGCGCAAGCCGTCAACCATGTGGAACGGCAAATCGGCGCCCAATTCGGCGACGTGACGCATCCGCTGCTGGTCTCTGTGCGTTCGGGCGCGCGGGCGTCCATGCCCGGCATGATGGATACGATCCTCAACCTCGGCCTGAACGACGAGACCGTGGAAGGCTTGGCCCAACAGGCGAAGGACCCGCGCTTTGCCTACGACAGCTATCGCCGTTTCATCCAGATGTATTCGGGCGTCGTTTTAGGCATGGATTCCTACGACTTCGAACATCTGCTCGATATCGCCAAGGAAGATAAGGGCGTGAGCCTCGATACGGATCTCACCGCCGACGATCTTAAGGCGCTCGTGGCCGCCTATAAGAACAAGGTCCAGGACGAAGTCGGCGAGCCGTTTCCCCAGGACGTGCATCAGCAACTTTGGGGCGCCATCGGCGCGGTCTTCTCAAGCTGGATGAATCAGCGCGCCATCACCTACCGCAAGCTCCACGATATTCCCGACACTTGGGGCACGGCGGTCAACGTGCAGTCGATGGTGTTCGGCAATATGGGCGGCGATTGCGCGACCGGTGTCTGTTTCAGCCGCGATCCTTCGACCGGCGCCAATGTTTTCTATGGCGAGTATCTCGTGAACGCGCAGGGCGAAGATGTCGTCGCCGGGATCCGCACGCCGCAACAGATCACGCTCGACGGCAAAAAAGCGCAAGGCTCCACGCTGCCCTCGATGGAAGAGGAAATGCCCGAGCTTTATCGTCAGCTCGTGGAAGTGCGCGACCGCTTGGAGCGTCACTACACCGACATGCAGGACATGGAATTCACCATCCAGAAGGGCAAGCTCTGGATGCTCCAGACCCGCAACGGCAAGAGAACCGCTCAAGCCGGATTCAAGATTGCCGTCGACATGGCGCGTGAAGGTCTCATCAGTGAGAACGAAGCCGTGCGCCGCATCGATCCTAACCAGCTCGATCAGTTGCTGCATCCGACCTTGGATCCCAAGGCGCCGCGTCAGCTCCTCGCGCGCGGGTTGCCGGCGTCGCCGGGCGCGGCTTCGGGTAAAATAGTGTTCACGGCCGAAGACGCCGAAGATTGGGTCAAGCGCGGCGAGAAGGTGATCCTGGTTCGCCGTGAAACCAGCCCTGAGGACATCAGTGGCATGCATGTGAGCCAAGGCATCCTCACCACCCGCGGCGGCATGACCAGCCACGCGGCGGTCGTCGCGCGCGGCATGGGCACGCCGTGCGTCTCCGGCGCCGGCGAACTGCAGGTCGATGTGCATGCCAAGACCATGCGCATCCGCGACAAGATTTTGCTCGAGGGCGATGTCATTACCTTGGACGGCGCCACCGGCGAGGTGTTCCTCGGCAAGGTGGCCACCATCCGTCCCGAACTCACGGGCGATTTCGCGACCCTGATGGGGTGGGTGGACAATATCCGCCGCCTGAAGGTGCGCGCCAATGCCGAAACACCGCTCGATGCGGAGACGGCGCGCAAGTTCGGCGCGGAAGGTATCGGTCTATGTCGTACCGAACACATGTTCTTCGACGCGCAGCGCATCCTCACCGTGCGTCAGATGATTCTCGCCAAGGATGCGGGCGGCCGTAAAGCGGCGCTCGACAAGCTGCTGCCGCACCAACGCGGTGACTTCGTGAAGCTCTTCACGATCATGGAAGGCCTGCCGGTTACGATCCGTCTGCTCGATCCGCCGCTGCACGAGTTCCTTCCGCATACCGATAGCGAAATCGCCGAGGTGGCGACGGGCGCGGGCGTTTCCGAGGAGTCCGTGCGTGAAGTCCTCGCGCGCTTGCATGAAAGTAATCCGATGCTTGGCCATCGCGGGGTGCGCCTCGGTGTCTCGCATCCGGAAATCTACGCCATGCAGGCCCGCGCGATCTTCGAGGCCGCCGTGCAGGTGGCCAAGGACGGCAAGAAGGTCATTCCTGAAATCATGATTCCGCTCGTCGGCACGCGCGCCGAGCTCGATATGATGAAGAAGGTGGTCGACGACGCCGCGGCCGCTGTGTTTGGGCAGGCCGGCATGACCGTCGCCTACACCATCGGCACGATGATCGAGCTGCCGCGGGCCGCGCTTCGGGCCGGCGATATTGCGCAGACAGCCGAATTCTTCTCCTTTGGCACCAACGATCTGACGCAGACTACGCTGGGTCTCTCGCGCGACGACTGCGCCACATTGGTCGAGCTCTACAAGGCCAAGGGGATCTACGAAAAAGACCCGTTCGCGAGCCTTGATCAAGACGGTGTCGGCGAGCTGATCACAATCGCGGCAGAACGCGGCCGCGCGACGCGGCCTGCTCTTAAACTGGGCATCTGCGGCGAACACGGCGGCGATCCGGACTCCATCGCCTTCTGTCATCGCGCCGGGCTGGATTACGTTTCCTGCTCGCCTTATCGTGTGCCCGTCGCGCGGCTCGCCGCCGCACAAGCGGTGCTCACGGAGAACAGCACGGAACGCGCGCTTCGGACCGCCGCTTAGAACTTCACCGGGAGGGTATAGTGATGCTGACGATGTGGCTCTGCTTCGATAAACCGAATTCGACGGATCTGCGCATGAAGACGCGGCCCGAGCATCTCGAGTGGATCGAGAAAGCCGTGAAGAATTTCAAGTTCGCGGGCCCGATGATGAGCGACGACGGTCAGTCGCTGAGAGGCTCCTGCATCATCGCCGAATTCGATAGTCTCGCGCAGTCGCGCGAAGTGCAGATGCAGGATCCCTATCACAAGGCCGGCTTATTCGAGAAAGTCGTCGTCTGTCCCACCAAGCAGATGTTTCCTAAGATCTAACGGTCTACGCCCGCCATTTCGGCGGCGTCTTCGGAATTTTCTCATGCGTCATAACCCTGTTGCCCTTGACCGCCGGCGGTCCAGGGGCACGGGGCGTGCGCCTTTCACCCGCAATCGAGGTGCTCAACGCCGTGGCGATGAGGCCCCGTCGCGAAGCCATAGGAGCGCGACCGAAAATTGCGTGTGCGGCGCGCCTTATACCAATGAACCGGCTCTCTTACCCCTCCAGACAATTTCCGGCGGCCCCGCCATCTGACAAACCTGGGGGCGGGAAAGCGCGATCTACGCGGCCCCGGGGGAGTCTCAGGTATGTCACGGTCCGGCGTTTCGGTGGTCAGCGTATCGTTCCAAAAGTGGAATGACGATCGCGCCCTTTCTTTCGAAAAGCCTGATACCAAAAGCCTGAAATTTCTCGCCACTCTGGTCGTCATCGCGCTCGCCTATATCGGCGCCGTGGATCTCGGGCTCGCGACCACATTCGAGAACAAGCTTTCGTCCGCCCTTTGGCCTGCAAGCGGTATCGCGCTCGCGGCTTACGTGATCTACGGCGGGCGGGTGTGGCCGGCCGTTTTTGTGGGGGCCTTCTCACCCTTCGCGCCGTACTACAATTTCTCGCACATCGATGCCGGATTGTTGATCTCCGTGATCAACACCGCTGCGCCTTATCTCGGTGCGCGGATTCTTCGCGCCGCGCGGTTCGACGGCGCTCTGCAAACCCCGAAGGACGTCGCGCTGTTGGCCATCGGCGGCGCGGCCATTCCCATGGCGCTCGAAGCGACGGCGGGCGTGGCTGCGCTTTTCTTGACCGGTTTCGTTTCGGGAGCCGACGCATTGCCCGTCTGGTGGACGTGGTGGGTCGGCGATGCCGTCGGCATATTGGTCGTCAGTCCCTTGTTGTTTACATGGCGGGCGACGCCTCGCTCTGGCGGCAACGCGCTGTACTTGCTTGAGGTCGTGGCGGCGTTCCTCAGCCTGGCTCTGATCAGCATGTATTCCACCGATTCAGGGCCGGCGGCGCTGCTGGCTTACATGCCGATCGTTTTGTGGTGCATACTCCGGTTGTCCCAGCGCGAAAACGCGATTGCCGTGCTTCTTGTCGCCGCCATTGTCGCATGGAAAACCATCGACCCCGCTCGTGCGACGCACTCGTTGAACGCCGACCTTACCTCGCTCGTCACTTTTGTAGGGGTTCTCTCGATCACGGCTTTGATGGGCGGTGCCGCCATGACGAAGCGGCAGAAACTCGAAGACGAGCGCCTGCGCGATAGCATGAATCGGCTCGCCGAAAGCGAATCGCGGTTCAGAAATGCGTTCGATAGCGCGGCGATCGGAATGGCCATCGTTTCGCTCGAAGGCCGGTGGCTTCGCGTCAATGCGACGCTCTGCAAGATGCTGGGTTACCGGACCGAGGAATTTCTCGCCGCGGATTTCCAAGGCATAACGCATCCTGACGACGTTCTGCGCGACGTTGCCAACGCCAAGCTGATGGTCGAGGGGTTGCTCAAGGACTACTGCGTCGAGAAGCGCTACTTGCGCAAGGACGGAGCTATTGTTTGGGTGATCCTGAGCGCGTCGCTTGTCAGGTCCGCCGATGGTGCGCCCTTGCACTTCGTTTCGCAGATCCAGGACATCACCGCGCGCAAGCAGGCTGATATGCGCCTTCGTTCGATCGTGGAGTCTTCGCCGTCACCCTGTGCGATCAGTGATGGCGAGCGGAATATCAACTACATCAACCAGGCCTTCCGGAAGGTTTTCGGATGGGAACTGGATGAAATCCGTACTTTCGAAAATTGGAGCCAAAAGCTTTTTCCAGCGGGCTTCGACCTTGCCAAGTTCGAGCGGGATCGACGGATGCTCACCGGCGATTCCGGAACGCAGCGCGTTGCGCCATCGATAGAAATGGATCTTGTGGCCAAGGATGGCGGCCTGCGCCATACGATCGCCGCCATGACGCTCCTACCCAACTCGGCCACGGGCGAGCGCATCATTTCGTTGCAGGATATTACCGAGTTGAGGGCGACTCACGATCAATTGCGCGAATCGCAAAAGATGGAAGCCTTCGGGCGCCTCGCCAGCGGCATTGCGCACGACTTCAACAATCTGCTCGGAGTCGTGTATGCCAGCGCGGAGTTGCTTCAGGATCGCGAATGCCGCCAACAGGACGCGCAAACAAGTGCCCGGCTGATCTTGCGCGCTTGTGAACGGGGCGCCGACCTTACGAGGCGCTTGCTGATTTTTTCACGGCGCTCCAATAGCCGCCCGGAGCCGCTGAACGTCATGCACATGATGGATGACCTGATCACGGTTTTACGCAGGACTCTCGGTGGGCAATTCAACGTCAGTGTTTCGGCGAATTGCGACGATCTGTTTGTTTTCGCCGACGCGACCCAATTCCATACGGCGCTCTATAATATCGCGATCAACGCCCGTGATGCGATGCCGGCCGGTGGGTCGCTGTCGTTCAAGGTGGAGCGCCAAGTCGGTGGCCTCGCGCAGCAGTCGCCGCGCGATATCGCCGTTATTTCGATCAGCGATGACGGCATGGGAATGTCGCCCGACGTCATGCGTCAGGTATTCGAGCCGTTTTTCACGACGAAGGAGGCGGGCCGCGGGACCGGCCTGGGTCTTTCAATGGTGTACGGGTTCGTGAAGGAAACCGAAGGGGACATTCGCGTGGACAGTAAAGTAGGTAAAGGGACGACGTTTACGATGCGTCTTCCCGCCATCGCGGTTCCGCAACGGGCGTTCAAATCGGACGTCCAACCTCCCCAAGCCGCGGGTGGATACAACATCCTCCTTGTTGAGGACGACGAAGATCTCCGAAGCGCGACGACGCTGCAGCTACAGGCCATGGGACACGCGGTGCGCGCGGCGTCATCGACTGCGGAAGCCTTGGCGCTCGTCGAGGAATACGGGGATTTCCAAATTCTCCTGACCGATTTCCGGTTGAGTGAAACCATGACCGGTGCGGCGCTGGCGCGGATTGTGCAGGCGCGGTTGCCGGGCATTGCGACGATCGTGATGAGCGGGTACCTGCATCCCGAGGACGCGCGGCAGCTCGACCAACGGTGGGCCCTCATCGAGAAACCGTTCGCCCGCGAAGATTTGGTGCGGGCGTTGCACCACCACTAACGCGCGGCCTATAAAATCCTGCTTTGGCGGATGAGTGACATTGCCGCGGCTGCGATCGCGAACAAGGCGGCCAGACCGGTGAAGATCGAACTGATCTCGGTTTCCTGGCGTTCCATCACCAACTGCGTATTGAGGCTCTTGTATACCTCATTCAGGGCGGTGCCCGAATTGGCTGCGAAATATTTGGCTTTGGTGACGTCGGCGATTGTCTTCAATGACTCTTCGTCGAACTGCATTCCGCCGTAGTAACCGCCGCCATTCGCCGCGCCGAGGCCGACGGTGTAGATCCGCACACCCCGGTCCGCCGCCATGCGCGCGGTTTCGATGGGGTCGGGGCCGACCGTTGTCCGGCCGTCCGTGAGAAGGATGATTGTTGCGTTCTGGTTGGAGCCGGGCGGCACCGGCGTGAAGGCCGGCTGGGCCGGTTGATCCAGCGACGTGCCCTGCTTCTCGCGGTCGCGGCCGAAATCGGACTCGCTAAAGCGCGGGTCAAAGGCCGCCTCCGGAAAAATCGTCTGTAGCGATACCAGAATTCCGCTGCCGATGGCGGTGCCCCGGAAGGTCCTGAATCGATCGATCGCTTGCACCAGCTCATCGCGATTGAGCGTTGGGGTTTGTACCAGTGCGGCGGCGCCCGCGAACGCCACGATGCCGATCCGCGTCGTGCTCGGCTGCTCCGTGATGAATTGCTTCGCCGCGTTTTGCGCGGCCGTCAGCCGATTGGGCTCCACGTCCCGGGCCCGCATGCTGCCCGAAACGTCCATGGCGAGGATCACAAGCGATCGTTGCGACGGCAGGGTGACCATCGCCGTCGGTTTGGCGACGGCCGTCAGCGCGAGTGCGATCGCGACCAGAAGAAGCATCGCCGGGATATGGCGGCGCCACGTTGCACCTGCGCCCAGGGCCTCGCGGACGCGGCCGATATCGGCATAGCGCACGGCCATCTTTTTCTTTCGCGAGAGCAAGTAGAAGTACAGCGCGACCAGTGCGGGCACTGTCATAAGGAGGAGCAGCAGCATCGGAGAGAGGAATTTCATCGCCGTGCATCCATGTGCTCTGGACAGGTGGACTGCCAGCCACAAGGCTATGCTTTTTGCGGCGTTCCGCGAAGGGAAGATTTGCGGGCTTTCCGGCCTCGATCAGCCGGCTTCGTCGACGGGCTCATATTGCGCGTCAAAGAGGGCCGGCGGCAGCCGATAAGTGGTGCCGCCTTCGCGCACCAGCCAGTCGCCCTTGTAAACCTTGTCGCGAATCCCGCTGATGGCCAGCCTGCCGTCGGCCAGCAGCACGGCTTCCAACCAGGCGGGCCAATTCGCGCGTGGCTGGCCGTTCCATTGCCACGCTTGAATCTCGATTGGTCGTCTGCGGTACCGGGTCGCCATTCCCCACCTGCGTTCCCGAACGCTCTTACTCGTCTTGCGGCAACTGCATCCAGTCCGGTTTGACCGGGGTAATGCGCGCGGCTCCCGCCGTCAAGTTACCCCCGGCCTTCCAGGCGTCCAGACGCACCAGCGCGAGCCCGTGGATACCCGCGATGCTCTTCATTTCCCCAGCGTCTCTTCCATCTACGGTTAACGCCTCGCCGGGCGCGGGCGTTGCACCGTCAATGGTGACCGGCATCAGGCGCTTCTTTATGAGCGCGCGGTAGTGGGTGCGCGCTGTCAGCTCCTGTCCGATATAACAGCCTTTTTCGAAGTCGACCCCGTGCAACTCCTCGAACCCATTTTCGAGCAGGAGGGCTTTATCCACCTCCATGTCGCGGCTGCCATCGGGCAAACCCAGCGTAATGCGGTGCGCGTCGTAGGTCTCCGCGGTTGCGTGGTCGAGTGAGAGTTGACCGGCCTGCTCCGGCGTCAGCGCGGTGCGCACTCCGGCGCCTTCGAGGCGTGGATCGGTATAAAGGACACCGTCGCCGCGTTCCTTAACCGTTCCCAGGCCATCCGCCGTCTCAAGGGCCGTGGCGGCGCCGGCGCCCCAGGCGACCCCCACGTCAAGCGTGTCCAGCGGGGCGAAGGTCACCTTGGATCTCAGTTTATAGCGGGCGAGGCGGGCGATCAGATCCTCGCGCCGGGCACGTTCGCACTCCAGCAGGATCACGTCCCTGTGCGGGACGACGAAGAACTCGTGCAGGAATTTGCCCTGCGCCGTAAGAAAGGCGGCCCACATGGCCCGGCCGGCCTCCACGCGGCGCATATCGTTCGAAATCATGCCTTGCAGGAAGCTGGCCCGGTCATCGCCGCCGACGGCAACCAATGCGCGATGGGAAAGGGCGGTAAAAAACGCCATATGGTTCTCCTAACGTCCCGCCTATGTAGCATCGCTAGAGCCTGCTGCAAGCGGCCCCTGTCTCGGATATAACCCCGTCCATGCACTACGTTTTTGTCGACGACTCGCCGCTCCAGTATGATGGTTACACCAACCTCCGCCGGGCCATCGGTGGGGCCGAAAAGGCCGTAGGTGGCCTTGCCGCGGCCCTCGCCGAGCGTGGCCACGAGGTCAAGGTCATCAACAATACCACCTATGCCCATATGGCGGACGGGGCTTACTACACGCCTTTCGGTGATACCTGGGCGCCCAAGGCCGCCGATGTGGTGATCGCCATGCGCAAGCCGTCGTTGCTTGGACATTTGCGCAACGTGAAGCACCGCATACTGTGGGTCACCGGCGCGCCGGACTATCTGACCGCCGAGGCCAATGCGCCGTTATGGGAGTCCTTCACGCCGGGGCTGATCTTCATCTCCGAGCAGCAGCAACGCGCCTACAAAGGCAAGCTGCGGAGTGTTGCGCTCATTCCCGGCGTGCGTTCGTCCTTCTATGAAACACCGCTCATGCAGGAACCCGATCCGCATGAGGAGGCGCTCAACCCCGAACTCTACGCGGCGCGTCAGGCCGTGCTCGACGCCATGCCGAAAGGTCCGCCCGGCCCCAATGCGATCGTCACGTCCCATCCGCAGCATGGCCTCGGTTGGTTGCTTGATCTGTGGTGCGGGCGTGTCCATCCGGCCATGCCTGCGGCGCGACTCTCGATTTTCTCCGCCAGCCTTGCGAAGGCCGCGCGCGGTGAAGGCGTCCCTGATGAACTCGCGCCGGTTTTCGCGAAAGTGCAAGCGGCGGCGGCGCAGAATGTCGCCATTGCCGATCCGATCTCCGACGACGGCATGGCGGCGATCTACCGTACGGCCCGCGTGCATCTTTATCCGGGCCATGCCCAGGACTTCGCCTGCTGGACACTGAGCGAATCCCAAAGCGCGGGTACGCCGGCCGTGGCGCGGGTGCTGGGCGGTACGCCCGAACGCATCACCAACGGCCAGACCGGTTATCTCGTCCCGGATGCCGACGCCTTCGCCAATGTGACCTTGCAGATTTTGAGTGACGACGGCGTCTACACGTCGCTGAGTGAAGAAGCCAGGCAGATCACGCGCCGCCATACCTGGGCGAGCGCGGCCGAAGCGCTCGATAACTTCGTAGCGAAGCTAACTTGAATATATTGTTCATTACGAACACACGCATCGGCGACGCGATCCTGTCGTCGGGCGTGCTCCATTACCTTGTCGAGACATATCCCGACGCGCGTTTTACGGTCGTTTGCGGGCGCTTGCCGCAGACATTGTTCGCGGCGGTGCCGCGTCTCGCGCGCGTCATCGTGCTCAAGAAGCGCCGGTTTGATCTGCACTGGTTCGATCTATGGCGCGATCTCAAGGGCACGCGCTGGGATGTCGTCGTGGACCTGCGGCGTTCCTTCATTTCGTTTTTCCTGAACGCGGGGGCGCGTTATGTCATCGGCCCGGCGAACGATGCGGTGCACCGGGTTCAACACCTGTCTTCCGTGCTGAGGCTAGATCGCGCGGCGGCGCCTCATGTGTTCGTCGCCGCCCGTCATGAAGAAGCGGCGCGCAGCCTCATTCCCGCCGGGCCCCCGGTCCTGGCGCTGGCGCCCATCGCGGCGGCCGAAGAAAAGACCTGGCCCGCGGACAGATTCGCCGCGCTCGCCGCCGAGCTGCGGACGGGTCCTTGTGCCGGCTGGCGAATCGCTTTGTTCGGCGGGCCCGGCGACGACGTGAAAGCCGCGCCGCTCATAGCGGCGCTTCCGGACGCCCTCAAGATTTTCGGCGAGGCCGATCTTCTGACCGTTGCCGCGGCGCTCAGGAATTGTGCCGCTTTTATCGGCAACGATTCCGGCCTTGCCCACCTCGCGGCGGCGGTGGGCCTGCCGACTCTGGCGGTCTTCGGCCCCTCGGACCCGATACGGTATGCGCCGTTTGGCGACAAAGCACGCTTCCTGCAAGCGCCAAACCGTGACATCACCGGATTGAGCGTCATGGACGTTGCAGCGGCGGCGCGCGGGATCGTTCCGTAGTACCTTGGCTTCGCCGCCCGCTTATGCAAAGTCTTGCGGAAGCAGGGACGAGGTCGCGTTGAAAGTTTTCCACCTCATGAGCGGCGCGCCGTATGGCGGCGTCGAACAGCAAGCCGAACGTCTTGTGGCGGTCTTGCAGCAGAATAACGATGAGCAGCGCGTGATGCTCGCCGACAATCCGGCGCGCGCGGAGCGCTTCGCCGCCGCCGGCGCGATTACCATCGAAATGCAATTCCCGAGCCGCTTCGCCTTCCTGGATCGCAGGCGCATCAACGGCGTGATCCGCAGGTTCGAACCAAATATTGTGATCTCGTGGACGCCCGACGTCGCGCCCTTGGTCGAGAAGGGGAACTTCGTGCACCTTGGCCGCATCGGGTCCGCCTACGACGGCGGCGCCATCGCAAAGTGCGATCATCTCCTTGCGCCGACGCAGGCCCGCGCCGATATCGCCATCAACGGCGGTTGGGCATCGAGCCGTGTGCATGTGATTCCGAACCTTCCGTTCGCGCGGACCGGGAAAACCCCCGCGCCCGCGGTCAGCCGTAAGGTTCTCTACACGCCGCCGACGGCCCGTCTCGTTGTGACGTCATTGCGCCTTGTGAAAGGCGCCGGACTTGAAACGCTGCTCGATGCCATCGCGCGCCTGTCGGGCTACTATCTCTGGATCGCGGGCGACGGTCCGGATCGCGCCTACCTCGAAGCCCAGGCGCATGAGAAGGGCGTGAAGCCCCGCGTCCGCTTCCTGGGTTGGCAGGACGATCTCGCGCCTTATGTGGCGGTCAGCGATGCCTTTGTTTACCCCGTGCGCCAGGACGACGGTCAGGATGTCATCGCCGAAGCCTGGGGCGCCGGCGCGGCTGTTATTTCGGCCGATAGCCTGGGCCCAGGTCTCCTCGTGAAAAACGGCGAAAACGGCATGCTCGTGCCGGTCGGCGATCCCATCAGCATGGCCGAGGCCATTAAGCGCCTGTGCCAGGACAAGGACTTGGCCAAGAAGTTTAGCGACGCGGGCCGCGCGATTTTCAATGAGTCCTATACGGACGAGAAGATCGCTCAGCGCTATATTGATCTTCTCAAGACCCTGACGGCGCCCGTCGAACCTATGGCCGCGAGCTGAGGCTCTCAATGACCGAAACTTTCGACTTCATCATCACCGGCGGAACCCTCCTCCTTCCGGGCGGTCCCGCGCAAACCGACGTCGGCGTGCGTGCCGGGCGGATCGCCGCGATCGGCGATCTCGGCGGCGCCTCGGCGGCGTCGCGCTTCGACGCGAAGGGCCTGACGGTGATGCCTGGTGTCATCGACGAGCAGGTTCACTTCCGCGAGCCCGGCCCCGTTCACA
>JAIUPE010000021.1:13923-38936 GCA_020160875.1 Pseudomonadota bacterium
AATCCGGGACGCGCGGCGCGGTGCTTGGTGGCGTGACGACGGTGTTCGAGATGCCCAACACCGATCCGCCGACGACGACCGAGGCGGCGATCAACGACAAGATTAAACGCGCGGCGGGGCGCGCCTGGACCGACTTTGCCTTCTATGTCGGCGCGGCGGCCGAGAATGCCGATCAACTCGGCACGCTCGAGCGCCTTCCCGGCGTCTGCGGCGTTAAGATGTTCATGGGGTCATCCACGGGCTCGCTTCTTGTCGCGGACGACGAGAATGTCGCGCGTGTCCTACGCTCCGGGACGCGCCGTGTCACCGTTCACAGCGAAGACGATATGCGCCTGACCGAACGCGCGGCGCTTGTGAAGGACGGCGCCGATGTCTCCATGCATCCGGTCTGGCGCGACGTCGAAACCGCCGTGCGCTGCACCACGCGTCTTTTGCGTCTGGCGCGCGCCGCGCACCGCCGCATCCATGTGCTTCATGTCACGACGGCCGAGGAAATCGACATCCTGGCCCAGAACAAGGACATCGCCACGGTCGAGGTGCTGCCGCAGCACCTCACTCTGGCCGCGCCGGACTGCTATGAGCGCCTCGGCACTTTCGCCCAAATGAATCCTCCCATCCGCGACGCGCGCCATCGCGAAGGGCTGTGGAAGGGGATTGCGTCCGGGGTTGTGGATTGCATCGGCTCCGATCACGCGCCCCATACCCGCGAGGAAAAGGCCAAGCCGTACCCGCGCAGTCCCTCGGGTCTGACGGGCACGCAGACTCTCCTGCCCGTCATGCTCAACCATGTGGCCGAGGGCCGTCTGACCCTGCAGCGCCTCGTCGATCTCACGAGCGCCGGCGCCGCGCGCATCTTCGGGATCGCCAACAAAGGCCGTATCGCGGTGGGCTATGACGGTGATTTCACCATCGTCGACCTCAAGGCCAAGCGCACGATCACGAACGACTGGATCGCCAGCAAATCCGGCTGGACGCCCTTCGACGGTATGGAAGTGACCGGCTGGCCCAAAGCGACCATCGTGCGCGGTCATGTCGTGATGCGTGACGATCAGCTTCTGGACAAACCGATCGGCGCCCCGGTGCGGTTCCAGGAAACGCTTTAGGTCGCTGTTAGCGCGCCGCCAGATATCCGCACGTTGCATCCTTCGGATCGCGCGTCGTCAGGCGGTCATAGAAGCCGCTCGCGCGTTCGATCATCGGATTGATGTCGGTGCTCAGGATCAGGCCTTTTTCCGCCAGCGCCAGCGTGGCCGCCGCGTAAGCCTGCGTATAGGCGTCGCGGTTCAGGTACCGCTCGCCGATGGAGCGGCGCGGATCGCTGGTCGCCAGCTTGTCGTCTTCGGTGCGCGGGAAGGGGATGAAGCTGCCTTCGCTGCGTGAAAGACGGTCCGGCGCGCCGGTGGCGGCGTTCTGTGGGTTCCAGCCGACATATGTGCCAAGCGGCACGGTGATATCCGGCAAGCGGATGCCCGCGACTTCAAGGCCGTCGCCGTCCACCTGCGGTACCAGGACATTGTACGGACGCCCCGCGCGTGGCGGCAGGGTGTCGACGATTCCGTCGGTCATGAACCGTCCGCCGAAATCCTGGCGCGACGGCTCGAATGCGCGCGCGGGAATGCGTGTGCCGGGAATCTTCGGATATTTTTCGAGGTAACTCGCGATCGTGACCAACGACTGATTTGCGATCGCCGGCATTTCGGACGCGGGCGGCTCCGTGCGCAGTGTCACCCATGCGTCGAGATGCAGCAGGAGCGAGCGCAACACGGGGCGATAATCGAGCGGATTGATACAGTGCGCGAGATCGAGCCTCTCGCCACCCGTGCCGCCCGCGCCGCTGCGCTGCTGGGCGCTGGCAATGGAATAGATGCGGGTGCGTGCGTTCGGCGCAAGGTCGGCCGGCGTGCCGAGCGCGGTATGCGTCAGGGACGCGGCCTGCGTCCAGTACTCCGTCGCGGTGTTGACGTAGAACAGGCGCGGGACGGTGTTGCTTGCGTTCAAGCGGTCCAGCACGCTGCGGGTCTCATTGGTCACGCTATCCGGCTGTGGTGCGGTGGCGAAGGGATACCAGGTGTTCGGATAATCGGTGCCGAGATCTGGCGCGGTCTCGCGTCCGCCCTGGCCGAAGCGCAGATTGAAAGGTCCCTTCGCGGCGCCCTCGACGTTCAGGAATGCGCCGTCGAAGGCAAGGCGTCCACCGCTACCCGTTGAGAGGCCGTAGTACATCATCGTTTGCAAGACGCGGGCGCCTTCGCCGTGGCCGAAGCCGATCACGGCGCGCGGCAGCTCGCCGCCGTTGGTGACGATCGGGTTCACGCCTCCAAAGCGATCCGTGCGTTCGAAATGGAAGAAGAGGAGCGCGTCGCGGATCGCCGCGAGGCCGAGGCCCGCGATACGCGGACCCCGCGCCATGTAGCTGACGGTGTAGATCGCGCCGGGCTTGAACCCGCCATCCAGCGTGACGTAGGTGGGGTCATAGATCGCGCGGGTGCCGTACTTGCGCCCGAAATGCCATTTTTCACGCGGCACCACGGCGCGCGGACTTGCCGCGGTGTCGCGCAGGGTCATGACCGCTTCGGGATCGTCCGGGCGGGCGGGTTCGTAGCCGACCGTCAGCGTGCCGCCGGTGGCGCGCGCGTCGGCTGCGGCCTGGTTCACCGCGATTTCGGACAGCACGCGGCCGAAGACGGGCTTGCCGCCTTCCAGCGCGATCGGAAGATCGGCGCGCAGGCGGCCTTCGCCCGGGAGCACGTCCCAGTTCCATCCGACCCAGAGCAGTGTGTAGCCCTGGTCCATCAGAAAGCCGTTGCCGGCTTCGGCGCTGGTGGCGGGCAGCAGCGCATTGGTCGCGTCGTTGAAGACGCTCAGCATCGCCGGCCCTGCGGCGGCGCCGGCTTCGAACAGCAAACGCCCGTTGGCGCGTCCGCCGTCGACCGGGCGCAGCATCATGAAATCGGCGGAGAATTGCACACGGCCCTGGCCATCACGGGGGGCGAGACGGATATCGGTGATGGCCTGGTTCTCGGCGGCCCCCGCGTCGAGCACGAAATACAGCCGCCCGCGCAGCCGTTCGTACGGGCCCACGCCGCCGAAGCCGCGGCCCTCGGCCATGACGGCCCGTTCCAGGATCTCGATGCGATCCACGTCCGCCCGGGCCGCGCCTGCGCTGGCGAGCCCCGCGAACATGAGCACGCTGATCCAGAACCGCACCGACCGTAACATCCTCGAACCCCTTCGTAGCCCCCGGGGTCAGTATGCCCAATCTTTTGAAATAGGCCAAAAAAAACGGCGCCGGAGGGTCCGGCGCCGTCTCAAGGTCGTCTCAAAGAAAGTGTGGTGAAAACCGTCTACGGGACGACGATCACCCGGCGCTCGTCCCCGCGCTGGACATGCAGCACGGTCGAGCGCTTGGAGTCGGCCATCGCGGCCTGGAACTCCTCCAGGTTCTTCACCGATTTCGTATTCACGCCCGTGACGATGTCGCCGACTTCCAGGCCGATCCGGGCGGCTGGGCTGCCCTGTTCGACATCGGTCACTTTTGCGCCGGTCGCATCGTCGCCGCGGCTGGTGCCGGAGAAGCTCGCGCCTTCGAGGGCCTGACGGTCCGGCAGCTTCGCGAGCTGTGCGGTCGCCGCTTTGCCGATGTTCACCTTGAACGTCTTCTTCTGGCCTTCACGCAGGACCGTGATGCTGACGTCGGTGCCGACGGTCATCAGGCCGATGCGGTTGCGCAGGTCCTGCGAGCCGCGCAGCGGCTTGCCGTCCAGTTCGATGGCCACGTCCCCGGCGCGAATGCCGGCCTTGTCCGCGGGCGTGCCCTTTTCCACGCTACCGATCAGCGCGCCTTCGGTGCGGTCGATCCCGAGGTTGGTCGCGACTTCCGGCGTGATGTCCGAGATCCCGACGCCGATACGGCCGCGGCGCACTTCACCGAACTCCTGAAGCTGGGCGATCACGCCCTTGACCATGGAGGTCGGCACCGCGAAGCCGACACCGACGTTGCCGCCGGCGGGGCCCATGATGGCGGTATTCACGCCGACAAGTTCGCCCTTGAGATTCACAAGCGGACCGCCGGAGTTGCCGGGATTGATGGCCGCGTCCGTCTGGATGAAGTCTTCATACTCTTCGATGCCGCCGCCGGAACGGCCCAGCGCCGAGACGATGCCGGAGGTCACGGTCTTTTGCAGGCCGAAGGGGCTGCCGACGGCGAACACATAATCACCGACGCGCAGCTCGTTGGAATCGCCGATCGGAAGCGCATCGAGGTCTTTCGCGTCCACCTGAAGCAGCGCGATGTCCGTGCCTTCGTCGCTGCCGACCATTTTGGCGGTCAGCTGGCGGCGGTCATGCAGCGTCACCTGGATATCGGTGGCGTCGGCGATGACGTGATGGTTGGTGAGGATGTACCCCTTCTTGGCGTCGATGATGATGCCCGAGCCGGCCGACTGACGCTCCTGCGGCGGCATCTGGCCGCGCGGGATGTTGAAGAACCGGAACGGATCGGCTTGCTGCTGATCGGCCATGCTCACTTTGGCCTTCACCTGCACGTTCACGACCGTCGGGATCACTTTCTCGACCAGCGGAGCGAGCGTCGGGATGCCGTCGCGCATGGGGATCTGCTGCGCGGATTGAGCTTGCGCGAAATCGCTGGCAAGCGGCACCGCGAGCACGAGGGCCATGGCCGTCGCGAACGCCGGGAGGAACCGAGAGGAAGCCGTCTTCATTTTTTTATATGTCCTTTCGTGGATGAGACACGGGCAACGCCACTTTGCAGTCGGATCTGTCGCTCGTGGACCTCGCCGCGCGCATGTTCGGGAACGTTCAGGAATGCGCCGCGATGATGGGATGTGATGTTAGCGGAGCCGGGGATTCGATCAATTGGGGTAACAGCTATTTAATCTCGTATTGCGGGCATTTAAGCCCGGTTTTTCAGGGGTTTCTGAACGATCTGTCATCCGGATTCAGGGCGTCATGACAGGTCGGTTTCGATATTGAAAATCCAGGCGTTACCTCATTGTCCTTGACTCTATTCGCCTCGAAATCCGACGCTCCCGGCACCGCAAAACCGCGAAGAGGGGATGGGGATCATGACGACCATTTCACGCAAACAGTTTCTGAGTGGCGTCGCCGGCACAGCGGCGCTCGCGGGTCTTCCGGCCGTTGGACGCGCCGCCGATAACGCACTCGTGATGCGCGCCATCCCCAAGAGCAAGAACAAGGAACAGCTTCCGGTCATCGGTCTCGGCACCGCGCAGGATTTCGGTGCGCAAGCCGCGCCGGAAATCATGGAACAGAAAGCGCAAGTGATTCGCGAACTCGTCGCCAAAGGCGGCCGTGTGCTCGATACGGCCGAGCAATACAGCGGCGGCGGCGCCGAGGCGTTCGTTGGCGACGTCATTGAAAAGGGCGCTCTGCGCGACAAGGTTTTCCTCGCCACCAAGATCGAGGAGCGCGGCAAGGACGCCGGGCAGGCCGCGATCGATGCGGCGTTCAAGCGCCTGCGTTCCAACACCATCGATCTCATGTTCGTTCACAACATGGTCGATACCGATCTTCATCTCCCGGTGTTCCAGGACCTCAAGGCCCAGGGCCGCTACCGTTATGTCGGCGTGAGTTCCACGGGGCGCGAGCAGGACCGTCTCACCACATGGATGGATCAGATCGATTTCGTCGAGTTCGCTTATGCCATCGATGCGCGCGAGGCCGAAAAGCGCCTCTTGCCCATGGCGGCCGACAAAGGCGTCGCCGTGCTGGTCGCGCTGCCGCTGGGCCGTGGGCGCCTGCTCAGCAAGGTCCAGGGCCAGGCCGTGCCGGAGTGGGCCAAGCAGGAACTCGGCGCGATAAGCTTCGCGCAGCTTCTCTTGAAATTCGTGGTCTCTCATCCGGCCGTCACGGCCGCGATCCCTGGGACCAACCGGCCGCAGCACATGATCGAGAACCTCGCGGCGGGTCATGGACCGCTTCCCGACGCCAAACAGCGCGAGCGCATCGCCGCGATCTGGATGGCCTGAATTGACGCACCGCCCGAGAGCGGCGCGCACGATTTGCGGACTTCGCCATCGCGAGTCCTTATAAGGCCGCTTCGCGCCCGGGGGCGCGGGAGTGTGTCCGTCTCTCAGGATACGCGCCGGGAGAAAATCCTCCCCGGGCATGGTGCCAAAGCGCGCGGCGTGGGTAACGCTCGCCACCTCTTCGTCGGTACAAGGATCTTCCGTTGACCCTCTCCTTCACGCGCCGGGCCCTGGCGATCGCCGTCGGGCTGATGTTGGCTTCGCCATCATTCGCGGCCGAACGCACGCTCCTGAACGCGTCCTACGATCCGACGCGCGAGCTTTACCAGGAGTACAACAAAGCTTTCGCTAAATATTGGAAAGGCAAGACGGGCGACGATGTCGCCGTTCGCCAGTCGCACGCCGGTTCGGGCGGTCAGTCGCGCGCCGTCATCGACGGCTTGCGCGCCGACGTGGTCACGCTTGCGCTGGCCTATGATATCGATGTCATCGCCGAGCGCGCGAAAGCCTTGCCCGTGGAATGGCAATCGCGCCTGCCGCACAACAGCGCGCCTTACACATCGACCATCGTTTTTCTGGTGCGCAAGGGGAACCCAAAAGCGATCAAGGATTGGCCGGACCTCGTGAAACCCGGTGTCGCGGTCATCACGCCCAATCCAAAGACGTCCGGCGGGGCGCGCTGGAACTATCTCGCGGCGTGGGGGTATGCCCTCAAGGCGAACCACAACAATCCGGCGGCGGCCGAACGGTTCGTGAGCCAACTCTATAAGAACGTGCCCGTTCTCGATTCAGGCGCACGCGGGTCCACCATCACCTTCACCCAACGCGGGCTCGGCGACGTATACATCGCTTGGGAAAACGAGGCCTATCTCGCGCGCGACGAATTCGGGGCGGACAAGTTCGAGGTGGTGACGCCCTCGGTCAGCATTCTCGCCGAGCCGCCGGTTGCCGTCGTCGACCGCGTCGCCGAGCGCCACAAGAACCGCGACCTCGCCGAGGAATATCTGAAGTATCTCTACGCGCCCGAAGGCCAGGCGATCATCGCCGGGCATTACTACCGCCCGCGCGACGCGGGGGCGGCGGCAAGCGCCAAGGTGAAGCTGCCCGCCATTGAGTTGTTCACGATTGACGAGGTTTTCGGCGGATGGAAGAAGGCGCAGGCCGAGCATTTCAACGACAAGGGCATGTTCGACAAGATTTATAAGCCTTGAGCATCCCCGTTCGAATTCGTAGCCTCAAAAGAAAACATGACATGATGGGGACCGAGTGACGGCCGCCGCCGCGCGTACTTCTTTCTGGCGCAAGCCGAGCATCCTGCCGGGCTTCGGCCTGAGCATGGGGTTCACGCTGCTCTATCTCAGCTTCATCGTGCTCATTCCGCTCGCCGCGCTGATCCTGCGCGCGGCCGGCCTAAGCTGGGATGAGTTCATCGGTGTCGTTGCCGATCCGCGCGCGCTCGCGGCGTATCGTCTCAGTTTTGGCGCTTCCTTCCTCGCCGCCGCCGTGAACATCGTTTTTGGCGTGCTCACGGCATGGGTGCTTGTGCGCTACGATTTTCCGCTGAAGCGCTTCGTCGAGGGGCTGGTGGATCTTCCGTTCGCGCTCCCCACGGCGGTCGCGGGCATCGCGCTCACGGCGTTGTTCGCCGAGAACGGCTGGATCGGGCATATCCTTGCGCAAGCCGGCCTCAAAGTCGCCTTCACGCCGCTCGGCGTCGTGATCGCTCTCGTGTTCATCGGCCTCCCGTTCGTTGTGCGCACCGTGCAGCCTGTGCTTCAGGACCTGAACAAGGAGGTGGAGGAGGCCGCGGCCAGTCTTGGCGCAAACCGTTTCCAGACCTTCCGCCGCGTCCTGCTGCCCGCGATCCTGCCGGCGGCGCTGACCGGTTTTGCGCTCGCCTTCGCGCGCGCCCTCGGCGAATACGGATCGGTCATCTTCATCGCCGGCAACCTGCCGATGAAATCGGAGATCGTGCCGTTGCTCATCATCATCAAGCTTGAACAGTTCGATTACGCGGGCGCGGCGGCCATCAGCGTCGCGATGCTGGCGGCCGCGTTCGTGCTCCTGTTCATGATCAATCTTCTGCAGCGCTGGAGCCGCGCCCGGATCGGGGCGTTCTGACCATGGCCGCCACACGCGCCCTTGCGGCGATCACCGAAAGTCCAAAAGTACGGTTGGCGCTTTTGCTCCTCGCATTGGCCTATATCCTGTTCTTCCTGGTGCTGCCTGTCGTTGTGGTCTTTACCGAGGCTTTCGGGCGCGGGTTTACCTATTACGTGGAAGCCGTGTCCGAACCCGACGCGCAGGCCGCGATCAAACTGACCCTGCTCGTCGCGGCCATCGCGGTGCCGGCGAATGTCGTCTTCGGTGTCGCGGCGTCCTGGGCCATCGCGAAGTTCGACTTCGTCGGCAAAAGCTTTCTCATCACGTTGATCGATCTCCCGTTCTCCGTCTCGCCGGTGATCTCGGGGCTCATCTACGTGCTCATGTTCGGCGGGCACGGTCTCATCGGCCCATGGCTCGACCAACACGACATTCAAATCATCTATGCGGTGCCGGGCATCGTCCTGGCCACCATCTTCGTGACATTTCCGTTCGTCGCGCGGGAACTCATTCCGCTGATGCAGGAGCAGGGGACCGAGGAGGAGGAGGCGGCTCGCTCGCTGGGCGCCAGCGGCTGGCAGACCTTCTGGCGCGTCACGTTGCCGAACATCAAATGGGGGCTGCTTTACGGCGTCTTGTTGTGTAATGCCCGCGCCATGGGTGAGTTTGGCGCGGTTTCGGTCGTCTCTGGACATATCCGCGGTTTCACCAACACCATGCCGCTGCATGTCGAAATCCTCTATAACGAATACAATCTCCCCGCGGCCTTCGCCGTGGCCTCGTTGCTCGCGTTCCTCGCTCTGGTGACGCTCGTCGCCAAGGCGATCTTGGAGTGGCGCTACGGTCACGAGCTCGCGCCCGTGCATCATTAAGGCGGCTATGCGTATTGACGTCCGCGATGTAACCAAGCGCTTCGACAGCTTCATCGCCGTGCGCGGTTTCACGCTCGAGGTCCGCCCCGGCGAGCTTGTCGCATTACTTGGTCCGTCGGGATCTGGCAAAACGACATTGCTGCGTATTATTGCCGGTCTTGAGCAGGCCGACGAAGGGCAGGTCCTGTTCGATGGCGACGATTCCGCGGCGAAAGGCGTCGGCGAACGCCGCGTCGGTTTCGTTTTTCAGCACTATGCCCTGTTCAAACACATGACCGTTTTCGAGAACGTCGCTTTCGGCTTGCGGGTCGCGCCGGCCGAGCGGCGGATGTCCAATACCGACATCAAGACCCGCGTCATGTCGCTCCTGTCGCTGGTTCAGCTCGACACGCTGGCCGCGCGCTATCCCTCGCAACTTTCCGGCGGACAGAGGCAGCGCGTCGCGCTGGCCCGCGCCCTGGCGATCGAGCCCCTCGTGCTCTTACTCGATGAGCCCTTCGGCGCTCTCGACGCCAAGGTGCGCAAGGAGCTTCGCCGCTGGTTGCGCCGGTTGCACGACGACATGGGGCTGACCAGTATCTTCGTCACGCATGACCAGGAGGAGGCGCTCGAACTCGCCGACCGCGTGGTGGTGATGAATCAAGGCGCCATCGAGCAAGTTGGCACGCCCATGGAGGTCTACGACACGCCCGCCACCCCCTTCGTGTACGAGTTCCTCGGCAACGTGAACCGGATTCCTTGCACGATCACGGGCGGCGCTGCGACCCTGTGGGGACTCGCCGTGAAAGCCGAATCGGTCAATGGCGCCGTGGTGCCGCCGGGCGATGCGCCGGGATTCGCCTATGTGCGTCCACACGATATCGAGATCGCCGCCGGGGGCGCCCAGAAGGCCGTCGTGCGGCATATCGGCGCCGCCGGCCCAACCGCCCGCCTGGAATTGGAGGTCGCGGGCGTGCCCGCATTGGTCGAGGTCCAGCTCTCCCGGCAGGCGTTTTTCGATCTCCATCTTCGGGTCGGTCAAGCGATTGCAATCACGGCGCGTGGAGCGCGCGTATTTCCGGCGGCTTCGGTGCCGGGCTAGTGACAAGCCGGGGCAAACGGACGAGACTGCGCCCCCGCTAAAAGGTGATCATATGTTCCGCAGATACGCTCTCTGCTTCTGTCTCGCGCTTGGTTTCGGTCTTCCGGTGTTGGCGCAGGACTCTACCGAGCCGCCGCCGCCGGTCGCGGCGCCGCGCGTGTCGGTCATGGCCGAGGAACTGCCGCGCGTCGGCGCCGTCGTGGTCTTCGGCGCCGATCAACCGCTGGGCCGGGAGATGGTCAAGGCGCTTGCGGCGGCGAATAAGCAGGTCATGGCGGTTCTGCCTGAAGGCGCCGACCGCACGCCGTTCGCGGGCCTGAAGGTCGCGGTTGTCTCCGCCGATCCGCTGGCGCCCGACCAGCTCAAGACCCTGTTCACGTCCGCGCCCGTGCGCGCGATCGTTACGGCGTTCGACACGGCGGGCGAGCGGCCCGCGTTCGGCATCGATGGAACGCGCAACATCATCGATGCGACCAAGGCGACGAATCTTCCGCGTCTGGTTCTGGTGAGTGCGACGGGTGCTGGCGACAGCGTGGCTCTGTTGCCCTGGTATGTGAAATTCCTGCGCGGCGAGGCGATCGCCGCCGCGGGGACCGCCGAGGCGTATCTGAAGGCCTCCGGTCTCGACTACACGATCGTGCGCGCGGGATGGATCATCGGCGAGGACGCCACGGGCGCCGCCGCCGCCGCGCTTCAGGACACGGCCCCGGTTTTTAGCTGGATCGTTCCGGCCGATCTCGCGCGCCTCGTGGCCGGTCTCGTCGATACCAAAGCGGCGAGCGGTAAAACGACGACGGCGCTCGATTCCGAGCGCACCAGCCTGTTCTCAGTCATTTTCTAAGCGGGGAGGGGCCAATCTGCGAAGCGCTTGAAGCGCGAAGCAGAGTGGCGGGAGCGACGGTTGAGCCCTACCCAAGAAGATTCAATGCCATATCTTGGCAAACCCGCTTAACGGCGAAGCCCGAAAACAAAGGCGCTTTTCGAGCACTGGCAACCCTGGGAGCAGGGGGGCATCATGGCGTTTGAGGTTACCGCGCTTGTTTGGCCGGTGAAGCTGACGCCGCCTCAAAAGCTGGTTCTCCTGAAGCTCGCGGACCACGCGCATGCCGACGGTAGTGAGGCTCGCCCGTCCATCACCAGCATTGAGAACCACACAGGTCTCGTGCGCAGCACAGTTCAGGCTGCGATCAAGCACCTCAAGGCAGAGGGGATAATTCACCTCCAACGGGCGGCAAATTTGGCGCGACAGCAGCCGGCAGTGTATCGCCTGGACCTGGACCGCCTCCGCGAGCTAGCGCCTCCCAGCGCTCCCCGGAAGGGCACCTACCCTATAGCGCCTCACGGTATAGGTAGCGCCCGCGCGGGAGATACAATTGAAGAACATTCGTTAACCCAACGAGAACCTATACCGACTGGCGGACGGGACCTGTACCGCCAGCCGGACGAGGCTATACCGCCAGCCGGGCCCAAACCTTCCCTTAACCACCCTACAAGCCAGCTAGCTCGCCCGGGCTCGATCGAACGTGTTGCCGAAGCGAAGCCGGAACCTGCTGGGCTTCCCCAGGCTGCCAACCCACCCGCTGCGGCCGACGTCGCAAAACTCGGCGCCGAGATTCTCGCGATCGTGGGGTACCCGCGGGACAGCGTCCTCCACTTTGCACCGATCGGCGCTTGGATCGCCGCCGGCTATACCGCCGATGAAATTCGCGCGGCTTCCCAGGCGATCGCGCAGCGCATTCCGCCTGGCCTGCGTAACCCGCTGGCGTGGATGTCCAAGGCCATGCCCGATGTGGTCGCGGTGATTCGTCGTGCGGCCGCAGGGCAGTCCGAAACCGTCGCTGCCACGGCCGAACCCCCGCCCGGCTGCATCGGTTGGCGGCTGCGGTTCTGGAAGGCTTACGGGGCTGCAGCCTTCGAGAGTTGGATCAAAGTCGTCCACGAGGCGCGCACTGGCCAGCACGTCTCGCTGGGCTTCCCGACCGCCTTCGTGCGCGATTGGGTTCAGAACCACTACGGGGACAAGCTGCGTCAGATGATTCTCGCCGAGGATACGACCGTGCAGCGCGTCGAATTCACAGTTCACTTGGAGAAGCCAGCGGCAATGCCGGCGGGACGTAGGACCGCATGAGCGCCGAGGTCATAGCCTTTCCGGCTTGGGCGCCGTCTTTACCGACAGCGTGTTCCACGATCGAGCAACTCGGGATCCTGTACGACTGGGCCGTCGAGCGTGCGGTTTCCGCTCCTCAGCTGCGCGCGGCGCTTATCCGGACTATGCGCGTGGCCCCCGACCGCCATGACGCCGAGGTATTGCGCGTCGCGCTCTTTGTGATGACAGCGATCGAGGAAATGCCCCAGCAGTACCGCCATGCCGGCGGCGCCGTTCTCGCGTTCCCCGCGAGGGACGCCCGCTGTGAATAGCTGGCCTTACAGCACCCAGCGTTGGAAGCGGCTGAAAGCAGCCAAGCTCCGCTCGTTCCCCCTTTGTGAGTATTGCCGGCCGATGCGCACGACACCCGCCTCGCATGTGATCCTTAAGAAGCCGCTTAGCCTTGGGGGCGACCCGTGGGCGATGAGCAACCTGGCGAGCACCTGCTCGACGTGCCGCGCACTCCATGTGGACGTCGAGTTCGAACCCCCGCCGGCCACGCCCGCGCTGCCCCCGACGCGCTCGCCGCCGCAGCTGCAGTGGTGGAATCGTGACTGACATGAAGCAATCGCAACAGCGAGGTAAGTAGATGAAATTCAAACTAAAGATGCGCGGCGCCCCGGCCTCTACAGCGGCCACGCCCGCGGCCACGCCTGTGGATAGCGGCACCGCTGAGCCCGCGGGAACGATTGACGATGCTGTGGAGGAGCCTCCCGTGCCGGCGCCTGATAAGCCGAGCCGCGGCAGGGCGCGCCGCTCAAGGATCAAGCCGCCGCGCCCCTAAGTACGCGCTGGCAGCAGCCTCAGAAAAATCTCTCACAGCTGTGGCTGGGGACCGCGCATGGGGGCAGATTTTTGCCGCCGCGAAATTGGACAGGGGGGGGGTCAGTCTTTGCCGGCGGGAAATGCTCCGCGCGCTTCGTGGTAGTAGGGCTCGATCGCTTGCTGGATCGCCTTGACGTAGCCGCGGAAGAATTCGGCTTCCTCACGGTATTTTTTGATTAGCTCCAAGCGCCCGTCCCTCTGCACGCGGAGAAACGAGTTCGTGAGTTCCTCGCACATTGCGGCTAAGGGTACCAGGCCGGCTTGCAGACGGATGAGTCGACCCGCGATCTTGGCGCCGAGGTATTGAAGCTCGGCGAGCGGTATTGCAACGATATCGGTGGTACGGGGCTTAAGTAACGTTCGGTTCTCGTTGAACCAACGATTATCATCGAGTGCCTTGGCCCCGTCCTTAAGAGCGTCGTCCAGAAGATCGCGCAGGCGCGTGAATTCCTTTTCCATGCGTTCCAGCGGCACCCAGACGCTGAATACGATGCAGCCTCGCAGTTCGCGCCGCTCCTGCTTGGCAGCGGCACGGTCCGCGCTACGAATGGCGAGTGGAAAGGCGATCGATATCACGATGGCGGCGACCGCCGCAAAGAACTGCGCCCATGCAGCTGCTTCCGGGCTTTTCAATATTTGGATGATGCTCACGCACTCGGGCATTTTAGGCTCTCTCAGACGGTGCAGCCGGTTTCGCAGCCTTAAGCACCCGGACGTTGAAGCCCTTGTCTTCAGCCCAAGCAAGCACTCGGCCGGGATCCAGTTTCATATCGTAGGACTTCGGGCCCGTCATATGCAGGCCAGCTTTTAGGTCTTTGTAAAGTTCTGCAGGAAGCAGTTCGTTTCTCTGAGCCGCCTCCCATAGAAGTTCGAGAATGTTGCTCTCGTCGCCGGTGGTCACTCCCCGGAGTGGCTCAAAATCCGCCAGCAGAGCGGCAGCCTCCCGGATGGTCCACGTCTGCCGGCGCATCCACAGATTATAATTTGGCTTCCTGCGCCCCGCGGTCGGTTGTCGGCTTTGCCAATACCTAAAGCCCTGCATGGTTCCGTCGCCGAACGCTATCCCCAGCATAAAATAGGTCCATTTTGATTCAGACACCGCATTTGCGTAGCCATCAAACGGCAGTCCCGCGAACGCCAAAAGCAGACCATTCCACCCTTTGGCGTTCGTAAGCGTTTCGATGTTCTGCGTTGCGACAACGCCAAGACCAGCCAGCAGCGCCGCGCCCGCCCAGAGCATTACCTTCCTTGAATTCATTCCTAAAATTAGCAGGGGAGACCTTGCGAGTCTCCCCTTACGGCTGCAGTGGGCAGCGGTGCTAGGCGGGTGGTTGGGCCCGCTTCCCGAGGGCGATGTCGTAATCAATGCCGGCCTGCTGCAGGGCCGAGATCGTCATGATCTGTGGAATACCGAACGTTACGTCGTTCTCCCCGAAAGAGTCGGGTACGTCCCCGGCGCGCTGGTAGAAGAAACGGCGGATATTTTGAATCCCACCTTGGATCTCGTCGACGACTGACTCGTCTGGAATACCTTCTGCCAGCCTTTTCTGCAGCACGCCCAGGATCAAGTAGGCGTCGCGGATGCTCTCCGGCGCCGCGCTCGCGATTGCACGTTGAAGTGCTTGGCGGCTCCGGAAGCCTGCGTCATATGCGGCCTCCGCCGCCGTCCGCTCCGCACTACCCTCTGGAAGCTCCTCGATGCAATCCTGCAGCAAACAGGCTTCGTTCTCGAAGTGGTGTAGCCGGTAGGCGAGATCGTCGACGAACGACCGCGCCGTCTTGCGCGCTGCCGCCTTTGCCTTCGTGTTAGATTTACGTGGGGTCATTGCAGATTCCTCCTGCTTTGGCTCAAGGTCCGTCGGCTAGCGTTACCGCGCTGCCGGCGGGCCGCACCGGGATCCGCCCGGCCGGACCCGAATCCTATGCGAACACGGGCTCTTGCCCTAGCGATAGTTTTCGTTTAAATAAATACAAAACCAAAAAGGATTGCGGATGGCTACCGTTGCCCGCCTCGTTGAGATACTGGCCATTTTCCTCGGGATCGCGCCCAAGACTGTAAACGTTTACGCGCGGGCGCTCCTGAATGCAGGACTCCTTCCTCTAAGCCGAGGGCGGCGCATCGAGGAAGTAGAGCCGATCCACATCGTTCGCCTTCTTCTGGCTTTAGCGCTGCAGCCAAAGGTCAAGGATGCTGCTCAGGTCGTCGACGCGCACGGGAAGATGCGTCCAGGTGGCATCACTCCGGCGATGATCAAAAGCAATCCGCGCCTTGCGGAAGCTCCGACCGCAGAAAGTGCTTTAGCGGAGGCCCTAGTTATGCTCACAGGGTCTAAACGCGACGAGCAGTCGATCATGTCCGAAAGCATCATCGAGATTGTAAGCAGCTGGCCGGAGATTTCGATTTCCCATCCTAAGCTTGGCGTCCTTTATCGCTTCACGGCTCCCGGCAACACAGGGGACCTATGGCAGGCGCACATCAAGCAGGCGGCAACAATTCACGGCGGTACTCTGAAACTTTTAGCGGGTGCGATGTTTTCAGACGCGCCGGCGACGACGCCGGAGACGCCCTCCGGTGTCAGGAAATCTGCACCGCGCACGTATTCGAAGCAAAAACGGAAATGAAGATTCGCCCCTGTCCGCTCTGGCGGCGCGGCGCCGCCGAGAAGGTCGCGAACCGCTGGCAGGCGGGGCGACGGTCGAGTTTGACCGCATGTGAGGCCTGCCGGCGGACGCCGCATCGAATGAGCTTCACCCCAGATGACACGCGCGGGCGGCGCCGCCGTGGGAAAAAGACCACCAGTCGGTGGGGTGATGATCGGGTGGTCCCCGATGTCCTTAGCCCCTGGTGGACGCCGAAGTTCTGCAAAGCCCGCCGTGAGGCGCGCGACTCCCTGTGCGGTGGCTGCACGCCACCGCCTGACGGACTCTTAACCCTGCCCGCCGAGAGGCGCGCGTTCCCAGTGCGGCAATGCCGCGAGAAGGAGATAACCAGATGGTAAAACTTTCAGACCTACTCGAAGAACGTTCCCGCATTGCCAAAGCCATGCGCGCGCTTCATGCCGAAGCCGACAAGGATGGTAAGCTGTCCGCCGAGCAACAGGCGAAGTTCGACGCCATGAAGGCGGATCTGGAGTCCGTCGAAGCGCGGATCCAGCGGCAGCAGACGATCGACGATCTCGAGCGCCGGATGCAGGGCCAGCAGATCCACGAGGCTGGGAACGACGAGCTTTCACGCGAAAAGCGTAAGTTCTCCATCACTAAGCTAATCGCCTCTGCGTTCGAGCGTACGGTCGACGCTGCGCGCGAGCGTGAAATCTGCCAAGAGCAGCGGAACGCCACGGGCCGACAGGGCGAAGGGTTTCTGATTCCGTTCGACTGCCTTGCACCAGATCGCCGGCAGATGGAGCAGCGCGTTCTCGTCCAGAACGGTGGCACCGGTGGTTACCTCGTTTCTGAGACCGTACTTGGGAACGAGTTTATCGACGCACTGCGCCCGATGGCTGTCAGTACCCTGCTTGGCGCTCGGGTGATCACCGGCCTTGTCGGCGACATTGCCCTGCCTAAGCGTAGTTCGCGCACTCCGACCGCTGCCTGGTTCCTCGAGAACTCCTCGATCACGACCGGTGATCAAGCATTCACGCAGGTCCAGGGCCGACCGAAGCATCTGGGTTTGATCACGGAATTCAGCCGGAAGATGTTGCTGCAAGCTACGCCCGGCATCGAACAGTTGACGCGCGAGCACCTCCTTCGCGAATTGGCGATCGGGTTGGACTATGGCGTTCTCAAGGGCACGGGAATTGGTGCGCAGCCTTACGGCATCACGGCTTCCTCTCCGCAGGAAGTCGACATGGAATCCGGCGATCCCACCTGGGAAGCCGTGACCTCGGTTGTGGCATCGGTTGAGGCTGCCGATGTACCTCCCACCTCGCTGGGCTGGGCGCTGAACGCATTCACGAAAGCCAAGCTCCGCGCCACCACGAAGGTCGCGGACGACGCCGGCGGCGGCTTCTTGATGACCGACGACGGCCGTATCGCGGGCCTTCCGACGGCTGTCACATCGCAGCTCGTGGGGATGGTTGGGACTTCGCCGGCGACGGATGGTGAGGCGATCTTCGGCGCCTGGGACCAAGTCATCGTCGGCATGTGGTCGGGGATGGAGATCCTCGTGAACCCGTATGAGTCCACTGCCTACGGTAAGGGAAACGTCTCCGTCCGCGGCATCGTCGACGCAGCCGTGATGGTGCGCCACGACGAGGCCTTCTGCTGGTGGAAAAACGTGAAGGTGGATCCGGCCGGTGCATAACATCGAGCACAGATTTGCCACTGAATGGCGGGCGAGCGGCCGGAAGCTTTCCGGTTACGCCGTCCGCTTCGGCGTCGAGACGCGCATCGGGAACTTCGTTGAGAAAGTTTCCCGCTGCGCGTTCGACGCCACACTCGCTTCTGGACGCGATGTGCTGGCCCTCGTCGATCACGATCAGAAGTCGCTGCTCGCCAGGACCAAGTCCGGGTCGCTGCGCTTAAGAACCGATGAAAACGGCCTCGCCTTCGACCTGGACTTGGCCGACACCAGCCTTTCGCGTGATGTGCTGGCGCTCGCGGAGCGCGGGGATCTCGGCGGCATGTCCTTCGGCTTTACCGTCCCCAGCGGCGGTGAAGTCTGGCAGGGCAACGTTAGGGAGCTCCGCGCCATCACCCTTTACGAAATCAGCGTGATCCACTCCTGGCCAGCCTATGAAGGCACCTCGATCGCCGCGCGCAATCGCGCGGATGATGATGGGCGCCGCCAGCTGGCCATCATGCGACGCTACCTGGAGACGCTCTGATGCAGATGTTCAGGTGGCTTTTGTCTTTCCTTGGCGCGGGATCCGCAGAGACCCGCGGGAAGACCGATTTGTCCTGGGAGGTTCTTTCGCAGATCGCGCCCCCCGGCGCAGCCTACGGCGGCCGCCTAGCCGAAAACCTCTCAACTGTGCTGGCGTGCGTGAACGCCATTTCCACCGCTATCGCCTCTCTACCCGCTGAGGTGCAGCGACGCCGCGGCGATAGCGGCTGGGAAACGGACGAGAGTCATCCTGTTGCGCAGCTCACGCGCGACGGCGTGAACGAGCACCAATCCTGGACGGACTACATCGAGTGGTTGGTCGCTTCGACGCTTCTCACAGGGAACGGCCTCTCGGAAGTGCACCGTGACCGCAAGGGGCAGGTCCGGGCGCTCACGCCGATCATGTGGGGTGGCGTTGGCGTTCAGCAATTGCCGTCGGGACGCCTAGCCTTCGACGTATCGGAGGTGAGTACGATTCCCGGCGCCAGCGGCCGTTCTCGCCGGCTGCTCGAGGACGAGGTCCTCCTGCTCCGCGATCGCACTGACGATGGTCTTATCGGTCGCTCGCGCCTTCAACGAGCTCCGGGAGTCCTTCAGCCTGCGGCCGACCTGCAACAATTCACCACTGCGATGTGGCGCAACGGCATCAATCCATCTGGAGTGCTGGAGACCGACAAAGTCCTCAATGAGCAGTCGCTCACCAATCTGCGCAAAAGCTTAGATGAACTGACCGGATCTCGAAACGCTGCCCGTCCGATGATCCTGGAGCAGGGATTGAAGTGGCGGGCCACGTCCGTTTCCCCTGAGGATGCAGAGCTCCTTGATTCTCGCCGCTTCACCGTCGAAGAGTTGGCTCGCATCTTCAACGTGCCGCCACCGGTCATTGGCGACCTATCGCACGGCAGCTTCACCAATTCAGAAACCATGATTCGCTGGTTCGCCCAGGCGACGCTGTCGCCGTGGATCGCGAAGATCGAGCACGAATTCCAGCGGAGCGTTTTTGGTGCCGCCTCAAGACGCACGCATCGCCTGCATCTGGATTTGTCGGGCCTGCTTCGCGGCGATCCTGAAACCCGCTGGACTTCACACAAGACCGCCGTGGAAGCTGGGATTCTCACGCCCAACGAGGTTCGCGATATCGAGGGATGGAATCCAATCGAGGGTGGCGAATCTTTGCGACAGTCATCCGCGCCGCAAAACTCGCAGGCGAACGCCGCATGAGTGGGGTTTAACTCGAATGGCACGAGGCCGTTCAACGTTCCGCCAGAGAGATGTCACCGCGGCCCTGAAGGCGGCCCACGCGGCCGGGTGCGGTGTGCGCCGTTTGGTAATCGATCGCGAGGGCCGGATCGTTATCGAAACCACCGACGGTACGACTGGGCAGCCGCCGATCGAAGAGCAGCGCAATGAGTGGGACGAAGCGAAATGACGACGTTCAAGCTCAAGTACGTGCACGAGTTCCGCGACCGTCATGGCCATGTTCGGCGCTATTTCCGCGGCCGAGATGGAAAACGCATGCCGCTGCCGGGTCTGCCTGGTTCCGAGGAGTTTATGGCGGCTTATGCGGCCGCTCTTGAAGGGCAGGGTCGACCTGAGATTGGAGCGAAGCGTACTAAGGCGGGCACGGTGAACGCGGCCGTGGTGGCCTACTACCAGTCGGCAGCCTTTCGCTCACTCGCGAAATCAACGCAGGATACGTATCGCGGCATCCTCGAGAACTTTCGGGGGGAGCACGGCGAGAAGGGGGTGGCGACCCTCGAGCGGCGTCACATCGAGAAAATGATCTCGCATCGCGCCGACACGCCGGCAGCTGCAAATAATCTACTCGGGATGTTGCGGACCTTGATGCAGTTCGCAGTGACGCACGGCTTTCGCAAGGACGATCCTACGGCGGGTGTTAAGAATGTCCGGTCGCGGTCCGAGGGCTATCACACATGGACCGAAGCAGAGATATCTACATTCGAGGCGCGCCATGAGATTGGTACCCGCGCGCGTCTGGCGATGTCTCTCTTGCTGTACACGGCTCAACGCCGAAGCGACGTCGTTCGCATGGGACGGCAACATATTCGGGAGGGAGTTCTCACGCTCCGTCAGCAGAAGACCGGCACTCTTGTGGAGATCCCGGTGCATCCCGAGCTCCAGGCCGTTCTGGACGCCACGCCGAGTGAGCACCTTACGTTTCTGGTTACCGACTACGGCAAGCCGTTCACGGCCGCGGGCTTCGGGAATCTGTTTCGAGATTGGTGCACGCAGGCGGGGCTGCCCCAGCGCTGCTCATCTCATGGATTGCGGAAGGCCGCATCGCGGCGCCTAGCGGAGGCTGGATGCACTGCCCATGAAATCATGGCGATCACGGGTCATAAGACCCTGACCGAAGTGACGCGTTATACGGCCGCTGTCGACCGCAGGCGGCTCGGCAAAAGCGCGATCCAGAAGATCACCACGAGAACATCCACTGGCAACCCGGAATGACGGGTTGCCAAATGTTTCCAAATTCCGAGTGTTTTCAAGGAGTGGAGGAAAAAATGGCGGGAGCGACGGGACTCGAACCCGCGACCTTCGGCGTGACAGGCCGACGTTCTAACCAACTGAACTACGCCCCCGCATGGGCGATGACGGTGGGGACCAGCGCCCCGTCCGTCAAAGGAGGCGGGGTTTTAACAGGAGCTTTCCGCCGGTGCAAGTGCGCGTAAGCCCCTAATTTGCACTGATTTTTTTCCACAAGGCGGCGGATGGCGGCGGCGGGGCCTCGGAGCGGGCGCTGGAGCCGGTTTCTGAGCCCCCCTCCCGCGAATCGGCGACCCGGCGGTCATGTCGGGCGACCCCTGAAAATGCGGTGATTTCCCCTGAAATGCGGAGCTTGCAACGATCGGCTCGCAAAAAAGTGAGGGTGTGTAAGTAGTTAACCCTACTTTATTTGGAGTAGCTCTCACTCTATAATTAATTTTTGACTAAAAACCAATGTGACACGGTCATGGTGCGCCTCCAGCCCCGCCCAGCGCGAACCGCGTCCGCCGCTCCTTCACTTTGGGACCGGCAAAGCGGCGCTATGGCCGCCGCGTCCCACGAGGACGAATCGCGTTTGCTGATGCTTGCCGAAAGTGTCGGACACATGGGGCACTGGCATTGGGATATTCGGACCGACAAAGTGACGTGGTCCGCGCAGATGTTCGCCATTCACGGCGTCGACCCGGCGACCTTTCCGCGCACATTGGCGGCCGCGCTGGACAAGATCCATGCCGACGACCGCGCGCATGTCGCAGCGATGTTCGGCCGCGCGGTTCAGAACGGCGCGGCGTTTGAATTCGACTGCCGCATCCCGCGCGAAGACGGCGTGCGCACGGTCATTTGCAAGGGCCAGCCGGAATACGATGTGAACGGCGGCGTCACGGGCGTGTTCGGCGTGCTCGCCGATGTGACGGACGCCTTCGCCGCCATCCGGGCGATACACGATCAAAAGGAGATGCTGGGTCTCGCGGCGCATTTGGCGCACCTTGGCCACTGGATATGGTCCGAGGATGAGAACCGGCTTTCGTTCTGTTCTGAAGAACTCGCCCGCATTCACGATCTTTCATTGAGCGCCATGGCGCGCTTTGCGCACCCGCGGCAGTTGGCGGCGCTCGCGGTGCCGTCGGACCGCGCGCGCTATGTCGCGGCGGTCGCCGAGGCGGTTGCCGCGCCCCGCGCCTACGAGATCGAATATCAGATCGAAAGCGCCGAAGGCGTCGTGAAAGACATCCGCGAGATCGGCCAGCCAATCGTGGATGAACACGGCAAGTTGCGGCGCTTTATCGCCACCGTGCAAGACATCAGCGAAGCCAAGCGGCGCGAGAAGGAGCTCGCCCGCGCCGAGGTCGCGCTACAGGAATCCAACCGGCAGAAGGACAAGTTGTTTTCCGTCATCGCGCACGATCTGCGCGGTCCGTTCAACACCGTCATGGGGTTCGCCGATCTCCTGGCGGGAAGCGCGAAGGACTTGCCGCGCGATCAGGTGGCCGAATATGCGCGTCTCGTTCACGCCTCCGCCGGCGATGTGCAGACGCTGCTCGACAACCTGTTGACTTGGGCATCGATCCAGATCCGCGATGCCGCCCTCAAGGTCACGGTGCTCGACCTTGCCGCGGTCGCCGCGCGCAGTATCGAGCCCTTGATCCGGATGGCCGACGAGAAACGCATCTGCGTTGCGAGCGATATTGCGCAAACGAACGTCAAGGGCGACGCGGATCTCGTGTGCATCGTTCTGCGCAATCTGGTTTCAAATGCCATCAAGTTTTGCCGGACCGGCGGATCTGTGCGGCTGTCGGCTTCAACCGTGGGCGATGGACGGTTTGTCAAAGTCACCGTCCGCGATGATGGTGTCGGCATGTCGCAGGCGGCGAAGGCCGATCTCTTCGCGCTCAAGTGCGCGACCCCCGAGGCCGGCACGTTGGGCGAGAAGGGGACCGGGCTTGGCCTCTATCTTTGCCGCGATATCGTCGACCGGCATGGCGGTGAGATCACCGTCGATACCGCCGCCGGGGGCGGGACGGCCATTCACTTCACCTTGCCTACAGGGAAGTAATCCTTTTTTTAAACCGAGGCTCCGTTTAAGAAGGCCCAGGTACTGACTGAGGGGCCTGCATACGGTTGTCCGCGTTCGACGAGACCCACGCATTAGACTGGGAAGATTCCGACCCCGCGTCCGGACGCTGGTGGATCTCCCGCGCGCGGGATGTCACCGACGGCGCGGCGCGCGATTTTTTCGTCGCTGAAGATGATATGACCGACGCACTGATCGGTCTTTTGCGCATTCCGCCGCAAAGTCATTATACCGTGCTCGCCGCCGCCTTCCTGGATCGGTTTGAATCGCGTGCCGCCGCCGCCGCCGCGGTGAAAAGCGACATCGCGAATGCGCTTTTGCACGGCGAGACGGCGAGTGGCGTGGCCCGCGGCCTGCGGACATGGCGGTTGATCCGCATTGCCACCATCGCGCGGAAAAATCTTCCTTTAGTGCTTCTCGGGCTGGCGGCTGGCGCGCTGCTCGGTCTGGCGGTGGCGCTCTTTGCGGTGTGGACGGGCTTCGTCGGTTGGCCGATCGTCGCCGCCGGCATTGCGCTCGGGGCCGCGACGGGCTTTTTGATGAAACTTGCCGTCGATGCTTATCGCGCGAAGGCCGTCGCGGGCCCTTGGGGGCGTTTCGCGATCATCATGCTCAGCGCGATTGCCGGCGCGGGTGTTACGGCCGGCGGCGCGCTCATCCTATTCTGGCACTGATGCCCAGCGCATGCTCGGGCGCCTTAGGAAAGGCCACCCGCGATGAAAGTCGATTTCGTCACCGTCGATGTGTTCACCGACCGCCAGTTCGGTGGTAATCCGCTCGCCGTCGTATTCGGCGGCGAGACGTTGTCGACAGCGCAGATGCAGGCCATTTCCGGCGAGTTCAATCTCGCTGAAACCACCTTCGTGCTTCCGCCGAAGGACCCATCGCATACGGCCGAGGTGCGCATCTTCACCCCGAAAGCCGAGCTTCCCTTCGCCGGTCATCCGAATGTGGGGACTGCGTTTGTGCTGGCGGGGAACGGTGAATGCTTCGGCAGAAAGATCGGCGGCCGCGTCGTGTTCGAGGAGAAAGCCGGCCTCGTGCCCATCGAAATCGTTTCGGTGGACGGCCGTGTGCGCGGTGCGCGTGTCACATCACCGAAACCTTTCTCGCGCGGGGCGGAGATGCCGGTGGATGTCGTGGCCGCTGCGGCGGGGCTTTCTCCAAGCGGCATCGTCACGGCCCATCATCCGCCGGTCGTCGCATCCTGCGGCGCCGCCTTCACCATCGCCGAACTGAAGGACCTGCGGTGTTTAGGCGCGGCAAGTCCGCAAACGAGTGTTTTTCGCGATCACTTTGCGCCGGAGAACGCCGGTCTCTACCTGTACACACGCGAGGCCGGCGCGGACGCCGACATCCGCTGCCGCATGTTCGCGCCGCTGCACGGCATCCCCGAGGATCCGGCGACCGGCAGCGCCAACGTTGCGTTCATCGGGTTGCTTGCGAGTCTATCTTCTGAAGCGACGATCGCCCGCAAGATTGTTCAAGGCGTCGAGATGGGCCGGCCGAGTTTCCTCGATGCCGCCGCTCAGAAAACGGATGACGGGATTCGCACATTCATCACGGGCAACTGTGCGCCCATGATGACGGGGCGGCTCGAACTTCGCGCCTGATCCGGTTTCCCCCGGCACGTAGGGAGTCCCGCCCTCTGCGTCATCATCGATGGATGGGGGCCGTGAGCGCCCCATGCGATGATTGGGGAGACGTCGGGCGTGATCGCGTTGTTTTTTGAAGACACGAAGGAATTCATCGGAACGTTCGACAGCCGCCGCAAGGCCGCCATCGTTGGCGTCATGCTCTCGCGCGAGCAAAACCGCGCAATTGTCGCCATCGACAATTCAAAGCTTGGCGAAACCGCCACCTGTTGCCGCTTTGTCGGGGGCCAGGAGTTGCCGATTCCCAAGGATCAGCGTCACATCGTGACGGACCGCGCCGCTAGCGAGAGGCCGGATCGTAGTTGAGGTTCGGGGCGAGCCAGCGCTCCATGGTCTGCGGATCCATGCCCTTGCCGGTGTCGCTGACCGCGAGCTCGACGAACGGCCCTTGCCCGCACGGCACCACCACGTGCCCAGCGGGAGCATCGAGCCGCCGCGTCTTCACCCTGATGGTGCCTCGCGCACCCATCGCCTCTTGCGCGTTGACGACGAGGTTCAGCAGCACCTGGTCGAGGTGTCCCGCGCCGAGCTGCACGCTGGCGCCCGCCGCTTCACACGAGAGCTCGAGCACCACGTCGGGCAACAGCAACCGCACCAGCATCGGGTGCACGCGCCGCAGCCCCTCGTCGAGGGCGATGACGTCGGCGCTGCTCTCTTTGCCGAAGACGAGGAACCGGCGCGTCAACCGGCGCCCGGCATCGAGGCCCTCCTGCATCTCGGCGACGATGGCCTGCGAGCCCGGCAGCTTGCGCACCTCTTCGAGCTCGAGCTGCAGCGCGGCGAGCACGTTGTTGAAGTCGTGCGCGACGCCGGCCGCCAGTCGACCCAGCGCCTCGAGCCGTTGGGCGTTGGTGGTGCGCGCGAGCATGGCTTCACGTTCGCGCGCTGCTTCACGCTCGGCCGTCACGTCGATGGCCGC
>JAIUPE010000022.1 GCA_020160875.1 Pseudomonadota bacterium
CGTCTTTTTGTTCCAGACCGCGCTTGCGCAAAACGTGCCGGCCGCGCGCGCCGAGGTCATTGCCCGCGCCCTCGATCTCACGCGCGCCGATCGCGGGATCAAGGGACCCGACCTTATCACCGTGGGCCGCCTCTATGCGCCGCTCATCCTCGACATTACACCCAGCCCGGACCTCATATGGTTCTCGGGCGCCGCCGCCCGCGCGCTGCTGGCCGCCGGCGAGCTCGAGAAGGGCCGCGAATGGCTCGCCCTCGCCCGCTCCATGGCGCGTACGAGTATCGAGGCCGGCCAGGTGGCCGACGGCCTGTGGCCCATCGATCGCCTGATGACGGAAGGCGCGCCGACGCGTATTCCGCCGCAGGCGCTGCAGGCCTGGCGCGAAACCGTCCCGCAAGACCGCCGCGCCGAATATCAGGGAATTCTCCTCAACGTGCTGACCGCGGTCGGCGAACCCATAACGGCGGCCGATTGGCTTCCGGCCATGGACAATTCCGCGCCCGCCGTGACCATGACCGTCACGCCGCCGCGAATCATCAATGGCCTGAAACTCGCGCGGCGCGATAAGCGCGTCGGCGAGACCGTCGTCTTCGCCTTGCTCGCGCTCGGTGAGGAGGGTCCGTCGTCCGTCGAGCCCGCCGCGCTTCAGGACGTCATCGCGGCGCTGATGGCCGTGGGACGTGAACACGATGCGCGCGCGCTCGCGGTTGAAGCGCTGCTCGTCGAAGGATTGTGAGTAGACACGTTGAGAATTTCCTCGAGATGCTCGCGGTGGAGCGAGGGGCTTCACCGCGCACCATTGAGGCCTACCGCCGTGATCTTGACGATGTCACCGAGGTCCTGAAACACGATCCCGCCACCGCCGCCACGGATGGCCTGCGGCTTTATCTCGCACACATGAATGCGATGGGACTCGCGCCGCGCACGGCGGCGCGGCGGTTGTCGTGCCTGCGCCAATTCTTCAAGTTTCTCTATGCCGAAGGCGTGCGTGCCGACGACCCGGCGGCCTCGCTTGAAAGCCCGCGCCTGGGCCGTCCGCTGCCGAAGTATCTGACGGCGGAGGAGGTCGAACGCCTTCTGGCTGCTGCGCGTGGGCTCGAAGGCCGCCAAGGTTTGCGCGCTGCGGCGATGCTCGAGCTGCTTTACGCGACGGGCCTGCGCGTTTCTGAGCTTGTTTCTCTTCCCCTGAACGCCATGCCGCGCAACAGACCGACCATCATCGTGCGTGGGAAGGGCAACAAGGAGCGGATGGTCCCGGTCGGGGATGCGGCGCTTGGCGCGCTCACGGCTTATCTCGAGGTGCGCGAAAGCTATATCCCCAAAGCGGCGAAAAGTTCGCGCTGGCTGTTTCCGTCCGGCAGCCGTGAAGGCTACCTCACGCGCACCGGCTTCGCGCTTCTACTGAAGGAGATCTCCGTCGCCGCCGGGATTTCGCCGTCGCGCGTTTCACCGCACGTCCTGCGGCACTCGTTCGCGACACATCTGCTCGCCAACGGGGCCGACCTACGCGCGCTGCAACAGATGCTCGGCCACGCGGACATTTCGACCACGCAGATTTATACCCATGTCCTTGATGAGCGCTTGCGCCGCCTTGTCGCGGACAACCATCCGCTCGCCAATATAAAACTCTGAGCAAAAAAGGAGTCGAATACCCATTCCGCTGCCGGCTTGATTTGGACGATAATTTTCGGCGGAATTGGTCTCTGCCCCTCTTTTTGCGTGCCCGAGATGAAAAACAAGATCGTTATCGTCAACGACAAGATGCAGCGGAACTACCGCTACGAACTTACCGCGCCCATGGGCAAAGCGTTCGATCCGGAGTTCAAACCCGACCTGACGCCCAAACAGATGCTTCAGCTTGGCGTTTTCGGCGGAAAGTACATGACGGATTGCCGCAAGGAGTTCCCCGACGACTGGTTCACGCATGCCCAGCTCGCGGCTGGGAAGAAGGACTGCGAACTCAATTTCTTCCGCATCGACGCCAGCCAGCCGCTTTCCGAATGGCGGCGCAAGGGATGGATCTGCGAAGACGATCCGCGCGGCTGGTTCCAATGGTACTGCCGTTACTACATGGGCCGGCGCATGCCCGCCGAGGACGAGCGTCAGATCAAGCGCTGGAAGGCGATTCGGCGCCATATCGGGCAGATCAGAAAGAACTGCGAGTCGGGCGATCTATGGTGCCGCAAGCGCCAAAGGCAAGCGCTGCTGCATTGGGCATACGACAGCCGGAAGATCTAATGCGCGGGCGGCGGGATGTCGCCGGGATTGCCGCGCGGAATGGGGCCAAGAGCCCCGCGCGTCATCCGCGCCGCTTAATCTACCGCAGGTTAGGCTGCCGCGGCTTTGCCCCGATCTTTGTTCGGGTCTTCAAGGGGAATGAGTTTGGGCTTTGGAACGGGCTCGTCGGCGAGACGGACGTCGAACCGGCGCACGAACATGCGCCACCATACGGGGTGACCGATCTTCAGGGCGGATGTGACTTGTTCGTGTGCGTCCTTGTTCGGGATCAGCCGCACGGCGGTCTTCGCCGACCCCAACAGGATACGCATGATTTTGGCGATCAGATAATCGGGAACCTTGCCATGCAGAAGAAGTTGGCCCATGCCGAGCCGGCCCATGACCCCCAGGACGACATTCGACACCCGCACTTCGTGACGCGCGCCGGCCGCGTCGGCCTGCACCAGGACCTCGCGCAAAAGGGCGTCTGCCTTCGCGGGCGGGAACAGATCGATGATCTTGGAGGCCTCTAATGCGACAAGACCCGCGAAGTACCACGGGTCCGGTTTGGTCAAGATGGGGCGGTAGTGGGAATAGCCCGATCGGTGGCGCATGCTTGCGCGCACGAAACCCGATACTTCCATGAGATCGCTGACGAACCAGGACGCGGCGTCTTCGGCCGTCAAGAATGTCCGCGCGGCCGGCGGCAGCGGCGGCGGGGCAGGCGCGCGCGTCCGGCGTCCGCCGCGCGTTTTTTTGGCGATGCTCCGCCCGACACCGGCGCTGCCCGCTTCGGGTTCTGCCGGTTTAGCCTCGGTCTCTTGCGGATCACCTTCAGCCATGGTGGCGACTTTACGCGATATCGTGATTTCGGCAACCGCTTCGCAGTGGAATGCTCGGGCAACCTATGGTTAAACGCGTGCGCCCGTAGCGTTGAAAGACTGATCCGTGCCGCCGCTTCTGACACTCTCCGACATCCATCTGACCTTCGGCGGAACGCCGCTTCTTGAAGGCGCCGAAATCGCCATCGGCCCAAGAGAACGGTTATCGCTGATCGGCCGCAACGGGTCGGGCAAATCCACGCTGCTGAAGATCGCCGCAGGTCTGGTCGAGGCCGATCGCGGTGAACGGGTGGTCCAGCAAGGTGTGTCGGTCGCTTACTTGCCGCAGGAGCCGGATCTCTCCGCCTACCCTAACGTACTCGCTTATGTGGAAAGCGCGTTCGCCGAGCATGACGATCCGCACCGCGCGCGTACCCTTCTCAATCACCTCGGTCTCAGCGGGGAGGAGAATCCCAAGTCGCTGTCCGGCGGCGAAGCGCGCCGCGCCGCGCTGGCCCGCGTGCTCGCGCCCGCGCCCGACGTGCTTCTGCTCGACGAACCGACCAACCATCTCGACCTTCCCGCCATCGAATGGCTGGAAGATGAATTGAAGCGTTCGCGCTCGGCTCTCGTGCTCATTAGCCACGACCGGCGCTTTCTCACCAATCTCGGCACGGCGACAGTGTGGCTCGACCGCGGTCGGACGCGGCGCCTCGATCAGGGCTTCGCCGCATTCGAGGATTGGCGCGACGACGTCCTCGCACAGGAAGAACTCGAGCGTCATAAACTCGACCGCAAGATCGCCGCCGAGGAACATTGGATTCGCCACGGCGTCTCGGGCCGCCGTAAAAGGAACGTACGCCGTGTGGCCGCGTTGGCCGATCTGCGGCAAGAGCGGCGCGAGACGCGCCGTGTGGCGGGCGCCGTCGAGATGACGGCCACCGATGCCGCGATCTCGTCGAAGCTTCTCATGGAAGCCAAGGGCATCTCGAAATCCTTCGGCGCGCGCGCCGTCGTGCGCGATGTCACCATGACGGTTCTCCGTGGCGACAGAATCGGAATCGTCGGTCCCAACGGCGCCGGCAAGACGACGCTGCTCAAACTCCTCACCGGCGAACTCGCGCCCGACAGCGGCACGCTCAAGCTCGGCACAAGTCTCGAGATCGTCACGCTCGATCAGCGCCGCGAAGCGCTCGATGTCAGCGGCACGCTCATGCAGAACCTCACGCGCGGTCACGGCGATCATGTGATGGTCGCCGGAACGCCGCGTCATGTGGTCGGCTACATGAAGGATTTCCTGTTCACGCCCGAGCAGGCCAATACGCCGGTCAGCGTGCTTTCGGGCGGCGAGCGCGGCCGCCTGATGCTGGCGCGCGCGCTTTCGCTGCCGTCCAACGTGCTCGTGCTCGACGAACCCACCAACGATCTCGATCTCGAGACGTTGGACCTCTTGCAGGAAATGCTCGCCGACTACGCCGGCACCGTGCTGCTCGTCAGTCACGACCGCGACTTCCTGGATCGCGTCGCCACCAGCGTCGTCGCCTTTGAAGGTGACGGGCGCTGGCAGCTTTATCCGGGCGGTTATGCGGACATGGTCACCCAGCGCGGCTACGGCGTACAGGCGCTGTCGCAACCGGCCCGCCCCGCGGCGAAAGCGGAGAAGCCGGCGTCCGACGAACCCGCGGCCGAGCGCCAGCAGAAGCGCAAGCTCACCTTCAAACAGAAGCACGCGCTTGAGACGTTGCCCGCGCGCATGGAGCAGCTTCGCAAGGACATCGCGGCTGCGAATAAAAAGCTCGCCGATCCGGCTCTTTACAGCCGCGATCCCAAGGGATTCGCGGCGGCGTCCGAAACGCTGCATAAAGCGGAAGCCGATCTTTCGGCCGCCGAGGACGAGTGGTTGGAACTTGAGATCCTGAAAGAAGAAATCGCGAGCGAATAGCTACGCGGTTTCCGGATGTACCGGCGCCGGCCGGTGCGCACTTACGCATAGGATCACGCTTGTAACCAACATGACGATGGCGGCGCTTTCCAGTGTTGTCGGCAGGCGTTGCTCCCACAAAAAACCGTAGAGCAGCGCGAACAGCGTTTCGAACAGGATCATTTGGCCCACGAGGGTCGACGGCAGATAGCGGCTGGCCATGTTCCAGAATATGTTGCCGACGATCGACGCCGCCAATGCGATTCCCGCGGCCGTCGCGATGAACCTCATCCAATCGCCGCTTCCGTGCGTGGCATCCGAAAGTAGGAAGGCCGGGGCGACGCACAGGAGCGCCAGCGAACCCGTGACGACGCCGCCAAGGAGATTCCAGTCATGGCCGGAGATGTGTTGCACCCGCGCCAGCCAGCGCGTGTTGGCGACCGCGAACGCGGTCCAGCAGCATAGGGCCCCGACGGCCGCCGCCACGCCGAGGAGTCGCGTGGCCTCATCGCTGGTGGCCGACGGCGGCGCTTCGATGGAGACGCAGATACTGCCGATGGTGCCCAACACCAGCGAAGGCACGAGTTTACGCAGCGGAATCGCGCCTTTGTCGAAGCTCGTGATGACGGTGACGGTCACAGGTAGGAATCCGATGACGACCGAGGTCATCGCCACGCCGCCAAGTTGAACGCCGGTTCCCAGGAGGAAGAAATAGACGATATTGCCCACGAAACTCATCCAGGCGAGCGCGCGCCATTCCTGAAACCCGAGGGTGCGCACGATCGCGCGCCAGCGCGGCGCGATAAGAAGCGCCGAGACGAGGCCGTAGGTGATGTAGCGGGCGACGGCCAATTGGAAGGGCGTGAAGTCGCGCGTGAAGCTGGGGGCGATGAACACGATGCCCCACACCGCGCCCGCGGCCGCGCCGCAGGCGATACCCAGCCAAAGATTGCGTGTGATCATCCTCGGCCCCAGGTTTCCGCGTCTCCGGCCACGAGCGTTGCATCGGGCGGAGGCGCCCCCGTGGCCGTCGTCGTCATGACTTTCAAAAGGGTCTCGAACAGCACGGCGGCGCCCGGTGAAAGATAGAGCCGCACGCCATCCGCGGCGGCGACCTCGAACAGCGCGGCATTGCGTGGCCGGCCTGCGCGATCGAAGGCGTCCACGAACGACAGCTTAAGCGTCGCGGCTATATCCGGGCTCACGTCGAGGCGTTTCCACGTCATGGTGCCGAGCTTTATGTCAGCGGTCATAGGCTGGTGACAGTAAAAAGCACAGGATATTTTATCCCGTATCTTCTCCCGCTATAGTGGAGGCGGGAGAAGGGAGAGGGATAAGAATGACGATCGGGTCTGGGCTCCGCGGCTCTTTTCCGCTCACGGTCGAATCCATCGATAAGGAACTAAAATTCATCGCGCCGGGTGCCTTTGGGCTTGGCGTGCTCGGCCACGACGGGCGCTTCATGATGCTTTATGTGGGCCGCTCCGATTCCGACGTGCGTAAAGCACTCAAAACCTTCGTCGGCAAGGCGAACCGTTTCAAATTTGAGTATTACGACGATCCCGAGCAGGCCTTCCTCAAGGAGTGCGAACTCTTTCATTTCATGAAGCCCAAGGCCAATAAGAGCCATCCGCATCGTACCGAAGGCATGCCCTGGCGCTGCCCGCACTGCGGCGACTACTAAGCCCGGGAAGGGTTTTTTCCCCATTCCGGCGCGCGCCGCCGGATGTTAAACCAGTCCGCATATGTCGACCGGACCTCACGCCTCCTTGCCGATGAAACAGCCGTCCGTGGCCCTGATCCGCGCCGTAACGCGCATGCTGGGGCCACTTGTGCGTCTTCTGATCGCGCGGGGTATTACTTTTTCGTACCTCTCCGGCCTCTTGAAGACGGTCTATGTCGCCGAGGCGCAGAAGTCGCTTGCCGCCGCGGGCGAAGTGCCGACCGTCAGCCGCCTGTCCATCGTCACGGGCCTGCAGCGCAAAGACATCAACCGTATCCAGAGCGAGCCGCCGCCCGAACATAGCCCGCCCGCCGCCGTATCTCTCGGGGCGCGCCTCATCGGCATCTGGACAGGCGACCGTAAATTCCGCACCGCGAAGGGTGCGCCGGCGCCTCTGCCGCGGTCCGCCAAGGGAGGGGCCGTTTCGTTTGACGCGCTGGTACGCGGCATCTCCACGGATGTTTCGCCGCGGGTGATCCTCGACGAGTGGCTGCGTTTGGGGTTGGTCGCCATCGATGCGAATGAACACATTCGCCTCAACGCCGGCGCCTTCGTCCCGCAACGCGGTTTCGACGAGAAGGTGTACTTCCTGGGACGTAATGTCGGCGATCACATCGCCACCGTGGTTCACAACGCGCTTGGGGAGGGCGAACCGCACCTCGAACGCGCCGTCTATTACGACAAGCTCACCGCCGAGAGTGTTCAAAAGCTTCAGAGCCGGGCCGCTGAACTCGGTATGAAGACGCTGCTTGCGCTGAACAAGGAAGCGTTGAAGTTCGCCGATGCCGACGAAGGCAAGAAGGACGCCACCTACCGCATGGCACTCGGTGTCTATTACTACCAGGGGCCCGACGACCCACAGCCCGACGATTCCGACGGGGCAAAATGACCCGGGCTCTGCGTCTTCTGCTTGGCGCGAGCGCGCTTGCCCTGCTGTCGTCTTGCGCGTCGGGGCCGCTTCCCTATGCTTCGTGTCGTTTTACGCCCCCGGGTCCTCGTAGCACCGAGGCGCTGCAACTCGTCTCCTCCGATCGTGGTCTCGGCGGCAGCGGGATCGGTACCGAGGATCGCGGGCTGGGTGGATCGGGCATCCGCGCGGGCATCATCGGCGTCGTCACGGGCTTTGGATCGCTCTGCGTCAACGGCTACGAGGTGGAACTCGACGAATCCTCCGTCGTAACCCTCGAAGGCCATCCCGCGACCGAGGCCGATATTCATCTGGGTCAGTTGGTCGTTATCGAAGCCGATCAGGAGGATGGCAAGCTGCGCGCCGCCAGTGTCGATGTGCGCTTGGCGGCCATGGGCCCTGTCTCCACCGTCAGTGCCGACGGGAAGACACTGACGGTGCTTGGCCAAACCGTCCGCCTCGTGGAGATGGCGGAAGCCGCCGAAAAGGTCGTGCCAGGAGATTGGGTCGCGGTCTCTGGGTTGCGCGATGCCAACGCCGTAATCGAAGGGACCTCGGTCGTGCGTCTTCCGCGGGCCGGGACGTATGCGATGGTCGCGGGCGTGGTGCGCGAGGGGCGTGTGGCGGGGCTCGATATCGGCACGCAAAGCGCCTCGCCGGGTGACGCCGTGGTGGTGGATATGCGCCCGGCCGACGGCCGTTTCACGGTCGCGAGCGTACGTCCGCAGACCGAAGCGCGCTTTACCGCCGGTGTGCGCGACGTGTCGGTGCAAACCTTCGTGCCGGAGGTCAGGCCGGTCGGCGGGCTTCCTGTACAGCTCGAAGGCCGGTTGGTTGCCGGCAACACCTTTATTCCGAATCGCGTGACGATCCCCGCGCTGCCGCGTGATGGCCAGTTCGCGGTGCGCAATATCCTCATGGATCGTGACACGATCTTCCGGGGCGTGGTGCCGTCCGGCCCGGTGATTCCGGCGCTCGTGCCACCGACGCCGCCCACGGAAACGCGCCCGCCGGTGCCGCCCCCCGCGCCATAAGACCGCCCCATAAAAAAATCCCTTCCACCCACGGGTGGAAGGGATTTTGGCCGCGTTTATGGGGCGGTGTTTAGAACCGCTGACGGTAGGTCAGCGAGATCGTGTGGCCAAGGTAACCACCGGCCTTCTCCGCGTCATAATCCAGCGAAAGCGTCGACAAGCGGCGCTCCCAGGTCGCGCCCACGCCGCCGCTCATGATGTTGGATGCCGGTGTCGCGCCTTGCAACGTGAACGGGGTTCCATTGCCGGACAGAATGTCGCCTGCCACGAAGCGCGCGCGCACGGTCGTCGGGTCGCGGTCGAACTCGTGTGCGTAGTCGACGCGTGCGACGAGCGCGAGGGTGTTGGCCGTGTTGAACTGCACGCGGTGCTCTGCGGTGGCGCCGGCGCCGCCGCGGATGGACGTGAACGAACGGCTGTCGTAGCGCAGGTCCACGGCCGGTCCGCCGCCGTTCTCCTCGTAGGAGTGACGGAAGATGTTGTGGTACGCGCCGCGCAGGTAGGCCGTCAGCACCGTATTGCCGACGTTCGTGGCGGTGCCAACATCGACAACGCCGCTCCACTGGTAACCCGGTGATTTGCCGTTGGTCTGGCGCTCGATGGTATCGAAGGCGACCGTGCGGCCGTCGCTATAGCTGTTGAAGCTGTAGCCCAGCGTGCCTTGTACGTAAGCGAAATCGAAGTTGCTGCGGCCGTAGAAATCGAGGCTGGTGGTGGAGAGTTTTACCGCCTCGGTCCCGCGGTTCTTCTCTTCCGCATTCCCGAACGTCTGGCTGATGCTCATGCCGATGATCGACTCGTCGCCCATGATGGCGTCGACGCCCGCCGCGAAGCCCAGCGAGAACACGTCATAACCCGGCGTGGCGCCTGCCGCGTCGCCCGAACCGAAGCTCGTCACGTTCTGCAACCAGAACCCCGAGCGGAAACGGCCCAGTGGATCGGCTTTGTTCGTCAGGAAGCCGCCCATGCGCCGCTGAATCGCGCCCTGCGACAGGCGGCGCGAGGTCAAAGCGACGCGGCGCGCGGCGTCGCTGGTGTCCGGCACCATTTCGGCCAGCGCCGCTTCTAATTTGGCCTGCTCGGTATATGCGGCCATGACACCGGAGAAATCCGTGTCCTGACCCATCCCGGCGACGGAGCTGTCGTAGATGGATCCGAGGAGGGGGGAGAGTCCAAGTTCGGTCGCCGTTTTGCGGGTGATCCGGTACTGCAAGATGTTCCGGTTGTTGTCGGCCAGGCGAATCTCGCGTTTGTACATGACCGTCGAGCCCGGCTGCAGTCCGGCGAGGTCGGCGCCCAGTGTCAACGATTGGGCCTCCATCAGATTGACCGTGAACTGATCGACGACCGCGCCGGTGATCGTGGTCTTCAGGATCGTGCCGTTGTCGACGATGAGATTGCCGCTGGCTTTGATGGCCCCGACGGTTTCATTGCGCGCGTCGATATTGAAATTGATGGTGGAGCCGCCGGTGATGCGGCCATTGGTGAAGTTCACGCCGGACGTGGTCGGAATGGTGAGTGTGCTGCCGCTCACTTGCAGATTGGCGGTGCCGGTGCCGAGCAGAAGGCCGCCTTCCAGCGTGCTGCCGGTCAGCGTGACGTTGTGCGTGCCGTCGCCCAGATCGAGATTGCCGGTGAGGGTGGTGCCGCTGAGCGAGACGGTGTCGTTGCCCGCGCCCATGCTTACGTTGCCGAGTAATACGCCTGCCGTGCTGTTCAGCGTATCGGCGCCCGCGCCAAACAACATGCTGCCCGCGAACGAGCCGCTGTTGCGCACCGTGACGCCGGTGGTGTTGCGGCTGACGTCGAGCGCGACCGCCGATCCCGAACCCTTGCGCGCGGCGATGATCTGGCCGTCGTTTTGCAACGTGGTGAGGGTGCCCGAGTAATCGATGATACCGTAGCCGCTGTACACGACGCCGTGCGAGTCGCCCTGGATCTTGCCGGTGTTGATGATTTCCGGCAGGCGCCCATTCGCTTCGATGATGATGCCGTAAGCGTCGCCGCCGCCGGAGCCGGAATTGCCGGTGTCGGCGTTTTCACCTGAATCCACGCCGCGGCCGAGGATCAGGCCGCTGTTGAACAGCGTCGGCACCGTCGCGTAGTCGCCGATACGGATGCCTTGGCCGGTGAAGTCGCGGCTGTTCGACGTGATGTCGCCGCCTTCATTGCGGAAGCCTCCGTCCAGCGTCGTGCGGTAGATCGTGTTGCCGACCTGCGTCCCGGTGATGTTCACCGCGCGCACCGGCGCGGTGGCCTTGATCGCGGTTTCCACGGCGATGTTGCCGCGCGTGACGATGCTCGCGTTGTTGGCGTTGCCGGCCAGGCGGCCGACGGTGATGTTCTGGTTGCCCGACGGGCCGCCTTGTCCGACGAAGAGCCCTTCGCCCGCGCCGCGCACGCTGATTTCCGAATCGCCCGGCGTGCCCTCGGCGATGAGTGTGGTCGCTTCCAGTTCTTTCCGGACGCCGTTGCCTTCGAGGAAGATGCCGTTGACGTTGCCCGCGACCCAGATCGCGCGCCCGCCGCGGACGGCGGGAATGGCGGTATCGCCTTGGGTCGTGGCCACGGCGCCGGTGTTGATGGTGCCGCGATGGATGAGCGAGCCGCCCACGCCGCCGCCCGTGTAAATACCGACGGCGTCCTGGCCGGTCGCGTCGATGCGTCCGCCATTGTTGATGTTGCCTGAGATCGCGCCCGTCGCCTTGATGCCGTAGGTGTCCTGGCGGCCGAGTTTGACGGCGCCGTCGTTGACGAGCGAGCCGTTCATCGTCGAGAGGATGGCGATGCCGGTCGAGCCGTTGCCGCCGACCGTCAGCGCGCTATTCGCGCCGCGTATGACCGAGCCGTTGAAGGCGCCTGTGCCGCTGACTTCGATGCCCGTGCCCATCACGTACGTCGGCCACAGCGCGCTCGATTGCGCCGGGCCCGGAACATTGATGGTGCCGTTGTCGGTGAGCGTGCCGGTGACGCCGCCGTTTGTATTGACCAGCACGCCCAGCGCGCGGTTCTCGGCGGTGACTTCGACGGTACCGTTATTGGTGAAGGTATTGTTGCTGTCGATTGTAACGGCGGGTCCAGAGCTGACCTTGATACTGCCTTCGGGGGCAAGGGTGAGGTTCCCGGGGGCCGAGCCGTCAGCCCTGGACGTCGCCGCGGGGGTGGTCTGTGCCGTTGAGATCACTGCATCGCCGGCCTGGACGGCGGTGGAGGCGAGCGAACCAGCCACAGCCAACGAGACGTACGAGATACCCAGTCGGAAACGCTTCTTAACGGACAAAACAGCCCCCTTTTCGCTTCATGGGTAAAATACCCATTATTATGGCATGACTAAGGCAGGGACTTCCGGCAGGACGCCGAAGGGCTCCCGGCCCCCGAATCAGGCGGATATGTGCCACACGACATCGCAACTGTCATTTTTCCCGCGCTAGAATGGCCGAGATGTGAACCTGGAGAATGAGGGGTAAATGATGCGGAAGGCGTTTTTGGCCGGTTTTTATGCTTTAACGCTGGCGGCCGGCAAAACCGTCGCGGCCGAGGCGCCACCGGGGCTGCCCGCGGCCGAAGGACCGCCGAAATTATTCGTTGCGGTTTCCGTCGATCAATTCTCAGCCGACCTTTTTGCCGAGTACCGGGGGCGTTTCACGGGCGGTTTCGCACGTCTTTTGAACGGCAGGGTCTTCCCCTCCGGCTATCAGGGCCACGCCATGACCGAGACCTGTCCCGGTCATTCGACCATTCTCACCGGCTCCCACCCCGCGCGGACCGGCATCATCGCCAATACCTGGACCGATCCGCGCGCCAAGCGCGAAGACAAGATGATTTACTGCGTCGAGGATGAAACCGTCGAAGGATCGAGCTCGTCCAAAACCACGATCTCCCTCGTTCACATGAAGGTCCCCACCCTGGGTGATCGCCTTAAGGCCGTGACGCCGGAAACGCGCGTTGTCGCGGTTGCCGGCAAGGACCGCGCCGCGGCGACCATGGCCGGCCACAAGGCCGATGAAACCTGGTGGTGGCGTACCGACCAGTTCCAGAGCTACACGGGCCGCACGATGCCGCCCGCGATCACGGCGGCGAATAAAGCGGTGAAAGACCGGCTTGCGGCGGCGCGCCCCGCGTCCGACTTGCCCGAGGTGTGCAAGGCTTACGACAAGGACGTTGTGATCTCGCCGTCGCTCACGGTCGGGCGCGGCCGCTTCGCGCGCCCGGCCGGCGACACGGCCTATTATCCCGCGAGCCCGGACGCCGATATGACGGTTCTCGATACTGCGCTTGCGCTCGCGAAAGACATGAAGCTAGGGCAGGGCAAGGCCACTGATGTGCTCGCGGTCGGACTTTCCGCCACCGATTACGTGGGGCATTACTACGGCACCGCCGGCGCCGAGATGTGCATCCATCTGCTCACCATCGATCAGGCTCTCGGAAAATTCTTCGACGGGCTTGATGCCACGGGCGTCGACTACACGGTGGTGCTTACGGCCGATCACGGCGGACACGACATCCCCGAACGCGCCAAGGATCGCGGCATTCCGGATGGCACGCGCATCGACGGCAGCCTCGCCGCCGCCAAGATCGGCAAGACGCTTGCCGATGAATTGAAGTTGAGCGGACCGGTGCTTTTTGGAGACGCCTTGGGTCTTGGCGATTTCTGGATCGACCCGACGCTGACCGATGCGCAGCGTAAGACCGTGCTGGAACGCGCGGTCGCGATCTATAAAGATCAGCCGCATGTGCAGGCTGTTTTCACGCGCGCCGAGATCATGGCGGCGTCCGCGCCGAAGACACCGCCCGATGAATGGTCGTTGCTTGAGCGCGCGAAAGCCTCTTACGATCCGCAGCGGTCGGGCGATTTTGTGATCATCCTGAAACCACGCGTAATGCCGGCGTTGCAGTCGGCCAAGCCCTACACGACCATGCATGGCACCGCTTGGGATTATGACCGGCGCGTCCCGATCATCTTCTGGCGCAAGGGTATGACGCGGTTCGAACAACCGCTGGCGGTCCAAACCGTCGATATTCTGCCGACGCTGGCGGCCATGGTGGGGCTGAAGATCCCGGCCGGTGAGATTGACGGACGGTGTCTGTTTGGGTGTGAAAGCGCGGCGGGTCTACAGCGGCCAAAAGAATAGGATCAGCGGAACGCCGGCGAGCAAAACGAGTAACGTCAACGGAGCGCCGAGCCGCGCATAATCGCCGAATTTATAACCACCCGCCCGCAATACCATGGTGTTGCATTGGTGACCTGTCGGCGTGAGGAAATCGCAGGCCGCGCCGATCGCGACCGCCATCAGGAAGGCGTCGGGATTGTAGCCGAGATCCTGTGCGAAGCTGACGGCGATGGGCGCCAAAACCAAAACCGTGGCCGCATTGTTGAGGAACGGCGTCGCGGCCATCGCCGTGACCATCATCAGCGCGATGATGCTGGATGGCGGCAGGCCTTTTGCCGAAGCGGCCAGAAAGTCGGCGATCTGTTCCGCGCCGCCGTTGTTTTGAATGGCTTCGCTCAGCGGGATCAATCCGCCGAGCATCATCAGGATCGGCCAATCAACGGCCGCGTATGCTTCGCGTGGCGTGAGCGCCTTGAATAATACCATCGCAACGGCGCCGGCGAAGAATGCTATGGCAACCGGCACGACGCCGGCCGCCGCGGCCGCCATGGTGGCGAGGAGTATGCCGATCGGGGCCAACATATTTGGCACCGAGCCCAGCGGCACGGCGCGCTCCGCGAGCGGCAGGCAGCCCAGATCCCTCAACCGTTCCGGCAATTCGGCCGGATCGCCTTGAATGACGAGGACGTCGCCTTCTTGCAGGACGATGTCCCGCAGGCGTTCGGTGAAACTCCGGTCGTTGCGCGAAACGGCAAGCAGGTTGATGTCATAGCGCGCGTGCAGGCGCATGCGGCCCGCCGATTGCCCCACCAAGGGCGAAGACGGATCGACGATCGCCTCGATGCTGCGGGGATTTTCACCCGTAGCGGTTTGCGGCATATCCCGATGCTCTCCCTCGACGCGAAGCCCGGCGCGCTTGATCGCCGCTTGCAGCGCCGCCGGTTTCCCGACAAGGATAAAAACGTCCCCCGGTTCGATCGCGAGATCCGGCAGCGGCGCGATATGCGCTTCTTTGCGAAAGGCCGCGTTGATCGTTACGTCATCGCCGAGATTGGCGATTAACTTGCTGAGAGGCTCCCCCATGATCGGAGAGCCGTCGGGAAGAAAGGCTTCGGTCGCATAGTCTTGGCGGTCGAGCACCTCGTCGAGGGTTGCGGCCGGCTTTCGGCTCTCCGGCAAGAGACGGAAGGCGACAAAAAGATAAACGGCGCCAAGAAACGCGATTGCCGCGCCGACGGGGGCGAAATCGAACAAAGAGAAGGGTTGCCCGGTTGTTTCCACGCGAAACCGCGAAACAATGATGTTGGGCGACGTGCCGATCAAAGTCGTCAATCCGCCGATCAGAGCGGCGAACGACATTGGCATAAGGAGTTGCGCCGGTGACGGACCCACGCGGCGGCTCATGCGCAGCGCAATCGGTATCATAAGTGCGAGCGCGCCGATGTTTTTCACGAAAGCGGACAGCACCGCGACCGACGTGACGACGAACATGACGACTGCATAAGGCGATTTGATGTGAGGCGCCGCCCGTTGAAGCACATATTCGGGCAGGCCCGATCGCGCCACACCGGCGCTGACGACAAGGGCGCTTCCCACGATGATCACGATATCGTCGGCGAAGCCTTTGAAAGCATTTTCATAGGTCACGACCCCGGTCGCTACGGCGGCGAGGAGCGAGAGGAAGGCGACAAGGTCATACCGCAACCGTCCCATGACAAACAGGACCATGGTCGCCGCGAGGATGACGAAGGAAAGGGTCTGTTCAGAGATCATCTGTACGAGCGCTCCTCCAACTCAAGTCGACTGACATTAAGGTGCTGCTGCTCCGCCGAAAAAAGAGCCATGACGCTCGCCGGTGATTGGCCGCTTTCACGCAGTGCGCGGATCGAGATGGCGTTCTCGCGCTTGGAGAGTTTCTTGCCCTCCCTGTCCGTCAAGAGGGGGTGGTGCGCGTAGATGGGGACGGGCAGCGCGAACAGCGCCTGCAACAGCCGATGCACATGAGAGGCGGCGAAAAGGTCCTCGCCGCGCGTAATCAGGGTGATCCCTTGGTGCGCGTCGTCCAGCGTGCAGGCGAGATGATAGCTGGCCGGTGTGTCTTTACGGCCCAGCACGACGTCGCCGAAAATCTCCGGCGTTGCTTTCCGTTCGCCGTGCGTTTGGTCGCGCCACGTCAGGGCGCCCGCGCCTTTCACCGCCTCCTCCATGCGCAGCCTCAAGGCATAGGGCGCGCCTTCGTCTTTGCGGCGTTGTTGCGCGGCGTTCGAAAGATGCCGGCATGTGCCCGGATAAACGGGCCCTTCGGGCCCCATGTGCAAATGCGGTGCGCTGGCGGCGCTTGCGATTTCGCGCTGGATGTCCGCGCGCGTGCAGAAGCATGGATAGATCAAGCCGCGCCGCTCCAGTTCCGCGAGCGCGCTTTTATATGTTTCCAAATGCTCGGACTGCCGGCGCACGGGTGTTTCCCAGGATAGGCCAAGCCACGCCAAATCTTCAAAGATAGCGGTCTCGAACGCTGGCCGGCATCGGGTCCCGTCGATGTCTTCGATCCGCAACAGGAAGCGCCCGCCCGCGCCGGCCTTGTCGGCGGCGAACCGGGCCGAGAAGGCGTGGCCGATGTGTAAAAGTCCGGTCGGGCTCGGGGCGAAGCGGGTGGTTTCGGTGGCCATGAAATTTTTGCGTCGCGTCTAAAGCACGGGCGAGACAGCCCTTTCTCGCCCTCATACCATATTTTGTATTTACCATGCGCCCTGCTACACTCCGAGCGCTAGGGTTTGGGATATCAGTGGTGCTTTGCGTGTCGCTTGAAACCTGTCCAGCGTTGGTTCTGAACGCCGACTTCCGGCCTCTCAGTTACTTTCCCCTGTCGTTGTGGTCCTGGCAGGAGACCATCAAGGCGGTCTTCCTCGGTCGCGTGCAGGTCGTACAGGAATATGACCGCATGGTCCGTTCGCCGACCTGGGAAATGAAGCTGCCCAGCGTCATCTCCCTCAAAAAATATGCGCCGATGGAACGCTCGCCCGCTTTCACGCGGTTCAATGTCTTCCTGCGCGATCACTTCAAGTGCCAGTATTGCGCGACACCGCATCCGACCAATGATCTGACCTTCGATCACATTATCCCACGCTCGAAGGGTGGCCGCACCACCTGGCAAAACGTCGTCACGGCCTGTTCCGGTTGTAACCTGATCAAGGGCAACCGGCTCCCGCAAGAAGCGGGCATGTTCCCCTCGTACAAACCCTATCGGCCGAATTCTCACCAGTTGCAGGAGATCGGCCGCAGCTTTCCGCCCAACTATCTGCATGAAAGCTGGCGGGACTATCTCTATTGGGATACCGAGCTGGACCCCGCGTAGCGCAAGCCGCGCTTTTTCGCCGCCGTCAGCGCCGTTGTAAAATCTTTCATCATGCGTTCACCGTTAATGCGCCGAACGCCGCGCGAGCCAGAATAGTCCCATGCCGATGGCGACGATGCCCGCCACGATCGTCCAGGTAGCCAAGGCCGCTTGTGTGGAGGCGATCACGCACAGAAGGAAGGCGATGCCTGGGATGAGCAGCCCGCCGGGGAGCCGGTAGGCCTCCTCTTGCGCATCCTTGGGAAGTGTCCGGCGCAATTTCGGTAGCGCCAGAATGCACAGGATATAGATCAAAATACGCGCAAGTGAACTCGCCGCCGCGAGGAATACGAACGTGCTCGAGGCCGCGAATAGGAAGACGGCTACGCCGAACAGAAGGATCGAATTGTCGGGGGTTGCGTACGTCTTGTGCACATGGCCGAACCAGCGCGGCAGCCATTTATTCTCGGCCAGCGCGTAAGTCATGCGCGGCGATGTCACCATCGCCGACGCGACGTTGCCGGCGACCGAGAAGATCGCGGTGAAGGTCATGATGGCCGCGGCGGCCGGGCCGGCGAGCAGCGCGGCGGCGTCCGAAAGCGTTTTTCCTTCGGCGCCTCCGGCCGGTAGGACAGCGACGTAGACCAGGGTGAGCAGCCAGTAGAGCAGGGCCGTGCCCGCGACCGTGACGACCAGGGCGCGCGGCAGCGAACGGCGTGGGTCCCTGGTCTCGCCCGCCGTCACCAACGCGGCCTCGAACCCGACGAACGCATAGATGAACAGGAGCGCCGCCGTGCCCATGGCGCCAAGCGAGGGCGCCGGCCCCGGCATTGCATTGGGCCCAATGGCGAAGAGCCCCAGGGCGGTTAAGACAAGCAGTGGGATCAGTTTCAGAACCGTGAACATCGCGACGGTGCGTACGCCCTGCTTGACGCCGACGATATTGGTCACGACCAGTACCGCGCAGACCGCCGCGATGAAAGGCACGCGCCAGGGCCCGTCGGCGAGCCACAGCCAGGTTGGCTCGAGGTACGTCATCACGACATTTATGTTCGCCGCGATGGCGGTCACGCGACCCAGCCACAACATCCAGCCCGAGGCGAAGCCGGCGGCGGGTCCAAAAGCGGTTCCCGCGTAGAGCACCGGGCCACCGGAGTCGCGGAAGTAGCTCGCGAGTTCTGCGAACGACAGGGCGATAGTGATGAAAAACAGGCCGACGGCGAGGAACAGCCAGGGCGCCCATGCGCCGGTGGCGGCCGACACCGACGCGGGCAAAACGAAAATTCCCGCGCCAATCATCCCGTTCAGCACCAGAAGCGCCGCGCCGAAGGGCGTTATCGCGCGACGTAGTGAAGATCCCCCGTTCGTCATGCTCCGGCGACTTCCCCCGAACTCAATTCAGCGTTTGCGACCGACCTGTACAAATTATAATGAGATAATGATCTAACGTTATACGGATCGTTGGAAACACTCTTTCTAATTGAAATTGAAACTCGTAGGCTCGGGCCATGCGGATACTTTACGCGGATGATCATTCCTTGATCCGGGAAGCCCTCAAGCCTCATCTCATGAAGCTGCGGGCCAAGACGGAAGTGATAGAAGCCGGTTCGGTCGACGAAGCCTTGCAATACGCCAAGGACGTCGATCTTGTTTTGCTGGATCTCCAGATGCCCGGCATGAACGGATTCGAAGGCTTTGACCGCGTGAAGGCGGCGCTGCCCGACGTGCCGATCGTCATCGTTTCAGGTTATTCGGATAAGCGCACCATCAACGCGGCGCTTGAACGCGGAGCCTCGGGCTTCGTGCCCAAGACCGCGACCGGCAAGACCTTGATCCGCGCGCTGGAAGCCGTGCTCGACGGCGAGCGCTACATTCCTGCGTCCCTGCTCGAAGAATCAGACGCACCGTCGATCTTCGATCAGACCGCCAAGCGCACGGGGCCCATCGAGGACAGCCCGCTCAATAAACTCACGGAGCGCGAAGCCGAAGCGCTGCGTCTCTTGATCGCGGGCAAGACCAATAAGCAGATCGCCATCGATCTGGGCCTGCAGGAGATCACGGTGAAGATCCACCTGCGGAACTGCTACAAGAAAATCGGCGCCACGAACCGCGCCGATGCCGTGCGCCTCGCGTACGAACACGGCTGGCGAGTTCCAGGTGAAACCTAGGCGCATGCGCCGCGATCGCGGAACGTGCGACCAAATTCAAAAAAAGAGCGGATGCTTTGCATCCGCGCGGCGAAACCTGAGCTTTTTCAAGCTCAACACCTTCTAATACTAACGGTTAAGGCTATCGCTCTGCGGTTATACCCCCGCCGCGCCCGGTAACCCTTCTGCTCGCGTGTTCCCGCGCGGGCCTTCCCCTACACATGGGCTCCACCAAATCACACTGCAAAACGGAGTTCCCCATGTCTGTCGATACCACCATGAACGTTCTGATCGTGGACGATTACGCCACCATGCTGCGTATCGTCCGCAACCTTCTGAAGCAGATCGGCTTCAACAACGTCGATGAAGCCAGCGACGGCGCCCAGGCGCTGCAGATGATGCGCCTCAAGAAGTACGGCCTCGTGATCTCCGACTGGAACATGGAGCCGATGACCGGCATCCAGTTCCTGCGCGAAGTTCGCTGCGACGACGGTCTGAAAGAAACCCCGTTCATCATGGTCACTGCCGAAAGCAAGACCGAGAACGTGGTCGAAGCCAAGAAGGCGGGCGTGTCCAACTACATCGTGAAGCCCTTCAACAGCGATACCCTGAAGGGAAAGATCGCCGGCGTCCTCGGTCAGTTCTAATCCCACTGAATGATTCGCACGGTGCACCATGTCCAATGTCAAAGCGGGTCTTGAGACCCAAATCCGGAAGGCTCTTTCGGAAAAAACGATTCCGCCGCAACTCGGCGCCGTTGGAAGCAATGTCGGCACGCTGATGTCGAGCTGGCCCTCCGATAAGGGTCTGTACGTCGAGCTGAAGCGCCTGGCGGCTTTCATCGAACAGACCAAGGCGGAAATCGCCGCCCTGCGTCCGGACGAAGTGAAGCTCGCGTTCCTGCCGAAGGCGACCGACGAACTCGACGCCATCGTGAAATCGACCGCGGAAGCCACCAACCGCATCATGGACGCGGCCGAGGTCATCAGCGGTGTCGCCGACAAGATCGATGCCGAAGGCTCCGGCAAGCTCATGGACGCCGTGACCTCGATTTACGAGGCGTGCTCGTTCCAGGATATCACCGGCCAGCGCATCACCAAGGTCGTGACCACGTTGAAGGTGATCGAAAGCCGCATCGACCAGATGATCTTCTCGGCCGGTGCGACCGGCGAGATCGCGGTTCCGGTCAGCGCGGTGTCGTCGCCGGAATCGCTCTCCGATGCTGAGCTGCTCAATGGCCCGGCGTTGCCGGGTCAGGGCCGCAGCCAGGAAGAGATCGACGCGCTTCTGGGTTTTTAGGAAACCGTCATGAGCGCAGCCGTCGCCGTACACTCAGCGTATCCCGCCGATAGTATCGATGCGGAAGATCGCGACAGTCTGCATACGCTGTCGTTGTCGCTGATTCCGGTGGCGCACCCTGCCATCAAGCGGGCGAGGATCGTCAAGAACACCAAGCTTGAAAGCGTGATCGAGGTCTTCAAGGACCGCGAGGCCGGCAGCGGTCAGATCGATATCGAGAAGATTCCGGGTGAGTTCGGCTGGCCCGCGTCGCCGCCGCACCCGGACTTCATCTTGCTCCGCAAATTGGAGCTCATGCCCAGTTACGACGTCTATTCGCTGCGTGTCGCCCTGCGCGCGCACGGCATTGCCGTCAACGAGACGGCGCTGAAACTCTCGCCCGACAAGACGCGTGAGCTTGCGCGATACATGAAAAGCTTCACGCGCCCGCTCCTCATGCAAATCTATGGCGGCGAAGCAGACGGCATCGAGACGCTTGAGGACGTTGTTGCGATGTTCCGCGATCCCGACATCGAGCGCGCGCGCAAGAAGCTGTTGATGATGGCCGCCAAACTCGGTCTCAACATCCAGGACATTCCCCGGTTCCTCGAGGACTATGCCGACATTTTTTTGTCGCTGTCCTACTACCGTCAGTGTCTCGATCACATTGCGCCCATCGTCGAGGATTTCCTCGATTCGATGAAGGACCTGCGCAAGAGCTATCAGATGCGCACCAATCAGCAATTGATGCTGACTTGCGACGAAATGGAGAAGAACTTCACCGAACTCCTCACCTCGGTCACGGGGCGCCTTGAAGCCTTCAACCGTCACACGAAGGATATGTGGGACAATCTTTCGGCCGAGAAATTCCGCAAGATCGAACGGATCATCAAAACCTACCACATAACGATGGGCGGAATTCTCTGCGCCCTGAGCGTCAAGATGGACGCTTGGGCCGGTCAATTCCCCAAACGGAATATCGGCGGGCCGGTGCGTCGGGCAGATTTCATAATGACCGATATAAAACATGGGCTTAAGCGCATTCGCGACCTTGAACGCAAAGCCCCGTCGATGGCGGAGCTGAACTAGCGCTAGAATAGCCCAGGGATTTGTTGGGGAATGGGTTTGGCGACATCGATAGGCGACCGGCGACCGCACCGGTTATGGCTGTACGCGTTTCTTTCGCTCGGCATTCTCGGTGCGATCGTCATTTTCGCGGGCAACCTGCGCAGCCGCAACGTAGCGTTCGAGATGGAATCCGCGCGTGTGGGCGAGGCGGCCGCGCGCCTGTTGTCGTCGCTGTCCGGCGCGCTTCTGCTCGGGAGCGACACATTCTATGACGGCGCGCCGGACGACGCGTTGCGGAAAGCGGCAGAACACGGCCGCGAACAGGCCGCGGCGCAGATCGAAGCTGATCTGAGCCTCCTTGCGGATTTTGTCACGAGCGATCAGTCGCGTGACGCGATCAAGGACCTTATGGCGAACCTTGCGCGGGCGAAGGTGGTCTTGGACGAACATGACCGTCTTGCTTTGGAAATCGGGGATTATCAGAGTCCCGGGTTGCGGCAGGAGTTCAGCGTGGCTGGCCGCAAGCTCAATGCCCCGCTTGCCGAGCTTGCCAATCCCAACGCGCTCTCCCTGCGTCATTTCCTCGAGATGAAAACGGCCAAGGATGCGTTCCTGGCGGACGTCGCTCCGGAGGACCGGGCCAGTGCGCGCCAGGCGCTTGCGGCATTCACACGCGATATACAAAAGGCAAATCTACCGGCGGCGGAACGGGATCGTCTGCTTGATGCGCTCGCGGAATATGACGCGGCCTTCGAACGCTTGTCCGGCGCGATGGTTGCTTTGAGCGCTGCCGGACGGGAGCTGGGTCAACTCTTCACGGACTCCTCGGCGGTGCTCGGCCGCGTGGTCGGCGACGTCGCGGCCGAGGTCGCCGCCGAACGCAAGCGGCGGAACCAGCTCACCAATGTATCGCTTGTCGTTGTGGGGGGCATCTTGACGCTGGTCGTTTCCTCCTACATCGGGCTGTCCTTGCGCACAGCCGACCGCTTGCAACACCGCGAGGCGGAGTTGCGCGAAACCGGCGAAAGGATGCGCGACCTTGCGCGCGTGACCTCCGATATTTTATGGGAAGTCGACGCCGACGGTTTCGTCCGCAATGTCGACGGTCCCGGGACCTTCACGTCCTGTTACGGGCCGCGCATGCTCGGCCACCGGTTCACCGATGTGCTTCGGGATCTGGGGGCCCAGTTCTCGGACAATCTCGACCTGGGGGCGCTGTTGGCAGGCCATGCGCCGTTCCGCGATCGCGAGTACAAGGTCGTCATGCCGGTTTCGAAGCAAACATCCTGGTATACGCTTTCGGGATTGCCGGCCTTCGACACACAAGGCGTTTTCACGGGCTATCGCTGCGCCTCGAAGGATATCACGGACGCCAAGCAGTTGTTCCTCGAGCGCGAGGAGTTCCGTAACCAGCTTTCCTCGACCTTGAGTCATTTGCCTGCCGCCGCATTCCGCATGGAAGAGAGTGCGGGCGGGCGCCTGCCCAAATTCGTGTCGCACAACGCGGGCGACGTTCTTGGCGTGCCGGCCGCGGAAATATTGTCCCGCGGCGGAGACTCCGCGTTCTTCATCCATGGCGAGGACCGCGGCCGTTTCGATCAGGAAATCACCGAAGGCTTGAACGCCCGCGGATCGGCCAGCGCGCGCGGACGCATCGTGCAATCCGACGGGGCTATTCGCTGGATCCAGGCGCTTCTGCGCCGCACCGAAGGGCCCGACAACAGGGGCACCATCGACGGCATCTGGATCGACGTCACCGAGGACGAGTTGAAGACACGTCAGATGCACGACGTCGAAGCGGCAATCGAGGCCGCCAGTGACGCGATCGTTATTTTCGGTCCCGACAACGCAGAGGTCGTCTACGCCAACGCGGCTGTCTATCGCACTTTTGGCCTTCCGTCCGACAGGCCCCTCGACATTGTCGCGGTGCGGGCGTGTGTGCGCATGTCTGACGACGAGATCGTGGCCATGCGTGCGGCCATGATGGAAGGTGTTGCGCGCGCGGGCCGGTGGACCGGCCGCTTGCCGATTATCCGCGCCGACGGTTCGCACGGAATCGTGTTTGCCCGCGTATCGGGCCTGAGCGACGGACGCTTCCTTCATGTCTTGACGGATGTCACCGAGGAGGAGCTGCGTGTGCGGCAACTCCGGGATATCGGCGCCGCGATCGATGCCGCGAGCGACGGCATCATGTTCTTTGCCGCCGATTGGTCGTTACTGTTCGCAAATGCCAGCGCCTACAGGATCTTCGACCTGCCGACGGGTGCGCAGCTTCCGGACTTCCACCGGCGCCTTGGGTTGAGCGAAGCGCAGGCAGAAGCGAATCGTGTCAGCATTCGCGAAGCTGTCGAACGAGATGGGTACTGGTCGGGCAGTTTCTCCGTCGAGCGCGGCGACGGTGGCCGTGCGCCGCTCCTCGTGCGCGTGACGGGCGGATTGGATGAAGGCAAGCTTCTCTATGTCATCTCCGATATGACCGCTTTGAATCAGGCGCGGCGCGAACTTGAGCAGCAGATCGAACGCACGCGTCAACAGAATGCGCTCGTAGCGCGCGCCCTGGACTCCGTACAGGATTATATCGTTATCGAGGATCGCCGCGGATACATCACCTATGTCAACCAGACAACGCTCGACACGCTTGCCTGTTCCTTGGAGGAGGTCCAGGGGACGTCTTTCTTTTCGAACATCCGCGTTAAATTCGACGACAACGAACGCATAAAACGTCAAGTCGCGGCGGGGCTGACGATTGTCGGGACCTGGTCGGGCGAACTTCGTGTCACGGGACCCAACGATCGCCGGCAGGTGCTCAACCTTCGTGTGTCCCGCCTCGCCGACGGCGGGGCGCTTTATGTGGCGACGGATATCACGGTTCAACGTCTCGCCGAGAGCGAGGAAGCCAAGCTCAAACAACGCCTCGCGGACGCCGAGCGCATGGAGGCCATCGGTCGCCTCGCCGGGGGGATCGCGCACGACTTCAACAACATCACCGGGGCGACGCGTGCGTTTGCCGACCTTCTGGTGGACGACCTGCCGCCCGATTCCGTGCAACGTACATATGCCGAAAGAATCGTGAACGCCTGCCGCCGCGCGAGCGAACTCGTGAAGGAAGTGATGACCTTCTCGCGGGCCGCCCAGGCGGAGCGCCGGCCGCTGGATGTCGCCGGCGTTTTCGCCGAGGGCGTCGACATCCTGGCCGCGAAGCGGCCCTTGCATATCGCGCTCGATTTCCAGAACCTCGACGCCGCTGCCGTGGTCGAAGCCAACGCCGGCCAGATCATCCAGGTGCTTGTCAATCTGGTGATGAACGCTTTCGACGCCATCGAAAGCAGCGCGGGCCGCGTCACCGTGCGGGTTGAACGCATGAACGCGCTCCGGATGGCGCTCGAGCGCACCGATCCCGGCTTCCGCGAGGAACGCGACCAGACCGGACCGGTCTTCCGTCACGGGCAGGGCGTTCTTGAGAACGGCGTCGAATACGTCAGATTGACGATCGAGGACACAGGCCCCGGCATGGAGCGCGCGACATTGCAGCGCATCTTCGAACCGTTCTTCACGACCAAGGGGCGTGATCGCGGCACCGGCCTTGGCGTCCCGGTGGTGTCCAGCATCGTCACCGCCCACAGCGGCCTCATGCAGGTTTACACCCGCCGCAACCGTGGCACGGCGGTGGCCGTTTATTTCCCAGTCAGCAACAAGGTCTCTCTCGCGGTCGAGGAGAAACGCGCCGAGCACAATTTACGGGGCAACGAGCGCATCCTCGTCGTGGACGACGAAATCGACCTCGCCGACGCCATCTCGATCGGCCTCACGCGTCTGGGGTACGAGACAGCGCCGGTCTATACGCCGACCGAGGCGCTGTCATTGTTCGCCGAAGCGCCGGGGAGCTGGGACATCCTGATTTCGGACGAAGTCATGCCCCATATGAAGGGACTCCAACTCGTCAGGGAAGTTCGCGCCCTTTGCCCGGATATGAAGATCATCCTCTGCACCGGCCACAGCGACGCGGCCAACGAGGAAACCGCGCGCATGGCGGGCGCCAATCTCTTCCTCCACAAGCCGGTAACGGCCGAGGAACTGGCCCAGGCCGTCCGCCGCCTTATCGATGGTTGAGCCGGCGGAAGGGCGGCTTCCGCCCGCGCGCTCTTAACTGATCGATCGCTTCGAGCAGGTCCTTCTTCGAAACCGGCTTTTCCAGAAGCACCCAAGTCGGATCCAACGCGCGGGCGTCCTCAAGGTCGAGGTATCCGCTGGTGACGATCACCGGTAAGTCGGGGCAGCGTTGCTGGATGATGCGCGCGAGCTGCGCGCCGTTCACGGGCTCGCTGAGCCGGAAATCGGTCACCAGAAGGTCGAACGCCTTGCCGCTGTCGAGCAGCGCTATGGCCTCGGCGGTGGTCGCCGCTGCGCTCACGGACAGGCCCAAGGAGACGAGGCGCGCGCATGTGGCCTCGCGCAAGTCGTTGTCGTCCTCGACAAGCAACACGTTCATCGACGGTCCTTTGCCGGGTTCATCCTGGGTTTCGACATCGTTATTGCGGCCCAAGGCTTGGGCGGCGGGGAATCGCAACGTGAAGGCTGTCCCGCCGTCGACCTTGCTGTCGACGAGGATCTCTCCGTTGGCATCCGTCACGAAGCCGTAGACCATCGAAAGGCCCAACCCGGTTCCCTTGCCGGTCTCCTTTGTCGTGAAGAAGGGCTCAAAGACGTGCTGGGTCACGTCCGGCGGCATGCCGTGGCCGGTGTCCGACACGGTAATCGTCACCGTGTCCTGTTTCTGGCCCTGATGCACGATGCGCTCGACCTGGAATGTCAGTGTTCCACCCTCCGGCATCGCATCGCGTGCATTGATGGCCAGGTTGTACAGAGCGGTGTGGAATAGCGTCGCATCAACGAAAATGAACGCGTCTTCGCACATGAAGACGATCTCCACGGCGATATGTCCACCTAACGTCCGCCGCAATACCGCGGACAATTCCTCAAGCGCGTGACGGACGTTGACGCTTTGGGGGTTGGCTTTCGAACGCCGCGAGAAAATCAGCAGCCGGCGTGTGAGATCTGCGCCGCGTTCGCAAGCGCGCAGGATAAGGCCGGTGCTCGCGCGTGTGTCCTGCGTGCGCCCGTTCTGATGATCGAGCACTTCGGCGCTTGCGGCGATGATGCCCAGAAGGTTGTTGAAATCGTGCGCGACGCCGCTCGCCATGCGTCCGAAAGCTTCCATCTTCTGCGATTCACGTAGATGGTTTTGCGTGGCTTTCAACTCTGTTACGTCCTGCAGGCACGCCAGCCATTCACCCATGGGGAAATCGGGCAGGCGGGCGAATGCGGCGATGGTCTCTCGTATCGAGCCGTCTTTTGCCATGATTTTCATTTCCATCGGCGGAGCGATTTCGTCGCCATGTACGTGGCTGGTGTGCGCGCTGCGCACCGTCTCCAACGCCGGCATCGTTATGCCGGCGGGGAACATCTTTGCCTGCCACTGCGCGACCGTGCGGATTTCGTCCAGCTCGTATCCGAAGATGCGTGTGAAGGCATGATTGACGTGAATGATGTCGCGTTGGTTGTTGCTGATGATGTACGGAACCGGTGCCGCTTCGATAACCGACTGCAGCCGCAGGTCCAGCTTGCGTCTTTCAGTCAGGCTGCGCGCGATCTTCGATATGCCGACAACGATGCCTTTCGTGTCGCGAATGGGGGAGATCGTGAGCGCGACATCGATCTGTTCGCCGCTTTTGGCCACCCGCCGCGTTTCGAAGTTCGTGAACGAATGGCCGAGGCTCAATTCGTGGAAGAATTTATCTCCTTCGTCCGTCAGGTCGCGCGGGATGATTGTGCCGATCGGACGGCCGATCATTTCTTCGGCGGTATAGCCGTACAGCCGCTGGGCCGCGGCATTCCACGAAAGGACCATGCCCGACAGCGACACGCCGATAATTGCGTCGTCCGTGTTCTCGACGATGGCCCCGAGCGTGGCGAGGCGGTACGCCGCCTCCTTTTGCGCGGTGATGTCCCGGATATGGCCGACAATGCTGGTCACCTGGCCGTACCGCACCTCGGGTTCGCCGCGCGTGAAAATCCAGCGCTTGTGGCCTTGTGTCGTTTCGATGGGCAGCTCGAAGGCCCAGGCTTCACGCGCGGTCTCCGCGCGCTCCAGAGCCTGCGCTAGCGCCGTCGTCACGAACCTTCCTGAATGCACGTAGGCTTCGATGCCGGCGTGATCGGTGGGATCGAGCCCCAGGATGAGGCAGCTCCCGGCCGTGAAGGTATATTTGCCGGTATCGAGATTGACGTTGAAACCGCCGACGACCCCGATTTCCTCGAGGCGGGTGAGTTTATTGACCACAGCGCGGGCTTCGTCGGAGGCGTCCTCGACGGCCGCACGTTGTTTGGCCAGGGCATCAAGCATTGTGTTGAACTGGCGCGCCACCTCGCGGATTTCCGGAGCGCCCGTATCGCGCGCGCGCGCCTGAAGATTGCCGCCGGCGACACGGGCTGCGGTCGCGGCGAGCGTCAACAGCGGGTTGGCGACGTTGCCGGAGACGCGCAGCAACGCCAGGACGAAGATCAGAGAACAGACCACCCCGATGCCGAGTTCCCAGGCTTGCCGGCGTTCCTGGGGGCCTAGCACGGCGGCTTCGGGAACCTTACTCATGATCAACCATCCCGACAGGGGCTCGGTCATGTAGGCGGCGAGGTACTCCGTGCCGTCTTTTTCGCGGCCGCGCAGGAAGCCTTCTTTGTTCAACGGCAGTTTCGGGAGCAGGTCGCTGGAGGGCCGCCGGCCGACCCAGTCTTTGAGATCGGAAGAACGCATGGTGACGCGCAGGTCCCGATCCATGACCGTGATTTCGGAGGCGTCCGGGAGATCGGTGAAGACTCGCCGGCTGTATTCCAGGAGATCCAGCGTCACGAATAGGACGGCGCGAATAGTGAGACCGTCGTCCCGCACCGGGAACGTCAACCCCACAACCCATTTTTGACTGCTCGGCCCGAATTCCGCGCCGGAAACGTAAAAGCCGTCTGATTTGACGGTCTGCGCGATCAACGCCGTTTGGGTTTCGGGCAGCCGCCGCGCCGGGCTGAGGTTGGACGAGCAGATCGCCTCGCCGTTGAGGTCTCGCACCGTGATCGACGCGATTTCGCGGTGTACCGCCGCATAATCGCGCAGGAACGCCTCGCATGTGGGACGCTGCAATGCGCGGACCTGTGGTTGGCGGGCAAGTTCGCCGATGATCTCCCGGTAATCGCGGAAAACGCCCCAAAGGTCGCGGGTGACCCCGCCGGCAACGATCTTCGAACGTTGCTCTGCGCTTTCGATGGCGTGGTTCCACTCGCTGTTGAAATGCCAGAAAAGGATTCCGAAGCCGGGCAGCATGGCGATCAGCGCGATCGTCAGCAGCTGCGCGCGAAGACCAAACCGGGGTTTCTGAAGCATGTGGTTTCCAATGGGCATTGAGGGCCGGTTGCGCGGGCGCCAGGGCAGATCCGCCGTACGTGCGGCCTAAACACGGTTGTAATTTTAAGAGGATGCCGCGCGGCGTCGAATGGGTGTGAAGGATGGCGGCACGGCGAAAAAGTATTAGAACCGCGCGTCCGGACCGGGCTTTTAAACCTGTGCTCGAAAAAATCTCGAGGCTGCTCTACGCAAGGTGTCTTTGGGACGCCTTTAATACCTTCGCATAAGCCGGCTTGTCACAAAGCCTTAAACCTCCTCCCTCGCGCTTAACCCGTCCGCGCCCGGGCTTTTCCGCCCGTGTCTTTCTATGGTCCTGGCAACTTCGGAGCGCCCCGCTCCGGGGAAAAGGTAGACCACGAGAAGGATTTCCCCCATGAGTCTCGCTCACGTAGAACCCGCGCAAGCGGGCCTCTTTAAACGTCTCAGCATTGGCCGCCAGCTTGGCGCCATCGGCTTGATCGTCCTCTGCGGCTTAGGTGTATTGGCCGCCGCGGGTATCGGGTCAAATGTCCTCGCCATCAAAAGCAATGATGAGCAGGCTGTCCTGATGAGCAGCCGCGACCTTGCGATTTCAACCAAGTTCGGATTCGCGAGTGCGCGTATAGAGTCGAAAAGCTTCCTCGTCGCGAGCAAGCCTGAAACACTGAAACGCTTTGAAAGCGCCGCGGACGAAGCCGCGAAGTCGGCCGGCAGTCTTGAAGCGGCCTTCTCGAACCCCGAAGCGAAGCGCCTGGCGAAGGAATTCGGCATCGAGTTTGCCGGCTATCTGAAGGCTTTCGAGAAAATCGCGGATCTGTCGCAGACCGTCGGCCTTACGGTCGACGAGGGTCTCATGATTAAAATGCGCAATGATGCAAAGGCCATCGAAGCGATTGTCGCGGCGGCGCATCGGGACGACATCATCGTTGCAATCCTTCAGGTGCGCCGCGAGGAGAAGGATTTCATCGCCCGCCTGACCAAGGAATATGTTGACGAGCACCGCGCGCGCGCGGCCGATTTCCGCAAAGCCGTGGCGGCGACGGCCCTTTCACCGGAACAGAAGGCGCGCGTAAATGCCCTGTTCAATGACTACGTCGCCAGCTTTGAAGCCCTGGCCGCCGCCAAGCTCGCTATCGTCGAGGCGACGGCGGATATGGATGCGCAGTATGCCAAGGCGCAACCGTTACTGGATCAGATCGTCGCGCTCGTCGAGAAAGACGTCGGCGTCGCCATGGAAGAGCAGTCCGGCATAATGTCGACGGCTTCGGTCGTCATGATCGTCGCGACGGTGGTGGTCATCGGCTTGACGATCGCGGTGCTGCTGTTGGTCGGCCGCGCGATCAGCCGTCCGGTCCAGAACATGACCGATGCGATGAGCCGCCTTGCGGATGGCGATAAGTCGGTTGCGATCCCGGGCACCGAGTACCGCAATGAAATCGGCGCCATGGCCGCCGCGGTGCAGGTGTTCAAGAACAACATGATCAAGGCGGACGAACTTGCCGCCGCGCAGGAGGCGGCCCGCAAGGCCAAGGAACTGCGCGCCGAACAGGTCTCCGCGCGCACGCGTCAGTTTGACAACGTCGTGCGCCTGTCGCTTGGCACCGTCGGTTCGGCCAGCAAGCAGATGGAGGCCTCGGCCTCCACCATGCAGGCGGTCGCCGAAGAGACCAATGCACAGTCCGCCGCCGTTGCCGCGGCCTCCGAGCAAGCGTCGTCGAACGTGCAGACCGTCGCCGCCGCGACCGAAGAGCTGACCAGCTCGATCAAGGAAATCGGCCGCCAGGTGACGCAGTCGTCGCAGGTTGCCGCCAAAGCCGTGGATGAAGCCAACAAGGAGAAGGACATGGTGCGCGGTCTCGATGACTCGGCCCAGAAGATCGGCCAGGTTGTCGCGCTCATCACCGCGATCGCCGAGCAGACCAATCTCCTCGCCCTCAACGCCACCATCGAAGCGGCGCGCGCGGGTGAAGCGGGTAAGGGCTTCGCGGTTGTGGCCTCGGAAGTGAAGAACCTCGCCAACCAGACCGCCAAGGCCACCGAAGAGATCGCCGCGCAGATCAACGGCATCCAGGGCGCTACCAAGTCGTCCGTGGGCGCGATCGAGAACATCTTCCAGACCATCGGCCAGATCGACCAGATCGCGACCACCATCGCCTCGGCCATCGAAGAACAGACGGCCGCGACGGCGGAGATCGCCCGCAACGTCGAACAGGCCGCCGCCGGTACGCAGGAAGTCTCGAGCAATATCACCGGTGTCACCAAAGCCGCCGGCGAAACGGGCCAAGTCTCTTCCCAGGTGCTCGAAGCGGCCAAGGAACTTGCCGCTCAGTCCGAAAGCCTGCGCAAGGAAGTCGACGGTTTCCTCGCGGACATCAAGGACGCCGCGTAAGCATATCGCGGTCCGTCTCCTCTCTTTTGGGAGGAGACGGGCGGCGGCGGCGATGCCGCGAACCCTTCAAGGAGCGCGGACAGTACGCAACAGCGCCATGGCGGCGGAATTCACGCGCGTCGGCGGCCCGATCCTTCGGTTCTAATACTTTTGGTTAGGGTACCCCCCAACTTCTCCCCCGCTGACTTCATCGGCGCCGGTCTCTAGTCTAGCCCCCGCTTGCAGCGGCGCGGCGCGCTTGCCGCAAGCTAAGGGCGTGCGTCGCGGCGAGGCAAACGCGCGCCGTTGACGGTCGCATTTTGTCTCACGAATTCTTGCGTCGGCGGAAAGGGCCATGGCTTCGCGGCCAATGGCAAATGGCGATGACCTCTACACACACCTAAGGGAGGTTCAGTGATGCAGGGTCGCGGCGCGTCCCGGCAAGCGGCGAGTCTCTGGTTGGACAACCAGGGACTGGTCCTGCTTTTGGTGGCTGTGGTGCCTTACCTGCTGACGAATGTGATGCAGTCGATGCGCGGCCTTGCCATCGTTGTGACGTCCGTCGGCATCCTCCCCGGTGTTTGGGGCGCGGCCGAATGGGTCCTGACCCGCCAGCGCAGTCCTCATACGCGCCCGGCCTCCACACTCTTCCTTGCGGCCGCCGTCTGCTATTTGTTCGGCGTCGGCAACTATGCCGTCCTCGAGGTTGCGCGGGTTTCCACGAAGTATCCCAGCGCGGCCGACGTCTTCTTCCTGCTTGTGCCTGTCTTCCTGGTGGCGGGGTTGTTTTGGATCCGTCCGCACGGCGCGCGCGCCGGTTATGGGCTTTTGCATGGGGCGAATCTGACGCTGGTTGCGGCGGCCACGGCGATTCTTGCCGTCGTCAGTATCGCGCCCTTGCTGGCGCACGCAGACGAATCGTTCGTCTATCTCGCGACCACGATGGCCTATTGGGTGGTGTCCTTCGCCGCGGCGGGCTTCGCGGTGTTGGTGCTTTCCAGCTTCAAGTGGCGCGAGGAAGCGCCCGTCATCCTCCTGCTCGCCGCCACCCTGGTCGTATTCACGGTCGGCGTCATTCCCTACACGTTCGACCTCATCGACAAAGCCTACCAGGCAGGCGCTTGGTACGAGACTTTCTGGTACATCACACCCTGCATTCTCGCGCTTGCGGCGCGCGCGCATCGCCGGGTGCTGGCGCCGGCCCGAACGGTGTCCGGCATCGCGCTGCGCTCGCCGCGTGCGCTACCAAGCATGATCATGGCCGCGACGATCTTCGCCCTCGGCGTCAGTGTCGCGAATACCATCGATGGCCTCCCCGGCGGCGTCGTCCTGATCGCTTCCATTTTTGCGGCCATCGCCGTGAGCCTGCGCGAGCGCGCCATCAAACGTATCGAGGACAATCTCGAGGACAGATTGCATACGGCATTGCAGCACGCGCGCACCAACGAAGCGCGCTTCAAGCATTTTGCCCTGTCGTCGTCGGACTTCTTCATCGAGACGGACGCGAACTTCGTGATCTCGCGCCTGGCCTCGGCGGATGACAGTGTACCTGCCGTGCAACCCGAATGGCTTGTCGGACGCAACCTGCTTGCGCACGGCATGGAAGGCGCGCTCGCGTTTGACCCCCCGCTCGAACGGGTGAGGCGCGCGTTGACGGCTCACGAGCACTTCAAGGATTTCGGCTACGACTTCGTCGGCCCGAACGGGCGGCGCCTGTGGCGCCGTTACAGCGGTACGCCGTTCTTCGACGCGAGTTTCCAGTTTCTCGGTTACCGCATCGCGATTCGCGATGTAACCGCGCAGCGCGAACTCCAGCTGGAAAGTGAAAGCCGGGCGGCCGAACTCGCGCGCGTGGTCCGCGCGCTCGACTCGGTGCTCGAGGCCATCGTCATTCTCGATGCGCATGATCGCATCGTCTATCTCAACGCCGCGACCACGGGCCTTGGCCATGCGCCGGATACGCCGGGCGGATTGGGGGGCGCCCTCCATGACGCGTTCCCGGCGCTTGCCCTCCAGCACCCCGGGCTGATCGAGGAAATCAGGCGCGATCTTGCCCGCCTGGGCGCGTGGCAGCGTGAAGTGCAGATCGTGCTCCCTGGCCGCGGCGAAGCATGTTTCGATTTCCGGGCCGCCGCTCTTGCGGATGGGGGCATGATCCTCGCCGCGCCCGACATCACCGAACGCAAACACCGCGAACGCAGTGAAAGCATTCTCACGCAAAGGCTCGCGGAGGCCCAGAAAAACGAGGCCATCGGTAAACTCGCCGGCTCCATCGCGCATGATTTCAACAACATTATCGCCGCGATCAAGTCCTTTGCCGAGCTCATCGTCCATGATCTTCCGGCCGACGACATCGACCGGAATTTCGCGGTACGCATCGTCGGCGCCAGCGACCGGGCCGCGGAGCTGGTCAGGCAAATCCTTCTCTTTGCGCGCGCGGGCAATGCCGAGAAGCGCCCGACCTCGTTGAAAGCGGTGCTGGACGAGCTGCAAAGCACGCTGATGCGGAGCTTGCCGCGCGACGTCAGCTTCGTCGCCGAACCCCCGGAGACCGATGCCGTCATTGAGGGCAACGCGGCCCAGCTCCTGCGCGTGTTCATGAATCTCTGCGTCAATGCCGCGGATGCGGCCGCGGTCTCGGGCCGCGAGGTACGGGTGGAATGTCACCGTGTGGTGCCGCAGCCCAAGGACGTCGAGGATTTTCTCTCCGGCTGGGTTGAGCTGCCGCAAGAATCCGGCGGTCACGGCGCAACCGTATATCGGTATGTCTCGAACCCGCCTTTGCCCGGAAAGGCCTACTACCGCGTGACCGTGCTTGATACCGGCGCGGGGATTCCCGTCAGCGTGCAGCCGCGTCTGTTCGAGCCGTTCTTCACCACCAAGGAGAATACCAAGGGCACCGGTCTTGGGCTCCCCGTCGTGAAAAGCATCGTCGATGCGCACGGCGCCGGGATCGTCATCGTGACCTCGCAAAGCTTCGGCACGGCGTTCAATATCTATTTTCCGGCGTCGCCGGCGGTTTTGCCTGAAGCTGTCCTCGCGCCGAAGGACGTCAAACCCGCCGCCGGATCGGCGAACGTCCTCGTGGTGGACGACGAGGTCGACGTCGCCGACGGCCTGGCGTTCGCGCTCCAGCGGGTCGGCTATCAGGCGGCGCCGGTTTATGGACCCGAGCAGGCCCTGAAGGCGATTCGCGAGAACCCGAAGGCCTGGGACATCGTGGTGACGGATCAGGTGATGCCGGCGATGAAGGGGCTTCAGCTCATTCCGCGGCTGAAAGAACTGAACGGCGATCTCGATATCATCCTGTGTACTGGCTTCAGCGATTCCGCCACGGAACAACGGGCGCTCGAGGCCGGCGCTGCGGCGTTTTTCTTCAAGCCCGTTGCCTCGGACGTCATCACCGAAACCATTCGCCGCTTGCGGCGCGATCGCGCGTAGGCCCGGGAATGGGGAATTTGTCCTCCCTCATCGCCTAATACCTTCGGCTGGTGCGTCCACAACTTCTCCCCCCGCCGTTTAAACCTTCCCGCTTCTGACTCTTCCCGGCCTCTCCCTTACGGTGTCAATGCCTCAATGGGGGGCGTTGGAATTCAAATTCAAAGACAGGAGAGTCTCGTGAGTGCGCTTTCAAACCTTCAGATCAAGCAGAAGATGCTGGGCATCTTTGCGTTGATCTTCGTCATTTTTACGACTTTTGCCGGGCTCAGCACGTACACGGCCCGTAGCTTGAACGAGCAATCGAATGAAATCTCGGTAGTTTGGCTGGGCGGCACGGAAGTGGTTGGGCGCCTGTCCGGTGCGATCGCCGAAGTTCGCATTATGCAGGCGCGTCACATCATGGAATCGACGCAAGAAGCGATGTCGAAGACCGAAAAGGAACTCAACGACGCGCTTACAGCGCTGACGGCGGTCGAGACCGAATATGAATCCACGATCATTCTGGATGAAGACCGTCGCCTCTTTAATGCGTACAGGGACAAGCGCGCGACCTTCGTGAAAAGCCTGCAAGATACGATCGTCCCGTCCAAGGCGGAAAAGCCTGAAGAAGCCGCCGCGGCTTTCGTCGGCAGCACGTTCGAAACCTATTCCGGCACCATGAGCGCGCTCAAGGATCTCGTTGCGCTCAATCAGCGCGGCGCCAAGGCGGCCGTCGCGGGCGCCGCCGAGCTCTACAATACGACGCTCTATGTGATTGCGGGTGCGGTCGCGCTCGTGATCGGCGTGCTCGCTTGGGCCACGCTTTTCACTGGCCGCAACATCAGCGCTCCGATCGGCAGCATCACGCAGGTGATGTCGGTTCTCGCCGACGGCAATAAGACCGTCGCGATCCCGTACGGCGGCCGTAAGGACGAAATCGGCGCCATGGCCGCCGCGGTGCAGGTGTTCAAGGACAACATGATCAAGGCGGACGAGCTTGCCGCCGCGCAGGAGGCGGCCCGCAAGGCCAAGGAACTGCGTGCCGAACAGGTCGCCGCCCGTACGCGCCAATTCGACAACGTGGTCCGCATGTCGCTCGGCAGCGTTGGCTCGGCCAGCAAGCAGATGGAAGCTTCGGCCTCCACCATGCAAGCCGTCGCGGAAGAAACCAATGTCCAGTCGTCGGCTGTCGCCGCCGCGTCGGAACAGGCCGCCTCGAACGTGCAGACCGTCGCCGCCGCGACCGAAGAACTGACCAGCTCGATCAAGGAAATCGGTCGCCAGGTCACGCAGTCGTCGCAGGTGTCCGCAAAGGCCGTGAACGAAGCCAATCGGGCGAAGGATATGGTGCGCGGTCTCGATGACTCGGCCCAGAAGATCGGCAAGGTCGTGGCGCTCATCACCGATATCGCCGAACAGACCAACCTTCTTGCGCTCAACGCCACGCTGGAGGCCGCGCGCGTCGGGCATGCGGGGCGTGGTTTTGCCGTGGTGGCGGCGCAGGTGAAAACGCTGGCCGAGCAGACGGAAGCGGCGACCCGCTCCATCGATGAGCAGATCAGCGCGATTCAGGACGCCGCCCGTGCCGCCCGTCAGGGTTCGGCCGAAATCTCCGAAGCCATGCGTCAGGCTGAGGCCCGCTCGCTCGAAATCTCCGCTGCCGTCTCCCAGCAGCAGCAGGCCACAGCGGAAATCTGCCAGAGCGTTCAGGCTTCGGCGACGGAATCGGGTGAGATTGAAAACGCGATCGGCGCGGTGGGCAAGAACATCGAGCGCACCAGCACGGCGGCGCAGGAGATGCTGACAGCATCCGACGAGCTCTCGCAGGAGACGGAGCGCCTGCGCCGCGAGGTCGACACGTTGTTGCAAGAGCTTGCGGCGTAAGCCGCAAGCGTCTTTCCCGGAGTTCAGCTTGCGGCGTAAGCCGCCGGCGGCAGGGCGGAAAAACGGCCCAGAGCGACATCTTCCCGACGCGTATTGAAAAAACGGCCCGCATCGCAGGGCCGTTTTTTGTTGTCGAGGAGCGTGGGTTTGCGCGCTCAGCCTTGCTTGCCCTTGAACATGCGCCAGCCCGAAACCATGGTCGAGATCATCGACTGCGGGCCCATGATCTCCTCGCGCACAGCGACATAGATGTGCACCATCACGAAAGAGATGATGATCCACATCGTGAAGCGATGCAGCGCATGCACCAGCAGCGAGCCGCCGTGCAGGTTGATGAAGGGTTGGCCCAACCCCACCGAGAGCCAATGGTCCATGCCGAGGCCTTCGGAGTAGAGTGAAAGACCGGAGAGCATCGCGTAGATCGAGGGGATCAGATACATGAAGAACATCCCAATCCGCGCCAGCGCATTGTGGCCCACGAAGCGGCGCGCGTTGGAGGCGGAGAAGGAATACCACTTCACCATGGCCCAGACATTGTCCCAGTAATCCTTGCGCCAGAACGGGATGTAAAACAGCTCCCGCGCAAAATGATTGCCGGTGAAGGCAAAGATGATGCGGCCGAGGAAGGCGTAGCAAAGGCCCTGTCCCGCAGCGAAATGCACGAAGCGGATGTAGCCCATGATGTAGTTATCGGAGGCTTCGCCCGCTACAGTGCGCGGCGCGAGGCCGATGAAAT
>JAIUPE010000023.1 GCA_020160875.1 Pseudomonadota bacterium
ACGGATTGATAATCAACGCATGACCATAGGTCTGGCGGCCGCCGGCATGTGTCCCCGTCTGCGCCGGTGAGAACACGAAACATCCCGTCTCGATGGCGCGGGCGCGCTGCAGCACATGCCAGTGCGCCTCGCCTGTGCGCTGGGTGAATGCCGCCGGAATGGTCAGGAATTGCGCGCCTGCCTGAGCCAAATGCCGGTACAGATGTGCGAAGCGCAGATCATAGCAAATCGAAAGGCCAAGACGACCCCACGGCAGATCAACCGCGACCGCTTGATGGCCGGCGCTGAACGTCGCGCTCTCGACGTATTTTTCGCCGTTGCCGAGATCGACGTCGAACATATGAATCTTGTCGTACTTCGCCGCGATATTACCGTCGGGCGTGACGACATAGGTGCGGTTGGCGATCTTGCCGTCCGGCAGTTTGACGGAAAGGCTGCCGCAATGCAGCCAGGTGCGTAGATCCTGCGCGAGGCCGCGAAAAGCCTTCAGCGCCGTGTGTTCGGACTCCGGCATCGCCTTCGCGGTGATGTTGTCCTTGCCCCACTCCATCATGGAGACGTTCTCGGGCATCAGCACGAAGTTCGCGCCGTCGGCCACCGCATCGCGCGTCAATTGACTGGCGGTCCGGATGTTCGCGGCCATGTCATCGGTCGCATTGACCTGGATGCAGGCGGCTTTGAATTTGATCTGGTGTGTCATGCCCCAGGTTTTAGCATGGGATCGAGCCCGCCCGCAGCATCAAGTGCATAGAGGTCATCGCATCCCCCGACGTGCGTACCGCCGATGAAGATCTGCGGCACGGTGTGCCGCCCCGACCGCTGCACCATCTCGGCGCGCTTGACGCCGCCGTCGGCAACGTCAATTTCTTCAAACGGCACGCCTTTTTGGCTCAAAAGCGCCTTGGCGCGGCTACAATAGCCGCAATAGGGCGAAGTATAGATTTCAACCTGGGGCACGGGATCTGGTCCTGAAGCGTTGGGAAACGATACTACACCTAAATGGGGGCTGCGGACGGCTTTGACAATCACACGTATCGTTCTTTTGACGCAGCCCGCCGAGGGCGCCGTTCTCGGCAAGATCCTCACCGCGCACAACCCGGATTTGGAAATCGCGCTGATATCCGAAAAGGACGCCCTCGCGCGGCTTGCGGAAGGCGATCTTTCCGGGACTCGCCTGCTGTCGTTCTGTTCCCCTTTGATCGTCCCCGCCGCGCTGTTGGCGGCCTTTCCCGGTCCCTCCTATAATTTCCACCCCGGCCCGCCGAACCGCCCCGGACGATACCCATCCGTCTTCGCGGTCTACGAGCAAGCGCCGCACTACGGCGTGACGGTCCATGAGATGACCGAAAAGGTCGACGCGGGGCCCATCGTCGCGGCGGAGTGGTTCACCATGCCGCCGGACGTCACCGTCGTCGATCTCGAAATGCTGTCGCTGGAATATCTCATTGCGGTGTTCAAACGCCTGGCGCCATTCCTCGCGCTCAACGCCAATCCCCTGCCCCGGATCTTCATCCCGTGGAGCGGAACCAAACGAACCAAAGCGGACTGCGAGGCAATCTGCCGGATTACACCCGATCTTTCGGAAACGGAGATCGAACATCGCAAGCGCGCGTGCGGAGCACTCTTGCGCTAGAGCGCATCGGCGGGATTTGGAACACGCGCAAGCGCCAGAACATCCACAGCCGCCGCGCCGGCTTGCATCAGCGTCAAAGCGCAGGCGTTCGCCGTCGCCCCGCTGGTCAAGACATCGTCGATCAGCAGCACGCGTTTGTTTTCAATGCGTGCCGCGTCGCGCACGCCAAAGGCCTTCGCCACGTTACGGCGCCGCTCCTTGCGCGAGAGCCCACCTTGGGGCGGCGTCGACTTGGTGCGGATCAGCACGTCGGCCGCGACCGCCTTTCCGGAAAGCTTTCCCACCGCATGGGCGAGCAGCGCCGACTGATTGTAAGCGCGCATCAGAAGACGCCAGCGATGCAGCGGCACCGGCACGAGGACATCGGCGGTCCCAAGCACTTCGCGGCCCGACCGCTGAAGCCACCTCGCGAGATGCACGGCCATGTCCGTCCGGTCGCCATGTTTCAATTTCAGAACCAGGGGCCGGCTGTGCGCGTCATAGATGAAGGCGGCCCGCGCTTGACCGTAGGCCGGACGCTCGACAACACACGCGCCGCATATCAAATCGTCCGTGATGGTCTGATCGAGCGGCAGGCCACAAATCCCGCAATGCGGCGGCGTGATGAAGGTGAAGCGTCCGAAACAAGTTCCGCACAGGTGGCCGGGCGTATCGACCACCGCGCTGCAGGCGAGGCACTGGGGCGGCAACACGGCGTTCAGCAGCAGCCGTCCCGCCGCGCGACTCGTCTCCGTAAAGCGTGTCAGAAGCCCCATTCGCCCCCCGGCTTTCTCGCGCCTATATAAAGTGCCATAAAACGCCCCATGACTGACAGTATGCAGGTCTTCGATCGGAAACTGGTGCAGCGGCGCCGCGAACGCGCTGCGCCCGGCTTTGCCGGCGCCGATTTTCTCATCCGGGAAAGCGCCGCGCGTCTCGCAGACCGGCTGCTCGACGTCACGCGCTCCTTCCCTGTGGCCCTCGACCTCGGCTGCCATACAGGAGCCCTGGGTGAGGAGCTGCGCGCTTCACCCAAGATCGGCACGCTCTTCCAGGCCGACTTTTCACCGGCCATGGCGCGCGCCGCCACCCAGGGGAACGGCCGTCCCGCCGTCTGCGCCGATGAAGAGACTCTGCCTTTCGCGCCTCAGTCCCTCGATCTCGTGCTCAGCAATCTGTCGCTGCACTGGGTCAACGATTTGCCGGGCGCGCTTTCGCAGATCCGGCTCGCCTTGAAACCGGACGGCCTTTTGCTTGCGACCTTGTTCGGTACCGAGACGCTGAAGGAACTGCGCAGCGTCCTCATCGACGCCGAAATCGAAATCGCCGGTGGCACCGCCCCGCGCGTTTCGCCCTTCACCGACGTCCGCGACGCCGGAAACCTTTTGACGCGTGCGGGCTTCGCGCTGCCTGTCGTTGATGCCGAAACGGTGACCGTCACTTACAGCGACATGTTCAAGCTTATGGCCGATCTGCGCGCCATGGGTGAAACCAATACGGTTCTTGAACGCCGCCGCGTGCCGACGCGCCGTGACGTGCTCCTGCGCGCCGCCGCCCTTTATGCCGAGCGGTTTTCGGACGTGCGCGGGCGCATCGTCGCCAGTTTCCAGATCATCACCATGACCGCCTGGGCGCCGCATGCGTCGCAGCAGAAACCGTTGCGCCCCGGTAGCGCGGCATCGCGCCTCGCCGACGCCCTGAAGGCGACGGAGGTCTCCCTGCCTGACGCTGTCCCGGTTCAGCCAAGAATCAAATGAAGTTCCACGCACCGCTCATCGAGGGCGTTCTTGTCCAGCGCTACAAGCGCTTCTTCGCCGATGTGCGTCTGCCGTCGGGCGAAGTGGTCGTCGCCCACTGCGCCAATTCCGGCTCGATGCTGTCGGTGAAAGAACCCGGCGCGAAAGTATGGATCTCGCCCGCCGCCGATCCGGCGCGCAAGCTGCGCTACACCTGGGAGTTGATCGAGGTGAACGGCGCCATGGTGGGCATCAACACCGGGCACCCGAACCGCATCGTCGCGGAAGCCATCGCGGCCGGCGAAATCAAGGAACTGGCGGGCTATGAAAGCCTCAAGCGGGAGCAGAAGTACGGCAAGAATTCCCGTATCGACATTTTGTTGGAATCTCCAGGCCGGCCCCCCTGCTTCGTCGAGGTCAAGAATGTAACCATGCGTCGGGGCTTTACCGCCGCCCATCCGGCCGAATTCCCGGACTCCGTGACCGAGCGGGGCGCCAAACATCTCGTGGAAATGACCGATATGGTCAAAAACGGCGCCCGGACGGTCATGTTCTATCTGGTCCAACGCACCGATTGCGCGACCTTCCGCGTCGCGGGAGACATTGATCCGGCTTACGAAAACGGTCTCAAAGCGGCCTTGGCGGCGGGTGTCGAGGCCATCGGCTATGGTTGTGACATTACCCCGGGTGGTATAACCATCGCCCGGCCGTTGACCTTGGATTTACCGGTCTAGCGCCATAGATAAGGCCGGTGCGAAGCGTCAGTTAGAAAGTGCCATGAGAGAAGCAGCGATCAAGCGTCCCAAGGATGTTGAAATTCACGGCCCCGAGGCCTTCGCGGCCCTGCGCCGGTCGGGACGGCTCACAGCCGAGATGCTCGACTACATCACCGACTACGTGAAGCCGGGCGTCACCACCGACGAAATCAACACGCTGTGCCACGATTTCCATGTGAAGCATGGCGCGATCCCCGGCCCCTTGAACTATCGCGGTTATCCGAAATCGATCTGCACCTCGATCAACCATGTGGTTTGCCACGGCATCCCGGGCGACAAGGTGCTGCGCGACGGCGATATCGTGAATATCGACGTCTCCCCGATCCTTGACGGTTGGTTTGGCGATTCCAGCCGTATGTTTTACGTCGGCGACGTGAAGATCAAAGCACGCAGGCTCGTTGAAGTGACCTACGAAGCGATGATGCGCGGCATCCAGGCCATCAAGCCTGGCGCGACTCTCGGCGATGTCGGTTACGCCATTCAGTCGTACGCGGAATCGCACCGCTTCTCGGTGGTGCGCGATTTCTGCGGCCACGGCATCGGCCGCGTCTTCCACCAGGCGCCGAACGTCATGCACTTCGGCGAACCCGGCACCGGCATGGTGCTGGAGCCCGGCATGGTGTTCACCGTCGAGCCGATGATCAACGCCGGCCGTTACGATACCAAGATCCTCGAGGACGGCTGGACCGCCGTCACGCGCGACAAGTCGCTGTCGGCGCAGTTCGAACACATGGTTGGCGTCACCGAAACCGGCGTCGAGATCTTCACGCTTTCGCCGAAGGGCTACACCTGCCCGCCGTACGCGGCCGAATAGCGTGCTCAAGAAGCCCCAACAGCCCGTCATCCATGGCGCGGACGCGTTTGCGGCCATGCGCAAGGCCGGGCGCTTCACCGCCGAGATCCTGGATTACATCACGCCGTTCGTGAAACCGGGAATCACCACCGGCGAAATCGACCGCCTCTGCCATGAATACCATCTCGCCCATGGCGCCGTTCCCGGCCCACTCGGCTTCCACGGTTATCCGAAGTCGATCTGCACCTCGGTCAACCATGTGATCTGCCACGGCGTGCCCGGCGATCTCGTGCTGAAGGACGGCGACATCATCAATATCGATGTCACGCCCATCGTTGACGGCTGGTTCGGCGATTCCAGCCGCATGTTCTTCGTCGGTAACGTCAGCCGCCTCGCGCGCGATCTGGTCAAGGCCACTCACGAAGCCATGATGCGAGGCGTACGCGCGGTGAAGCCCGGCGCCACGCTCGGCGATGTCGGTTACGCCATCCAGTCTTTCGCGGAGGCGCGCGGCTATTCCATCGTGCGCGATTTTGCTGGGCACGGCATCGGACGCACCATGCATACCGTACCGCAAGTGCTCCACTACGGCACACCCGGCACCGATCTGCGTCTCGAACCCGGCATGTTCTTCACCATCGAGCCCATGCTCAACATCGGGGGACCGGACGCCCGCATCCTCGCGGACGGCTGGACGGCCATCACCCGCGATGGATCGCTGTCGGCGCAGTTCGAACATACGGTGGCGGTCACGGAAACGGGCGTCGAGATCTTCACGCTCTCGCCCAGCGGCTGGAACGCGCCGCCGTACGCCTAGAGCGCGTTCCGGCGAAGTGGAAGCCGGTTCGCCGTAGAACGCGCGACCAAATAAGAATCTAGGGCGTATTGGCGATTCGACATGACTTCAACACGCCCTAGATCATCGGCAAACCGCTCGGTTTGCGTCCGCGCGGAAACGCGGCGTCGATCTGCGCGATATCTTCCGATGTAAGTGTAATATCCCCCGCCACGGCGTTTTCTGCCGCGTGCGCGGGCGACGAGGCCTTGGGAATCGCGAACGTGTGACGCGCGAGCCAAGCCAGCGCGATTTGGCGCGGGGTCGCATTGTGCTTCCCGGCGACTTTCGCAAGCGCCTGTCCGCCTGGTGAATTCTTTTCGGGGAACGAACCGCTGCCGAAAGGGCTGTAGCCGACCAGCGCCACGCCGTGTTTTGCGCACCAGGGCAGCACCGCGTGTTCAATCGCGCGCTCTTCCAGATGATAGAGAACTTGGTTGCAGGCGATACGCCCCGGCCCCGAAATGGCGAGCGTTTCGTCCAGATCGTCCTCGTCGAAATTGCTGACACCCCAGGACAGGATCTTTCCGCTCCGCACCAGATCCTCGAAACCGGCGATGGTTTCTTCAAGCGGAATGCGGCCGCGCCAGTGCAGGAGGTAGCAGTCCAACCTGTCCGTCGCGAGACGTTCGAGAGAACGCTCGCAGGCGCCGATGACGCCCGCGCGCGACGCATTGCTCGGCAGCACCTTCGAGACCAGAAAAACCTCATCCCGGCGGCCGTTGATCGCTTCGGCGACAATCAGTTCCGCGTCGCCGTACATCTCGGCCGTATCGACGTGGGTCATCCCGGCGTCGAGACCGCCGCGCAAAGCCGCGACGGCGGACGTACGATGACCACGATCGATTTGCCAGGTCCCTTGACCGACGACCGAGATCTCACGGCCGGTAGATCCAAATTTATGTTGGCGCATACGGACAGCTTACAGACCGGCGCGCGCCGGCTCTAGTTGGGTTTTACGTCCTTCTTGTAGGCTTCGGGCGGCACGCGCTTGTACCCCGCCTGCTCATACGCGTAACCGTAAGACAACACGGCCGCATCGCTCCACGGCGCGCCGATGAACGAGAGTCCGACCGGCATGCCGTCGACCGCGCCCATGGGCACGGTCAGCACGGGATACCCGCCGATCGCGGCGTGCCACGTAAGGGAAGGCGCGCCTTTTTCGCGTTGACCGGGTCGCACGATGCCGTCGTCCGGAATGACGTCCGCCGGGCCGCCCGCCGGCGCGACAAGGGCGCTGAGGTTATGCTGCGCAAGCAGCGCGCTCATGCCCTCGGGCCCCGCCTTACGCTGGATATATTCGACGAGCCTTACACGCTCCGGATTCTCGAAACCGCCCTGCGCCGCCACGGCCTCTTCCCAATATTGCGCGCCGATTTTCGACTCGCGCGGATCGGTTGTGTGGAACGCCAGGAGATCTTCCACCGTACGCACTTTCACCGCCGGCGGCGCCGAGGCGAGATACGCGGCGATGTCATGTTTGAAATTCCAAGCTTCGGCGGTGAGCGCCTCTGGCGTCACGTCCTCGAGCGCGCCTTGCGGAATTTCCACAAGTTCGGCGCCCCGCGCTTTCAAAACGTCCAGCGCCGCATCGAACGCCGGCACGATGGCCTCGCTATAGCCGCGCAAACCACGCAGCACGCCGATACGAGTGCCCTTCAGCGAATCCCTGTCGAGCGCTTGAACATAGTCGGCCCTATGCACATCCGCGTCCCTCGAGCGCGGATCGGCGGGATCTGTCCCTGCCATGACGGTCAATAGCGCGGCGACATCAGTCACCGATCGCGCCATTGGGCCGGTCGTATCCTGCAGCTCGGTATTGGGGATCACGCCGCGCCGCGACACAAGACCCGTGGTCGGGCGCAGCCCCACAACGCCATTCACATTGGAAGGCCCGGTAATCGAGCCGGCGGTATCGCTGCCAAGCGCGCCCGCCGCCATGCTGGTTGCCATGGCGATCCCCGACCCCGAACTCGAACCCGCGGCCGACTTGGTAAGGTCGTATGGATTATGCGCGGTCCCGCCGACCGAGCTTCCCGAGAAAGTGCCCGTGGTGCGATAACCGGCGAACTGAGAGAGATTTGTTTTACCTAGGATAACGGCGCCGGCGGCTCTCAAGCGGCGCACCACTTCGGAATCCTGCGCAGGCAGGTTTTCCGTCAGGGCATACGAACCCGTCGTCGTCGGCATACCCTCCGCATCGATATTGTCCTTCACCAGGATCGGGATGCCGTCCAGCGGTCCAAGCGCCTTTCCATCCGCGCGGCGTTTATCTGACGCCGCCGCTTGCTCCAGAGCGTCCGGCGCCACGACGATCACCGCGTTCAGCGCGGCGTTATAGGTATTGATACGGTCGATATAGGCCTTCGTGACCACCGCCGACGTCGTGGCCTTGGCCGCGAGATCGGCGGAAACCTGCGCCAGCGAAACCTCCTCAACGGCGTAGGGCTTCTCCGACGCATCCTTTGAGCAACTCGCGAGCGCCAGCGACGACAGCAGCGCCGCGCGGATTATAGAGCGTTGGTGCATTGTCATTTCCCCTACATCTTGGCGCGGCCACCATGCCAGCCGCCGCCGATCGAACCATAGCCCAGCTCGGACCAAAGGCCTCACTTTTTGGGAGCGGCGCCTTGGAAAACTCCCTATTCTGGACTTATTCACTTTCGCAGGGGCTTATGGGACAGGGGAGCAGAGGATTGGAGGACGGGGTGAATGCCGCCGAACTCCCCGGCCTTGCGCCGGCTTCTGAGGCCGAGCCTCATTATCACGGGCATCGTGACCGGCTGCGCGAGCGGTTCCTGAAAGCCGGCGCTGAGCAGCTTCCCGACTATGAAATCCTCGAGTTGCTCCTCTTCGGCGTCATCCCGCGCCGGGATACGAAACCCATCGCCAAAGCGCTACTCGCGAAATTCGGCAGCTTCGACGAGGTACTCGCCGCCAGCCTCGAAGCGCTCACGAGCGTGAGCGGCATCGGCGATAGCGCGGCGCTGATGCTGAAAGCCGTCGAAGCCTCGATCCAGCTTGCACTGCAAACGCGCGTACGCGGCGCGGATGTCATCTCATCGTGGAACGACCTGCTCGATTATTGCAAATCGCGCATGGCCCACGAGCCCAACGAACAGTTCCAGCTCATCTACCTCGACCGCAAAAACAAAGTGATTGCCGACGAAGCCCAGCAACGCGGCACGGTCGATCACACCCCTGTCTATCCCCGCGAGGTGATCAAACGCGCGCTCGAGCTGAACGCCAGCGCTTTCATCATGGTCCACAATCATCCGAGCGGCGACCCGAAGCCTTCGCGCGCGGATATCGAAATGACTCGCAAGGTCAAAGAGGCGGCGGCGGCCGTCGGCATCACTCTCCATGATCACGTTATCGTCAGTCGGGGTGGACATATTTCCTTCAGAAGCGAAGGTCTGATCTAGGGCGACCGGACGAAGGGCGCGAAGGCCGCCACCGGTTTGAATCGTATTCGTACGCCGCCGGGCAGCTGGCCGCACAGATCCAGATGGTGCCGGGCAACAACGCCGATAACGGGATAACCGCCCGTCAACGGGCGATCGGCGAGGAAAAGCACCGGCTGACCGCTGTGAGGCACTTGGATCGAGCCAATGGCCGTGGCTTCCGAGGGCAGCTCGGCGGTGCCGCACCTCTCCAGCGGCAACGCGCCGGCAAGTCGAATGCCGACGCGATTTGCTTCCGCCGTGACCTTCCACTCCTGAGTGAATAACAAAGCGACGCTCTGCGCGGTGAACCAGTCGGTTCTCGGCCCAAGAATCACATCGAGCGTCACCGTATTGCCGGGCTTTGGCATGTAACGATGCCCGGGTGCGGACATGTCGCGTTCGCCCGCCGGCAATCCCGCCGGGGCAAGCAAATCCCCCTGCACCACCGGCGCCGGGCCGATCTTCGCCAACGTATCGGTCGCGGCTGAACTCAACACGCGCGTGACATCGAAACCGCCGCGCAGCGCGATATAGCTACGCATCCCGGCTGAAGGCGGCTCAAGAAGGAGATCGTCTCCCGCCTCGAGTTCGAAGGGGCGCGCCAATGGCGCCCAATACCGCCGGCCCGTCGCGCTTTGGACTGCCAGTGCGCAAGGTGCGCCCGTCACCGCCAGCGTGATCTTGCGATCCGTCTTGAGGCCAAATGCGCCAAATGTCACTTCGAGCGCGGCGGTATCGCGCGAATTTCCAACACAGAGATTCGCTTCGATAAAGCTGGCGCGATCGAGTGCGCCCGACTCTCCCACGCCTTGATCGGCATGCCCGGGCCGTCCGAGATCCTGGAACAACGCGGGCCGGTCGGCGCGGGTCACGAGGAGTCCTTCCGCCGCACGTTTGACCGAAGACCCGCTTCGCGCGCCCCCCGAAATCGAAACGCCCCTCTTCATGTCCGCGCGGTGGAAGCGCACACGGTCGCCCGGCGCAAGCAGCGCCGCACGGTCGCGGCCGGTATCCCACATCTTGACCGGCGTTCGCCCGAGAAGCTGCCAGCCCCCGGGACTATCCGACGGATAGATGCCGCAGAATTTTCCGCCGAGCGCCACTGCCCCCGCCGGAACAGACACGCGCGGGCTCTTGCGCCGGGGCACATCCAAGGTCGGGTCGTCGCAGGTCATGTAGGCGAATCCCGGCGCAAAACCGGTGAAGGCCACCGTGTAGGTCGCGTCCATGTGACGCGCCACCAAGTCTTTAACGGAACAGCCGAGGATATCCGCGACATCGCTAAGATCTTCGCCGTCATAAACGACGGGGATCTCGAAGGTCTCGCCCGTTTGCACCCTGCGGGCCGACAAATCGATGTCCGCGAGCGCCGCGATCAGCGCGCGCCGGTCCGTGGTATCGGGATTGAACCGAATGAAAAGCGTCCGCGCCGCCGGCACCGCCTCCATGACACCCGGAAGCGGCGCTCCCCGCAACGCATCCAGCATCGCAAGGGTTTCAGCAAGATCGCCCAACTCGATCAGGAAAGCGTCGTCGCCCGCGGGCAGAAAACGCAACCGGTCAACCATGTACGAAGGGTTTCAGCGCAACCCCGCGCGCCGTAAAAGCTTCGCGCAACGCACGCGCGATCGCCACGGCGGCCGGCGTATCGCCATGAACGCAAATCGACTGTGCCTCGAGGTCGATTTCAGCGCCGTCGATCGTCGTGACGCGGCCACGCTCAACCATGCGCACCGTGCGTGCCGCAATGACCTGCGGATCATGGAGAACCGCGCCCGGCAGGCGGCGATTCACAAGGCTGCCGTCTGCGTTATAGGCGCGATCGGCGAAAGCTTCACACACCACGGTAAGTCCAGCCGCGCGCGCCTGTGCGACAATGGGCGCGCCCGCCAATGCCATCAGCACCAAAGACGGATCAACCGCTTTGATCGCAGCGATCACATCCGCGGCCTGACGCGGATCTTGCGCGATCGTGTTGTAGAGCGCGCCATGCGGCTTCACGTAGCGCACCGTCGTGCCTGCCGCCTTCGCCAGGCCCTGCAGCGCGCCAATCTGGTAGATGACGTCGCCGACCAGCTCGGCGCTGCTCGGTTCCATATTACGCCGTCCAAAGCCGGCGAGATCGCGGTAGGCGACGTGTGCGCCGACCGCCACATTGCGCCGCGCCGCTTCTTCGAGCACCGCAAGGATCCCCGCCGGGTCGCCCGCGTGAAAGCCGCAAGCCACATTGGCGCTGGTCACGATCGCCAGCATCGCCGCGTCGTCACCCATCCGCCACGCGCCGAAACCTTCGCCAAGATCACTATTGAGGTCGATACTCGCCATGACGCCGCCTAGACGTTAGTTGGAGCGCAGTTCACGTCCACGCGTTTCCGGAAGGCACAGCGCCGCGGCAATCACGATGACGTAAGCGCACCCGGCGACAATATAGATCGCCTTGCCGAGTGATGCTTGCGCGGAGATGAAACCGACCAGCGCGGGCACGCCTGCGGCACAGCCCCGGCCGAAATTGTAGCAGAATCCCTGCCCCGTGCCGCGCACGCTGGTGGGGAAGAGTTCGGTGTAGAACGGGCCGAAACCGCTGAAGATCCCGGAGGACAGGAACCCGAGCGGGAATCCCAGGAACAGCATGACGCCGTTCGAGATATCCGCCTGCGTATAACCGACGACCATGATCATCGCACCCAGCGCGAACAACATGATCGTACGGCGCCGGCCCAGATAGTCGCTGAGATAGGCGCTGGTCATATAGCCGACAAAAGACCCGACGATCACCACCGCGAGATAGCCGCCGCTGCCGATGTTGGAGAGTTGCCGCTCCGTCCGCAGGAAGGTCGGCAGCCATGTGGTGATGGCGTAATACCCGCCATGCGCACCCACCGCGAGTAGCGACCCGAAGAATGTGGTGTAAAGCAGATCCTTCGAGAAAATGGAAAACACGCTGCGCCGCTCGCCGGGCGCCGCTTGCGTCTGCAGATAGACATCGGACTCCGGCACCATGCGCCGGACGAAGAAAATCAGACCCGCCGGCAGTATGCCGATGAAGAACATCACGCGCCAAGCGATCTCCGGTGGCAGGATTTGGAAGGCGAGCGTCGCCATGAGCGCCGCGAGCCCCCAGCCCCACGACCAGGCGCTTTGCACCATGCCGACGGCCTTGCCACGATGCTGGGCCTTGGCGATCTCGCCGATCAGAACCGCGCCCGCGGCCCACTCGCCGCCGAAGCCTAGGCCTTGGAGTCCGCGAATGATCAGTAGTTGTTCGAAGTTATTTGCGAAGCCGGAAAGGAACGTGAAGAACGCGAACCATGCGACGGTGATCTGGAGCAGCCGCACGCGCCCGATCTTGTCGGCCAGCATGCCGGCGAGCCAGCCGCCGAGCGCCGAGATCGCCAACGCCGACGTCGCGATCAGGCCGGCCTGGGTGTTGGACATGCTCCACAGGCCGACGAGAACCGGCATCACGAAGCTGTAGATTTGCAAATCGAAGGCATCAAGCCCGTAGCCGAGGAAGCAGGCCCAGAAGGTCTTCTTGCCCTTCCCGTCGAACTCCCGATACCAGCCGAACATTTTCCGGCCCTGCGCGGGCGCCTGCTCCATGTCAGATGGCATCAAGGTCCCCCTAAGACCGTTATGCGCTGGCAAGCTCGATCGGTACGTCGGTCACAATCATACGCCCCGGTGCGTGCGTGATCGCGAAATCCGGCTTCGCCGTCTCGACCGCTTGCTGCAGCGTAACACCGCAGGCCCAGAACACCGGCACTTCATCGGCGGCGATCGATGACGGTTCGCCGAAATCCGGCGCGCCGATGTCCCTGATACCGATCAAATCCGGCCGACCGAAATGGACCGGCGCACCGTGAGCTTGCGGGTATCGGCTGGTAATCTCAATAGCGCGAATGGCGTCCGCCGCCTTGAACGGCCGCATGGAGACGACCACCGGCCCGCCGAACGGCCCCACCGGGGTCGTGGTCAGGCTGGTCCTGTACATGGGCACCGTCGTTCGCGCCTCGATATGGCGGATGGACAGCCCCGCTTGCAGTAAAAGCTCCTCGAAGGAAAAAGAGCACCCGATCACAAACGACACGAGATCGTCGCGCCAATACGTCGCGACGTTGGTCGGCTCATCGACCAGTTCACCTTTTTTCCAAACGCGATAGCGGGGAAGGTCGGTTCGGATGTCGAGGTCCGCGCCCAGCTCCGGAATGTGCGGATCGCCGCGCTCCGAAACACCTAGGATGGGGCACGGTTTCGGGTTGGCGCGGCAGAAGGCGAGAAAGTCCTTCGCAAGGTCCGCCGGCAGAATGGCAAGGTTTCCTTGCGCAAACCCCGGCGCCTGCCCGGACGTGGGCCCGTCAAAACCACCGGTCCGGCATGCCTGCCGAACGGATAGCGGCTCTCGTATCTGATCGATCGCGTTCATGACGCCCCCACCTGCCCTGGATAAGGGAGCGGCTTGCCTTCTGTCTAATTATCGATTTTGATTAGATTTGATAAATATTTCTAATCATCATTCCATGGCCGAATTCAGGAACCTCGAAACCTTCATGTGGGTGGTGAAACTCGGCAGCTTTCATGGCGCCGCGGCAAAATTATCCGCGACCCAGCCGGCCATTTCTCAGCGTATCGCGCAGCTCGAAACCGAATTCGGCGTTCAACTTCTCAGACGGGACAGCAGACCCGTGGTCGCGACGAAGGCGGGGCGCGACCTGCTGATCCATGCCGAACGCCTTCTGCGCATGCGGACCGAAATGGAGAAAGCGCTCGCCGCCCCCTCGGCCATGCACGGGGTGCTGCGCCTCGGCGTGTCCGAAACCATCGTCCACACATGGCTTTCGCACTTTATCGACCAGGTCGCCGAGATGTATCCGTCGCTCGCCCTGGAGATCGAGGTCGACATCTCCGCCAACTTACGCGAACGCCTTGTGGCGCAGGACATCGATCTCGCGTTTCTTCTTGGCCCGGTCAGCGCGGCGTCCATCCACAACCGGGATCTCTGCCGCTTTCCGCTCGCCTTCATCGCGAGTCCGGCGATCCGCCTGCCGCCCAGTCCAGTGCCGCTCGCCGCCCTTGCGAAACACCCGTTGATCACTTTTTCGCGCCTCACACGCCCGTACATGGAGATCAGCGCGTTGTTCGCACAGCCTGACTTTCCGCCCATCCGCCTGCACGCCACAGCATCGCTCGCGCCCGCCGTGCGCATGGCGCTCGATGGCCGGGCGATCGCGATCATTCCGCCGGCGATCGTCGAAAAGGAGATCGCGGAGAAAAAGCTGCGGATCATCGCGGCTGAAAACGCGTTGCCGGATCTTTCATTCACAGCCAGTTGGCCGAACAATCCCGGAGATTCAGTCGCCGAGATCGTCGCCGACATCGCGATCAAATGCGCGAAAACCGAACTCCGGACTCGCCGCGCGAAGCGCGCTTAGCACTTGCCGATCAGATAGCCGTTCGAGAAGCGGCGTTCCTGGCAGATGGTGATGAACTCTTCGTAGGTCGGCACCGGCTTGCCCGGTTCGTTCGCCTGAAGATGGCGGACGTAAGTGTCATAATCGGGAATATGGACGACCAACCGGAAGGTTTGACGCACCCGCGACCAGAAGTCGGGGGCGGCCTGGTCCGTGTGCGGACTTGCGTAAGGATCGTCTTTCATAGGCGTCCAAGATTCCAATACACCTTGCCGTCCTTCGAGCTTAGCATGACCTCAGGCTCTCAAGACAGGGCCGTGCAAGTCCTTGGGAGACGTACGTAATCAGATCGACGTGAAAGAAGCCGAACTTAGCTAAGGGGGGTTAGCCTTGTTCAATCAGCTTGTGACGCCGGTCGGCGGGAGTTTGCCGTTATCCTTTGCCGTCGCGGCGATCCCGATCGCGGTGGTCCTTATCTTTCTGGGCGTGATTCGCCGGCCCGCCTGGCAGGCCGCCGGCGCCGGACTGCTTGCCGGTTTCGTCATTGCGGTCACCGCCTGGCAAATGCCCGCGGTCGCCGCGTTCAGCAGCATCGCCAACGGCGCCGCCTTCGCCCTCGTACCGGTGATGTGGATCGTGTTCAACGCGCTGGTCCTCTACAACATCACCGTCATATCCGGGCGCTTCGACGCCTTCCGCGCCTGGATGATGGAACACCTCCCGAACGACCGGCGGGTGGTCCTCGTGGTGATCGGCTTCTCCTTCGGCTGCCTGCTGGAGGGCATCTCCGGGTTCGGAACGCCGGTCGCCATCACAAGCGCGCTCCTGATCGCGCTTGGCTTCCCCGCGATGGAAGCCATCGTCTTCACCTTGATCTTCAACACCGCGCCCGTGGCCTTCGGCGCGCTCGGCACGCCCGTGACCACGCTTGGCGCGGTCACGCAGCTTTCCGATCAGACATTGGGCGCGATGATCGGGCGGCAGCTTCCGTTCCTTGCCTTCCTGCTACCGTTCTACGCCATCGGCCTATACGGCGGTCTGCGCGCGCTGAAAGGTGTGTGGCCGGTCCTGTTCGTCGCGGGCGGTTCCTTTGGTCTCGCCCAGTTCGTGACCTCCAACTATCTCAGCTACGCGCTGACCGACGTGCTGGCGTCCATGGGTTCTTTGATCCTCACGGTATCCTTCATCAAGGTGTGGAAGATGCCCGTCGATCCGGCCTTCGCGCTGAACGCGCCGGCCGAAGCGCGCGTTCAGGGCCCCGCCGCGATCGGAAGTTGGCAGGGATGGATCCCTTGGACCTTACTCGCCGCGGTCGTCATTCTTTGGACCCACTTCCGTGTGGCGGGGATCGGTCAAATCCCAGTGCCGTGGCCGGCACTGCATAATCAGATCTTCATCACGACCTACGACCGCCCCTATGCCGCGATTTGGAATTTCCAGCCGCTCGGTACCGGGACGGCCATCCTAGTGACGTCGCTTTTGGTTGCGATCCTCGTACGCCTGAAGATGAACGAGCTTGTGCGCGCCTTCGCCGGTGCATTCAAACAGTGGCGCATGCCCGCCCTCACCACCATGCTCATCATCGGTCTTGCCTATCTGATGAACTACTCCGGCATGACCTATACGTTGGGTGTGGCCGTCGCTTCGGCCGGCTTCATCTTCCCGTTCCTGTCGGCGTTCCTGGGATGGCTGGCCGTGTTCCTATCGGGCAGCGATACGTCCGGCAATGCCCTGTTCGGCAACCTTCAGGTCGTCGCCGCGCGCGCGCTCAATCTGGATCCCGTGCTGATGGCGGCCACGAATTCATCGGGCGGCGTCCTGGGAAAAATGATCTCGCCGCAAAACCTGACCACCGGCACCTCCATCACCGGCCTCGCGGGCCGCGAAGGCGAAGTGTTGGCGCGCACATTCAAGCACAGCATCATCCTGACCGTGCTGCTGGGCCTGCTCGTGATGGGCCAGCAGTATCTCTTCCCATGGATGATCCCGAAGTAGGGCAATCCCGATGATCTCAGGCGCGCATATCGTCCTCTACAGCACAGATGCGGAAGCCGACCGTGCGTTTTTCCGCGACGTCTTGCAGTTCAAGAATGTGGATGCCGGCCACGGCTGGCTGATCTTTGGTCTACCGTCCGCGGAAGCTGCCTTTCACCCTGCGCCCTCGAACAGCCATGAGCTCTATCTCATGACCGACGACGTAACGGCCGAGATCGCGAGGCTTAAAGCAAAAGGCGTGGACTGCGCCAAGATCCAGGAAGCGCGATGGGGGTCCGTCACATCGTTCGTCCTTCCGGGCGGCGGGAAGATTGGGCTGTATCAGCCCAAACACCCGCGCCCGTAGGACGCCGCTCACCTACTTCCGGAACTTGAGGACGTACTGATCCGTATGTCCGCGCAGGCTCGCGTCAAACACGGACTTTGAAAGGTCATCGGCCGGATTGTGCAGGACAGGGCTTTCGCCTTCGAACCTGAAGCCGGCCGCCACGACTTCCTTCTTCACGGCTTCCACGTCATAGCGGTGCAAGGTGGTTGCGGCCTCAACACCGCTGCCAGCCTTCGCAGCGTGATCGACGATGACATAAAGACCGCCCGGCTTGAGAGAATTGTAGATGGCCTTATTCAGCGCCGCGGCGTCCGTCACGCCGATCGGTTTGAAATAATAGTCGTGGTAGTTCTGGCGGATCCAAACAACGTCGACGCTCTCGGGAATTTTGAATTCATTGATCGGCAGCGAGAGCGCGGTGACATTCTTGTAGGCCGCGTCGGCCGCGATCGCTTTTGTCGCCGCGGAGGCGTCCGTCTTCAGGAGTGCATTGAGTTCGTTGGGCGAGACGGCATACACCTTGCCGGTCGGCCCGACGGCCTTCGAGAAAAGGCGCGTGAAGTAACCGTCGCCGGCAATGAAGTCGACGACCTTGTCGCCGGCCTTGATCCCGATAAAGCTCAGGATTTCGCCGGGCTTGCGCTCGGCATCGCGATCCTTGTCTTTCTGAGGACGGCCCTGGTCCGTCAATGCGCCGGCGATATGCGCCGGTACGGTGTCGGCGGCGAAGCTGTAAGACCCGGCGGCGACGCCGAGCACGATCGTGAGCGCTACACTGGTTCTACGGAACATCGGGCCCTCCCTGGGATATGTGGTGCCCGACGTTACCGCCGGGCCCTTCATTTCTCTAGAGGGATGTAGGCCATGACAGGATCATGAATTCTACGCCTTGGATTGCGTAAAAATCAGTCTTTACGGACCGCGTCTGCGCCTTTCGCCACCGGCTTTACGAACTCGCGGACCTCATGAAGACGGAAAGCTCCCGACTCCTGCGCGAATTGACGTAGGTAGTGCGAATGTCCCGCGCCGTAGATTACGAGTATCCGGTCATCCGCCTTATCCGTGATGTCGACAAGGTTACTAAAGATCTTGAGGTTGCGCGCATACCAGTTGCCCACCCAATTGGCCCCAGGCTGCGCTTCAGCATCGCCGAAACGCGCGACGTCAAAGTAAATCCGATGCGATTGCGCGATGATCTCCGGCCGATTTATCTCATGAAAAAACGTCACGAGATCGGCGCTCGCGAGCGGCGGGTAAGGTATGCGCTTCGGATTTAGCAACAGTTTGAGCCGATCTTCCTGCCCCTTGCTCTTCGCGTAAGCTGAAAAATCGTAATGGACGATTTCGGCCGGCGGCATGCCATTCCAATCAACCGCGTACAGGCGCGCGAGGCCCAGCTTGGCAGCGAGCCGCATACCGATTTGCTCTTCTTCGTCATGTGCCAAGGCACGCGTGCCTGCCCGATAACTGGCATAAAGCTCATCGAGCTTTTCCTGATCCGTCGCGGGATGCTCCACGGCGATATGCGTGGGCTTATAAGCGGCGAGCTGGTCAACCAGCATCACAATTTGTGCCTGACGATCCGGTGCCAACACATCATCCACCTGGATATTGATCGCATCGCGTCCAGGATTGTGCAGATGCACCGTGCCGAGGACAAGAAGCGCTGGTTGCGCCCCGGCCGCGCGATCGATCAGCAGCTTCTGGTCCTCTTGGGCCACCGCCGCCGAGCAAAGGAGAATGCCGAACAGCATAATGACGGTTTTCATTGAGCCTCCCTTGCGGGCGTTCAGATGTGGACCGCCGCGATCGCACGCCCCGGAATCACGGCCGAGGAGATTATCGACACTATCACGCCGGTAGAGCGGCCGTACTAGCCGATCAGCGTATGCGCGGCACGGTCGGCCGCGATCTGCACCGCGGCGGTCGATGTCGCCACGAAGCTGGTGACGAGCATGGCGTGGAGGACCAGACTGCAAAACACCGCTGTGAACTTCTTCATGACAATTGCCTTTTCTTCTTTTTGGAGGGGGAGGGTTACCCGGACTACTCGTAACGCAGCGCGCGGATCGGGTTTTCCTGCGCGGCACGGAAAGCGTGGCTGCCCACGGTGAGCCAGGCGACGAGCAACGCGAGGAAGCCCGCGGCGCCGAAGATCATGGGGTTGAGGCTGATGCGCTGTTCGAAGCCGTTCAACCAGTCGCGCATCAAGAACCCGGCCACCGGCCAGGCCACCAGATTCGCGATCAACACAGGCTTCGAGAAGTCGAGCACCAGAAGGCGCACCACATCCCGCACCTTGGCGCCCAGCACTTTACGGATGCCGATTTCCTTGGTGCGGCGTTCGGCGCTGAACAGAGCCAAGCCATAGAGACCGAGGGCGCCGATGATGATCGCGAGCGCGCTGAACGCGGCGAACATCTTGGCTTCAGCGGTCTCCTGCGCGTACTGCGCCGTGATGCGGGTCTCCATGAATTCCGAGCGGTAGGGGATGTGCGGCGCGCGCTGACGCCAGAGCCTCTCCATGGCGGCATTCACGGCCGCGCCCATCGCCGGATCGGCGCGCAGCGACAGATTGTAGAGGTTTTCCTCGTCGCGGATGTAGAAGGTCGGTTCGATCGGATCGCGCGCCGAGCGGTAGGCGATATTCCCCACCACACCGACCACGGTCACCGTCGTCTGGCGCGCTTTCTCTGCGTCCCCGACGGCGATACGGAACTCCTTGCCGATCGCTTCTTGCGGCGAGCCGATGCCGAGTTTGCCCAGAGCCGCCTGATTCAGGATGATATTGCCGCCGCGGGCGACTTTATCGTCCTCCGTTCCGGTGTAATCGTCGCCGCCGCGGCCTTCCTCGAAGGCGCGCCCAGCCAGGAGCGGGATTTTATAGGCGTCGAAGTAGTTGAAATCGACGATACGGCTCGAGATGAGGATCGGCGACGTGCTCGGGCGGCCCGGGATTTCGAAGATGTTATTGCTGCTGCCGTTGTCGGTCGGAACATCATTACTCCGCGTTACGGCCGTCACGCCCGGGATTTTCGCCGCTTCCGCGACGATACTCTCACGGGCGGACTTATATTCTTCGCCGCGCAGCGCGCCCAGTGCCCGTACGATGAGAAGCCCGTTGCGATCGAAGCCGCTGTCGATATTCCGGGCGTAGACGGTCTGCGTATAGATGACCGTCGTGCAGACCACGAGGCCGATAGAGATGGCGAACTGCACCACGACCAGCGCGGCGCGCAGCTTGCCTGACCCCTCCGCCGCCGCAGATTTGTTGGCTTTCAGGATGCGCGCGGGGCGGAACCCGGACAGGACCATCGCCGGATAGAGGCCTGCCGCCAGCCCGACGACGACGATCAAGGTCGCCATTACAGGCAGGAGGAGGCCGCCGTCGACGAAGTTCAGGCCCAGGTCACGGTTGAGGACGGAATTGTAGAACGGCAAAGCGGCGTAGACGAATGCGATGGCGAGCATGAACGCGATGGCCGACAGCAGCAGCGATTCCGAGAGAAACTGGAACACCAGCTGCGAACGGCGCGCCCCGAGCACTTTACGCAAGGCCACTTCGCGAGCGCGCTGGCTGGCGCGGGCGGTGGCGAGATTGGTGAAGTTGATGCAGGCGATGAGCAGGATCATCACGGCGACGGCGGTGAACGCGGCGATCGCGCGCATATCCCCGCGCGGCCGGTCGGCGGTCGAGCGCTTTCCGTGAAGATGGATATCGGTGAGCTTCACAAGGCTCAGCGTCATCATGTCGGCCATGTCGATATCCTGGCCGCCGAAGGACAGGCTGGGGATCGAGCGCTTTTCCCAGTCGGGAAGCGCGCGCGTGATCGCGGCCGCGTCGGCGCCTTCCTTCAGCTTCAGATAGAGGCTTGCGTTAATCGACGTCCACGACTGAAGCACCCAGGGCCACTTTTCGAAGTCCTGGGAATTGAGTCTAGCGATCATATGCAAATCGAGATGCGTATTGGTCGGCAGCTCCTTGAAGACGCCGGTGACGCGATAGTCGCGCTTCATGCCCATGGGAAGCAGAATCGGCAGCGTCCGCCCGATGGGTGAGGCAGAACCGAAATATTTCTGCGCGAGACTCTCCGAAAGTAGGATGGAGGAGACGTCGGCCAAGGCGTTCTCCTTGCTGCCGCTCACCAGCGGGAAATCCAGCACCTCAAAGAGGTTCGGATCCGCGAAGACCACCATCTCGGTGAAGACGTCCGCCCCGCGGGTCACGGCGGAGCGCTGACTGGTGATGCGCGTCGCGGCTTCAATCTCGCTGAAGTCCTTCACCATCGCGTCCATGGTTGGGCCCGGCGCTTGGCCGCCCTCGAAGGGTTCACGTCCTGGCACATCGAAACGCGTGCCCACCTGGTAGATGCGCTCGGCATTGGGGAACCATGAATCGTAAGACGTCTCATGCCGCACATAGAGCAAAATCAAGATGCAGCTCGCGAGACCGACGGCGAGACCGAAGATATTGATCGCCGTGTAGAGCCGGTTCTTGAGCAGGTTGCGCAACGCAACCGTGATGTAATTCTTGAGCATGATGGTTCCCCTCGCCTTCGGATGGATTACGCCGCGACGGACTTGAATGGGCGGGACACGACGTCGCCCTCGGGGCGCAGCCCCTCGGCCACGACACGTCCGTCGAGCACGTTGATCACGCGGCCCGCGTGGCCCGCGTCGGTGCGCGAGTGAGTCACCATCACGACCGTCGTGCCTTCCTTGTTCAACTGCCGCAGCAGCGCCATCACTTCGGCGCCGTGCTGGGAGTCGAGGTTACCGGTCGGCTCATCGGCCAGGATCAGCGACGGGCTCGACACCACCGCGCGCGCGACCGCGACGCGCTGTTGCTGGCCGCCCGAAAGCTGCGCCGGTTTGTGACTGGCGCGGTGCGCGATTCCGACCTTCTCCATCACCGCGGCGACGCGCTCGCGGCGCTCCTTGGCCGGCACATCGTGATAGAGGAGCGCGAGTTCGATGTTCTCGAACACGCTGAGCTCATCGATGAGGTTGAAGCTTTGGAAGATGAAGCCCAGGTTCTGCTTACGCAGATCGGCGAGCTTCGCCTCGTTGTAGGTGGAAATTTCCTCGCCTTTGAAAAGGTAGGAACCCGCGCTCGGCGTATCGAGCATGCCGATGATGTTGAGCAGCGTCGACTTGCCGCAGCCGGACGGTCCCATGATGGCGACGAACTCTCCGTCCTTGATCTCGATGTTCACGGCATCAAGCGCGGTGGTTTCGACTTCGTCGGTGCGGAACGTCTTGGTGAGGTTCGAAAGCTTCAGCATGTGGTTTCCCCTATGGTGATCCGTTGGCCGCGATCTGCAGGCGGTCTTTGTCCAGGAATGTGGTGTAAGGCGACGTGACGACCTTCTCGCCGGGCTCCAGCCCGTCGAGAACTTCGATAAAGCGTGAATTACGGCGGCCCAGGCGCACGTTGCGGCGCACCGCTTCGCCGCCGTCCTGCGCCATCACGAAAACCCACGCACCGCCGGTGTCTTGGAAAAACGCGCCGTCCGGGATCAACAAAGCTTCCGTCGGGTCACCCAGCGTCAATTTCAGTTGGAGAGTCTGGCCGCGGCGGATGTCGGCCGGCTCGGCGTCCGCGAACACGAGGTCCGCGACGAAATGGCCGTCGCGCACTTGCGGATAGATCTTCGCGACGCGCGCGGTATAGTCCTTACCGTTCCACGACAGCATGGCCGTCTGCTCGAGCTCGACGCGGCTCAGATAGAATTCATCGATGTCGGCCGCGATCTTGCGCCGGCCCGGATCGTCGATCTGGCCCAGACGCTCGCCTTTCGCGAGGCTTTGGCCGATCTCGGCGCTGAAGGCGGTCAGCTTGCCGTCCACCGGCGCGCGGACCGTCAGGCCATCGAGATTCTGGCGCGCGATCTCGAGGTTCTCGGTCAGGCGCTTCGCGGTTTCCTTGATCTGCTTGAGTTGCGTTTCCTGAAGGGTCTCGGTGTTCTTCAGGGTTTCGCTGAGCAGCGTGAACTTCCGCTTCTGGAAGTTGAATTCATCGTCCAGGTTCTCGAGGTCCGCTTTCGAGCTGTTGCCGTTGGCGAACAGAGCCTTGCGGCGCTCCAGCGCGCGGCCCAGTTTCTGCACCTGGTACTCCGCCTCGATCATGTCGCGGCGATTGTTGAGACGGCTTTGCTCGAGGTTCAGCTCCAAGGTACGCACGTTGTTGGTCTGCTGGGCGACCTCGGCTTCGCGGGTGAGCACTTCGAGGCGCAACTGGGTGTTCGAGAGGTCGACCAACACGTCGCCGGCTTTCACCTCGGCCCCGTCCTCGACGTACATCTTTTCGATCCGGCCGCCCTCGATAGCGTCCAGATAGACGGTCTTCAGCGGCGCCACGCGGCCGCGCACCGGCACGAAATCCTCAAAGGCGCCGCGCGTGACTTCGCCGACGGTGACGGCCGAGCTTTCCACCTTCACGGCCTTGCCGCCGGGCATGACGATGAAGACCACGAGGGCGATGAGAAGAAGAACGCTGCCGCCGGCCGCGGCAGCGAGCTTGGCGCGCGTATGCCAAGCGGGCGCTTCGATCTTGCGATCCATGGCTCCGCCGTGGATGACGCGAGGGGTCGCGTGTGGGTCTGGGGAGGTCATGGGCCGGAAGCGCTCCTATCGGCGGAAAAGCCCGCCGACCTCCGCTAGAGCAAAGCCCGTGCCACAAATTTTACGTGACTTAAGCCACTGAAATTACGCGATTAATTATTCGCGCGCGATAAATGTTAGCTGAAACGCATAAGAAGATGGCGGCTTCAGACATTTGTTGTCTGAAACCGCCATCTAAGCGCGGAAGGCGCTAACGATTTGATATTCCTGTAAAGCCCCTCACCCTCCCGTCGCTTCGCGCCGGACTCTCCCTCGCCCGCTTGCGGGAGAGGGTTGGGGGACGGGTCTTAACGCGGATCCGGCACTTCAATCGCCTCGCCCGCCAATGCCGGTGTGTTCACCGGCAGGCGGCGCGCGTGACTGGCCTGTTCGTACGAATAGCCGAGCGCCAGAATCTTCCCTTCGCTAAAGGCCGTGCCGAGGAATGAGATCCCCACCGGCAGATCGCCGTTCGTGAAGCCGGCCGGCACGATCAAATCCGGGAAGCCCGAGAGATTGGCGATATTAGCCGGCGTGTTGCCCGCGCCGCCCGGAACTTCCAGTGGCTCGGCGATCAGCGGCGGGCGCTTCGGCGCGGTCGGATACACAATCGCATCGAGTTTGTTCGCGGCAAAGATACCTTCCACCACCTGACGCACCAGCGGCAAACCATAGTCGCGCACGGTGAGATATTTGTAGTCCGTGAGCGTGCCCGAGGCGAGTTCGCGCTGGAACAACGTCCAGCGTGGTGAATTCGGACCGGCGCCGTCCGGGCGCGGGCTCGTGTACTGACCGGCGCGTTCGATCATCTCCGGCAAAGTCTTCGGATACTTCGGACCGAGCGTTTTCAGATAGTCGGCGACCTGTGCGACGAACTCCGGATAGCGGATCGCGTTGTAGAACTCGCCTTTCGCATCAAGCAACCACTTCGGGAAATTGACGTCGACCACGGTCGCGCCCTGCGCCTTCATGGTGTTGAGCGCGGTCTCGATCATCCAGTCCACCTCCTCGTCCTGCTTCATGAAATCGCGGGCGATGCCGATGCGCGCGCCTTTCAGTGCGTTCGCATTCAAGAATTTGGTGTAGTCCTTCTCAAACTTTCCCTGGCTCTTCTTGGTCGCGTCGTCGTTCGGGTCGACACCCGTCATGGTGCCAAGAGCAATAGCGACATCGGTGACATTGCGTGTCAGCGGACCGCCGGTATCAAAAGTCAGCGCCAGCGGGATGATGCCGTCGCGGCTCAATAGGCCATGGGTCGGTTTCAAGCCGACGACTCCGTTCACGGTCGATGGGCCGCGAATGGACCCGCCGGTATCCGTGCCGAAACCCAGCGGCGCGTAGGCCGCGGCCACTGCGACGCCCGTACCACCGGACGACCCCGACGGCTGACGGGTGGTGTCATGCGGATTGAGGGATTGGCCGCCCAGCGAGCTGTTGCTGCTCGACGAAGCGAACTCCGACATGTTCACTTTTGCCAGGATGATCGCGCCGGCCTCTCTCAGACGGCGCACCATATAGGCGTCGTCCGGCGGAATAGAGCCTTCGAGCAGCACCGATCCACCCGACGTCTGCATATCCGCCGTGTCGTAATTGTCTTTCAGAACGACGGGAATGCCATGAAGAACGCCGCGCACTTTACCGGACTTACGCTCGGCATCGAGCTGGCGCGCGAGCTCCAGCGCTTTCGGATTGAGCGTGATCACGGCGTGGATTTTAGGACCGTGCCGGTCGTAAGCCTCGATGCGCGCGATGGATAGTTGCACCAGCTTTTCGGCGGTCAACGTGCCGGCCGCCATAGCGGCGGTCAATTCGGCGATGGTCGCTTGATCCATTTGGACGGTCTTCGCCGACGCGGGCGCGGCGGCAAACAAAGCAACCGCAGCGACCGTAGCGAGAAAGCGCGGAAGAATTTTCATGATGCCCCTCAGTTCGTTGTGAAACGGGGGCCGCGCCCCTTCCCCAAGGCCGCCCCTTGCGGATGATGCTAGCGCGGATTCCAGTTGGGCCGGAACCGGTTTACTTGGTCAAAATGTAGTTGACCCGGTTGAGAAAGAACTCCTGGAACCCGGGGATATGTGACAGGACCGGCGGATTCTTCACCGCCTTATATTCTAGCGAGACCGCATCGAGCCCACTGGCTCCGACAATCGTCTCGAATCGCCGGATCGTCATCTTGTTGATGCCCGGGATATCGCTGCGTGAGGCATCGTCGCGATAAAGCCGGCGGAAAAAACATCCTTCGGGTTTTCGAAAAACTATAGAGCAGACGTTCGGGCCACGAGAATGCGACGACAATTTTGGCCGTGTGCGCGTCGAGCCCGTCGAACGGCGTCACGGCGGTTGTGGTTTCCATTTTTGGCGCCCCTGGACGCCGCGGCAAGCTCCGGCCTCAATGGCGCACCGTCGGCCAAGACTCCCGCCGAGCCGTAACTCATTGTCATTATTGAATGTTTTTCGACGCGAATTTTATCCCTCCGCAACCGGGACTATTTGTGTGTGCGTAAACGGTGCCCTATACATCCCTCGACAGCTCACATCGTTGGTAAGGATCCTTTCGATCATGATTCCGCGTTACGCCCGCCCCGCCATGACCGCCATTTGGGAGCCGGACAACAAGTACCGGATCTGGTTTGAAATCGAAGCGCATGCCTGCGATGCGCAAGCCAAGCTCGGCATCATTCCGGTCGAGGCCGCGAAGGCGGTGTGGCAGCGCGGCAAATGGAACATCGAGCGCATCGACGAGATCGAGAAAGAAACCAAACACGACGTCATCGCCTTCTTGACCAATCTCGCCGAATACGTCGGCCCGGAGGCACGTTTCGTGCATCAGGGCATGACTTCGTCGGACGTGCTCGATACGTGTCTGTCGGTCCAACTCACGCAGGCCGCCGATCTTCTCCTGAAGGACCTCGACGATCTTCTGAAGGCGCTGAAGCGCCGCGCGCTCGAACACAAAATGACCGTCACCATGGGCCGCAGCCACGGCATCCATGCCGAACCGGTCACGCTGGGGCTCAAATTCGCGAGTTTTTACGCCGAGTTCGACCGCAACCGCACACGCCTAAAAGCGGCCCGCGAAGACATCGCCACCTGCGCCATCTCCGGGGCGGTGGGCACGTTCGCGCATATCAATCCGTTCGTTGAACAGTACGTCGCCGAGCAACTCGGCCTGCATGTGGAACCGGTTTCTACACAAGTGATCCCGCGTGACCGTCACGCGATGTTCTTCGCCACCCTTGGCGTGATCGCCAGCTCCATTGAACGCATCGCCACCGAAATCCGCCATATGCAGCGTACCGAAGTTCGTGAAGCCGAAGAGTTCTTCTCGCCCGGCCAGAAAGGCTCTTCGGCCATGCCGCACAAGCGCAATCCGGTGCTGACGGAAAATCTCACCGGCCTCGCGCGCATGGTGCGCGGTTATGCCATTCCGGCGATGGAAAACGTCGCGCTCTGGCATGAACGCGATATCTCGCACTCGTCGGTCGAACGCTATATCGGCCCCGACGCGACCATCACACTCGATTTCGCGCTCGCCCGTCTGACCGGCGTCGTCGACAAACTCGTGATCTATCCGGAGAACATCGAAAAGAACCTGAACATGATGGGCGGCCTCGTGTTCTCGCAGCGCGTCCTGCTCGCGCTGACGCAAGCGGGCGTTTCACGGGAAGACTCGTACGTTCTCGTTCAGCGCAATGCGATGAAGGTGTGGAACGGCGGCGGTCAGCTTCTCGACCTGCTCAAGCAGGACAAGGACGTCACCGACCGCATCCCAAATAAGGAACTGGAATCGCTGTTCGACATGGGCTTCCACACCAAACATGTGGACACCATCTTCAAGCGCGTGTTCGGGGAATCGTAAAAAAGCGCCAGCGGCGCACCTTTGCGGCCCAAAAGGCCGCAAAGGTTGAACGCAAACAGCGTTACTTCTTCTCGGCGGCAACCGCCGCAGCCGCCGCGCCGAACAGCTCGTTCAGCTTCTTCTTGAGGTCGGCATCCGACACCTTGCCGCCAAGGTCCTTGCTGACCTTGCCGATCATGTCGTCGTCGCCCGGCTTCTCGAAATTCGAGTCCACGACGTCTTGAGCATATGCGTCCGCGTCCGCGCCGGACTTACCGAGCTGACCGGCGGCCCATTGGCCGAACAGCTTGTCGCGGCGCACTTGCGCGCGGAACTGCTGCTCCTGATCGAGCTGGAATTTCCGCTCGAAGCCTTTTTCCCGGTCCGAAAACGCGTCGCTCATTCTTGTCCTCTCAGCAAAAGTGGGACTTTTGATATAGCGACCGCCCTCAGCCCACGCAACTGGCGGACGTGTTACGGACGCACTACGTTACCCGGATGTGCACTGTTGTCGTTCTCCGCCGCCCCGGCCGCGACTGGCCCGTCCTCATCGGCGCCAATCGCGACGAAATGGCGAATCGTCCTTGGAAGCCGCCAGCCCGCCATTGGGACGACCGGCCCGACATCGTCGCCGGTCTGGATGAGCTGGCCGGCGGAACATGGATGGGCCTCAGCGATACGGGCGTCGTCGCCTGTATTCTCAACCGTCACGGCACCCTTGGTCCCGCCCCCGGCAAACGCAGCCGCGGCGAACTCGTGCTCGATGCGCTCGATCACCCGAACGCCGCCGATGCGGCCGAAGCGTTCGCCGATCTCGATCCGCTCGCCTACCGTCCGTTCAATCTGGTGATTGCCGACAACCGCGACGCTTTCTGGCTCACGCTGCGCGCTTCGGTCCAAGGCGCATGGATCGATATCCAGAAAATCCCCGATGGGCTCTCCATGTTCACCGCCTTCGACCGCGACGACCCGGCCGATCCGCGCATCGCCCACTACAAACCGTTGTTCACGGCGGCTCAACCTCCCGACCCGGACACGAACGACTGGGAAAGCTGGCGGCGCCTCCTGGGGTCGACGGAAGGCGGGACCGAGGCCCGGGCGATGAGCTTCCAGATGCCCAACGGCTTCGGGACGTCCTCGTCCTCGCTCCTGGCCTTGCCCTCCCCGGAGCAGGTCTTCAGGAAGGAGGGAAAACATCCAGCCTGGCTGTTCGCCGCCGGGCGGCCCGAGTCTGCGCCCTTCCAGCCTGTGGATATGTCCGCGGGGCCTGTCCGGCCCGCCGTTTAGGCCGGTTTTGGCTGGTTTTCTAAGGGTGAACGCCTGCGTTGTCGCCCGGAACCCATCCTGCTATAGGGACCCCCATAAGCAGGGCGGTTCGCCCCAATAAAATACCGGGGCTAGTAGCCCGTACCCATCAGGAAACATTCATGGCACGTCGCAAACAGGTTTACGAAGGCAAGGCCAAAGTGCTTTTCGAGGGCCCCGAGCCCGGCACGCTGGTGCAGTACTTCAAGGACGACGCGACGGCGTTCAACAATAAGAAAAAAGGCACGATCACGGGCAAGGGCGTGCTCAACAACCGCATGTCCGAATACCTGATGACCAAGCTGGAGGAGATCGGCATCCCGACTCACTTCGTGCGCCGCCTCAACATGCGCGAGCAGCTGGTGAAGGAAGTCGAGATCATCCCGGTGGAAGTCGTGGTGCGCAATATCGCGGCCGGCTCCATCTCCAAGCGCTTCGCGATCCCGGAAGGCACGCGCCTGCCGCGTTCGATCATCGAGTACTATTACAAGAGCGATCAGCTCGACGACCCCATGGTCTCCGAGGAGCACATCACCGGCTTCGGTTGGGCGGCGATCCACGAGATCGACGAGATGCTCAATATGAGCCTGCGCATCAACGACTACCTCGCCGGCCTCTTCCTCGGCATCGGCATCCGTCTCGTGGACTTCAAGGTCGAGTTCGGCCGCCTGTTCCACGAGAATGGCGACGTGCAAGTCGTCCTGGCCGACGAATTGTCGCCGGACAACATGCGTCTTTGGGACGCCAAGACCAACGAGAAGATGGACAAGGACCGCTTCCGCCGCGACCTCGGTCAGATCGAGGAAGCCTATCAGGAAGTGGCCCGGCGCCTCGGTATCCTGCCCGAAAGCGGGCCCACCGACGTCAAAGGCCCGTCCACACTGCAATAACGAAAAGTCCCCCGCTAAGTCGGGGGACTAAAGTTTCTGCCCCCGGAGAAAGACGTGAAAGCGAAAGTCCACATCACCCTCAAGAACGGCGTCCTCGATCCGCAAGGAAAGGCCGTCGAACACGCGCTGCATGGTCAAGGTTTCAAGGGCGTCAGCGATGTGCGCCAGGGCAAGTTCATCGAACTGAAGCTCGCCGGCACCGACAAGGCCAAGGCGAAAGCGGAAGTCGAGGAAATGTGCCGCAAGCTGCTGGCCAACACCGTGATCGAGAATTTCACCGTTGAGGTGATCGACTAATGAAAGCCGGCGTCGTCGTTTTCCCAGGCTCCAATTGTGATCGCGACGTTGCCGTCGCGCTGGAGCAAAGCACGGGCAAGAAGACCGCGATGATCTGGCATCGCGATACCGACTTCCCCGACCTCGACCTCATCGTCGTCCCGGGCGGTTTCTCCTACGGCGACTATTTGCGCTGCGGCGCCATGGCCGCCCACTCGCCGGTGATGGCGGAGATCAAGCGCCGTGTCGACAAAGGCACCCGCGTGCTCGGCATCTGCAACGGCTTCCAGGTCATCGCCGAAGCCGGCCTCGTACCGGGCGTGCTGATGCGCAATGCCGGCCTCAAATACGTCTGCAAGGACGTTTATCTTCGCGTCGAAGATTCCCAGAGCGCCTTTACCGCGCACTACGATGTGGGCCAGGTCGTCCGCATTCCCATCGGCCACGGCGAAGGCAATTATTTCGCCGACGACGAGATGCTCGCGCGCCTCGAAGGCGAAGGCCTGATCGCGTTCCGTTATGCGACGCCGCAGGGCGAGATCACGCCTGACGCCAATCCGAACGGCAGCCAGCGCAATATCGCCGGCGTGTTCAACAAATCCCGCACCGTGCTCGGCATGATGCCTCATCCGGAGCGCTTGTCTGACCCGAAGCTGGGCGGCACGGATGGCCGCGCCATGTTCGATGCGCTCGTGGAGACCCTCGCGTGAGCACCAAGACGTCCAAGATCACGGCCGAAGACATCAAGACTCACGGCCTTTCCGATGATGAATACAAGAAGATCCTCGAAGTGCTGGGCGGCCGCGAGCCGAACCTGGTCGAACTGGGCATCTTCTCGGTCATGTGGTCGGAGCATTGCTCCTACAAGTCCTCGAAGAAGTGGCTGAAGACCCTGCCGACCACCGCACCGTGGGTCATTTGCGGCCCGGGCGAGAACGCCGGTGTGATCGATATCGGCGACGGCCTTGCCGCCATCTTCAAGATGGAAAGCCACAACCACCCTTCGTTCATCGAGCCTTACCAGGGCGCGGCCACGGGCGTGGGCGGCATTCTGCGCGACGTCTTCACCATGGGCGCGCGCCCCATCGCGAATATGAATGCCCTGCGCTTCGGTTCGCCCGATCACCCGAAGACCCGCCATCTCGTCAGCGGCGTGGTCGCGGGCATCGCCGGCTACGGCAACTGCGTCGGCGTGCCGACCGTGGGCGGGGAAGTGAATTTCCACCCCAGCTACAACGGCAACATCCTCGTCAACGCCATGACTGTGGGTCTCGCGAAGCAGGACAAGATTTTCTACTCGGCCGCCGCCGGCGCCGGTAACCCCGTCGTCTACGTCGGGTCGAAGACGGGCCGCGACGGGATCCATGGCGCGACCATGGCCTCGGCCGAGTTCGATGCGAACTCCGAGGAAAAGCGTCCCACCGTCCAAGTCGGTGACCCGTTCACCGAAAAGCTCCTCATCGAAGCCTGTATGGAACTGATGGCGACCGACGCCATTCAATCCATCCAGGACATGGGCGCCGCCGGCCTCACCAGCTCGTCGTTCGAGATGGCTTCCAAGGGCGGCATGGGCGTCGAACTCGAGATGGAGAAAGTGCCTCAGCGCGAAGAAGGCATGACCCCGTACGAGATGATGCTCTCCGAGAGCCAGGAGCGCATGCTCATCATCCTGAAGCCGGGTAAGGAAGACATCGCCCGTGCGATCTTCGAGAAATGGGAATTGGATTTCGCCGTCATTGGTCATCTGACCAACACCGGCCGCATGATCCTGAAGTTCCACGGCGAAGTCGTGTGCGATCTTCCGATCGATCCGCTCGCCCAGGCCTCGCCCGAATACGACCGTCCGTGGACCCCGACCCGCCGCCAGGCGATCCTCGAAGCCAAGGACGTCAAGGATGTCGCCTGGACCGAGGCGCTCAAGACGCTGATGGGCTGCCCCGATCTCGCCAGCCGCCGCTGGGTCTATGAACAGTACGACCACATGGTTATGGCCGACACCTGCCAGCGCCCGGGCGGCGATGCCGCTGTCGTGCGCATCCACGGCACCAACCGCGGCCTCGCCATCTCCACCGACGTGACGCCGCGCTATGTGCTGGCCGATCCGCTCGAGGGCGGCCGTCAGGCCGTCGCCGAAACCTGGCGCAACGTGACGGCCGTGGGCGGCCGTCCCCTCGCGATCACCGACAATCTCAACTTCGGCAACCCGCAGAAGCCCGAAATCATGGGCCAGATCGTCGAAGCCATCAAAGGCATCGGCGAAGCCTGTAAGGAACTCGCCTATCCCGTCATCTCCGGCAACGTGTCGCTTTACAACGAGACCGACGGCAATCCGATCCTGCCGACACCGGCCATCGGCGGCGTCGGCCTCATCGACGATCTCGACACCATGATGACCGTGCCTTTCAAGGCGGAGAAGGACATCATCCTGCTCGCCGGCCAAAAAGGCGGCGGCTGGCTTGGTCAGTCGCTTTACCTGCGCGAAGTCTGCGGCCAGGAAAAAGGCGCGCCGCCGCCGGTCGATCTCAAACAGGAATTGGCCGTCGGCAATTTCGTGCGCGCCATGATCCATGGCCGCAAGCTCACCGCCTGCCACGACCTCTCCGACGGCGGCCTTTTGGTCGCGATCGCCGAGATGGCTTTGACGGGCGATATCGGCGCCGAACTCAAGGATATCGCGGGTCACGCCCGCCTCTTCGGCGAAGATCAGGGCCGCTATGTTCTGACCGTAAAGTCCTCCGATCTTTCCGGCGTGAAGGCCGCCGCGCTCGCGGCCAACATTCCGCTGGAAGAAATCGGCGTGACCGGCGGCGACGCCATCACCCTCGCGGGCGCCAGCGTTTCTCTCGCCGAGCTGCGCAAGCTCAACGAAGACTGGTTCCCCAAATACATGTCGCGCCCGAACTAGGAGCGTTTCCCATGGCAATGGCCGCGAATGAGATCGAGAAGATGATCAAGGACGCGTTCCCGGACGCGACCGTCGAGATTCAGGATTTGCGGGGCGACGGCGACCACTATGCCGCCGTCGTCACCTCATCCGCGTTCAAGGGCAAGTCACGCGTCCAGCAGCACCAGATGGTCTATGCCGCGCTGAAGGGCAAAATGGGTGGGCAACTGCACGCCCTCGCACTGACCACCCAAGCGCCGGCCTAGCGCCTTCTTGACGACTTTTGCGCTCAGGCGCGGCCGCGGCGCCGCGGACCGTCGCTTGCTTATCTGACCTCGATCTTCACGACATCCCGTACCGCGCGCCCCGCGCGTTTGTGCGACGTAGGGGAAAGGTGGGCGAGCGGGCCTCGCATGTCACCTGGCCATCGGCATGTTTGGATCGCCGGTCAGAAGGTCAAGGTTCGCGGGATCGGTTTGCAAAAAAGGCGGCGCTCGCCAGCGCCGCCTTTTCGTCTCAAGCGCTTCGAAACGCTTTTATTTCTTCAGCTTCACTTCCTGTCCCATCAGCTTCGCCTTGTCGGCGCCTTTCTTCGGCGTGAACTTCTGAATGCGGTTGTTGTTGGCGTCGGCCACATAAAGGTTTCCGGCGTTGTCCACGTCGTACTGATGCGGATTGTCCATGAGTCCCGGTTCGTCGCCGAAAATGCCCCAATAAGACAGAAGCTTGCCGTTGGTATCGAACTTGGCGAAGCGGTTGTAGCCGGCCGCGGCCACCCAGATGCCGCCGTCGTCGGTCGCCACCACGCGCGTCACGCTGCGCACGTTCGGCCACTGATCCAGGAACTTGCCATTCTCATCGAAAATCTGGATACGGTTGTTGACGCGGTCGGCCACATACAGGCGGCGATTGGCGTCGATACCCACCGAATGCACCAGATTGAATTGGCCCGGGCCCGATCCCTTCGTGCCCCACGCGGTAAGATATTTTCCGTTCTTGTCGAACTTCACGACGCGCGAGTTCGTGTAGCCATCCGCGACGAAGAAGGTGCCGTCCGGCAGGAAGTTGAGGCTCGCCGGATCGTTGAAGTGATTTTGATCGTTCCCGCGCACGCCCTTCTCGCCGATCTTCATCACCAATTGTTTTCCATCGTTGGTGAACTTCAGGATGCGGTGATTGAAGCGGTCGACCACCCATACATGATGCTCGGGATCGTAGGGATCGATGACGATATGATGTGGGATCGAAATTTCCGCGTTCCACTGGGACCAGTTCTCGATCACCTTTCCGTCGGCGTTCAGCACCATGATGT
>JAIUPE010000024.1:0-20820 GCA_020160875.1 Pseudomonadota bacterium
CGATGATGCGCCCCCATTTCTGCGCGCGCATCGCGGGGAGAGCCTCCCGGATCGACTGCACGGCGTTGATGACAAGATTCTCGAAGCCCGCGCGCCAGGCCTTGTCATCCAAGGTCTCGAACGTGCCCGCCGGCGGCCCCGCGTTATTCACCACCATGATGTCCACGCCGCCAAGCGCCCCGCGCGCATCGGCCACAACCTTGGTGCCTGCGCCGTCGGTCGAAAGGTCGGCGGGGATCGCGTCCGCGCCAAGTTCGCGCGCCGTGGTGCGAAGACGCTCTCCTTCGCGTGCGCAGATCGCAACCCTCGCGCCTTCCGCGGCCATGGCGGCGGCGATGGCGCGGCCCAACCCGCGTGAAGCGCCCATCACCAGCGCGCGGCGCGATTTAAGTCCTAACTCCATGAAAATCCTCCGGTTCGAGGCGTCCATATATTAAGTGACGCAGCGTATCGTGGAACATTGAAATCACATGCGCTGAATTTTGACGGAATCATTCACAGTCTCGGAGACATTGGCAATCCCGCCTATTCGGTTGTCGGCCGCCCGCGCATTCACAAGAGTTGTTTTTGGCCGTGACATAAACTTTCGATGACAGGCGCGCTGCTCCGCTTATGTCTTTGCGCGTGGGAAACGGCATGAGCCTCACATCACGCACGACGCGGATGGTCTCTGGTCTTGTGCGTGACGCGCTCACGCGGCCGAAGACAACGCGCCGTAACCGTCAAAGACGATTCCGAAGTTGGCCTCTTCGCCACCGAAACCGCCGCGGTGACAAGCGTTATGGCGCGTGTCCGGGCCTGCTCATCGGGCGGCGATCCCCTGGAAGCCGTCGTTTGGCTTGCCGCGAATCTCGGCACGCGCGACAAAACCACTCTCGCAGACCAGCCCGTCATGACGGGCGCCACCGTTCAAAGCCGGTTCCTAAAAGCGGGTGATCGGCTAGAATTCGCCATGGACGGCAGCCGCCGATCTTTTTGAACCTGGTCGAATCGGAGCGTGCGTTGCCCAAGGCTATCGTGATCCGCCAGTACGGCGCAGCGGGCGAACTCAAGCTTGAGGACGTCACGCTTGGGAATCCTGGACCGGGACAAGTCCGCCTTCGCCAAGGCGCCGTCGGCGTCAATTTCCACGACATCTACGTGCGCAGCGGTCTCTACAAGACCCTGGCGCTGCCCGGTGTTCCGGGTGTGGAAGCCGCCGGGGTGATCGAGGCCGTTGGCGAGGGTGTCGGCGGCTTCAAGGTCGGCGATCGTGCCGCCTACGTGACGCAAACCTACGGCGCCTACGCTGATGTGCGCCTCATCGACGCCGCGCATCTCATGAAGGTGCCGGGCGGCATCGACGACCGCACCCTTGCGGCCTCAATGGTCAAGGGCCTGACCGCGCTGATGCTGACGTCCAAACTGCGGCCGCTGACGTCCCGCGACACTTGCCTCGTCTATGCGGCCGCCGGCGGCGTAGGTCAGGTCCTCTGCCAGATGGCGCGGCGCATCGGCGCGCGTGTCATTGGCGTGGTCGGTGGGGCGGACAAAGTCGCGCGCGCCCGCGCAGCGGGTTGCGACGATGTGATCCTGCGCACCGAGGCCGATGTCGCCGCCGAAGTGATGGCGCTCACGAAAGGCCGCGGCGTCGATATCGTTTACGACTCCGTCGGCAAAGACACTTTTGAAGCTTCGTTGGATGTGCTCGCGCTCCGTGGTCATTTGGTGAATTTCGGCCAAGCGTCCGGGCCCGTCGCGCCTTTCACGCCTGCGCGTCTCGCCGCGAAATCCAACGCCGTTTGGCGCCCGATCCTGTTTCACTTCCTGGCCGACCCCGTGGAACGCCAGGCCATGGCGGATGAATTCTTCGCGGCCGTCTTGGCGGGTGCGGTGAAGGTCGAAGTGGGTGCAAGCTTTGGTCTCGGTGAAGCGCCGGCGGCGCACCAGGCGCTCGAGAGCGGCGCCACCACAAACTCGATCATTCTCATCCCCTAGATTCCGCGAGCCCCTCGAACAGCCATTGAGGGCGGAAGCGGGTGTTGCGGTGTGGTCCATGGCGCGGGCGTTTCAGGCGGGGGGCGCCCGGTGAAACGGGGCGTGTTTTTCATTGTTCTCGCGATGCCGCCGTGCCCGCGCCCGCTTGGCCAATAGAGGATGACGTTTGGAACGTGCCGGATATTCCATCTTTTGCCTCGCGATAATTATGCCTCGTTGCCGCGAAGGGCCTCCCTAATCCTCCGGCCGGAGGTGTATTTTAAAGGCCGTCCTCTCATGTGGTTCGTGATTTTTCGAGCGACGAGGTCTTTCCATGCGCGTTCAACATTTCGCCCTTCGTCTTGCGGCTGTGGTCGGCGCGGCCGCGCTCGCAGCTTGCGCGCCCAAAGGGCCGTGGAAGGGATCGGTCGAATACAATCTGAGCACCGGTCTCCGCGCGGTAAACGCACAGCCTGCGTATGACGCCGGATTTACGGGACGGGGCGTCATGGTGGCACTTATCGATTGCGGGATCGACAAGAAGCGCGGCGAGCTCGGCAAGAATCTCTCACCGCTTTCCACCGATCTCAATCCCGAACGGAAAGTTATGCTCGCCGACCGCCATGGCGATGAAGTGGCGGGTCCGCTTGGTTCCAAACTCGATGGGCACGGTCTCGCCGGCGTCGCCTACAACGCGACCGTGCTTTCGGTGCGCGCCGATTTCGACGGCGGCTGGAACGGTCAATGCGGCTTCTATCCGCGCGATATCGCGCGCGCCCTCGACTACGCCGTGGAGAAAGGCGCGAAGGTGGCCGTGCTGCCATTCCGCGCCGATCAAAGATTCGGACCGAAATTCGAAGCTTCCTTGCAGCGCGCGGTCGATGCGGGCGTCGCGATCGTCATCTCCAGCGGTAATGAATCGAGCGGCCAGCCGTCATGGCCGGCCCGTTACGCCACCGATCCGCGGTTCGAAGGCGGCATCGTCGTCGCTGGCGGCGCGCGCAAGGATGGAAGCCTCGCGCCCTGGTCCAACCGTGCGGGCCGCACCAGCGGCTGGTTCATCATCGCCCCCGGCGAGGATGTGGTCACCGATTGCGGCGGCCAATACTGTCGGCGTGTCTCGGGAACGTCCGTTTCGGCCGCCTATGTTGCGGGAGGCCTCGCGCTGATCATGCAGGCCAAGCCTGAGATGAATGCGCGCGGTGCCATCGACCTGCTACTCAAATCCGCACGCCTGGCCGGCGACCCCGAGGACGCCGGGCGCGGTTCGCTCGATATCGGTGCGGCCTTCGCGTTTTAGCAAATAAAAAGGCGGGATTATCTTGCCGTCGCCGCGTTGCGGAGGGCGCCTTACATCATTTCGCTCGACTGGTTTCGATGCCTTCAAGCTCGCGGGCGCCATGACCGCAATTCAGCGGGCGGCGCGGCGCGCCTCCGTAGGCTGCCCGGGGCCGAGTCCAGATCTGCTGAATGGAGTGATCGCCGGCGCGAAGACACGGCGCCTTAGGCCGACGCGGAAGGTCCCGCCGATTCGGCGCCGTTGCTCCGTCCGCTCGCTTTCGGAAGACTGGCGCGGAAGCGCTCCCACCGCGTCGCCAGAGCACGGCGGTTGGGCCCACGTCCGTTGGCGATACGCAGCGCCGCACCGTCGAGCGATTTATACTCGCTGTCTAGAAGATCGGGATGAATCGCGATCGCGAGACGCATCGGATCGATGCCGACAAGATTGAGATCGAATAGGGTGTGCAGGTCGCTGCGCAACAACAGACCGTTCGTGGGATTGTTGAACTTGGGGGCCGACTCCGGCTGAATATACGCGGCCTCGATCAAAGCCACCGTGGTGCAACCCGAGATCATGCAGCACGCGCCGTAGCGGCGAATGAGCTCGTCGCGGAACATCTTGCGCCCGCGCCGCAGAAGGATGCCAAGATTGCGGTGCTCGCGTTCATCCAAGACGTCACCGGGTTCGGCCAAGTCGGCATCTTCGTCGGACAGCGCCAGCGCGCGCTCGCTCAGCCAACTTTTAATGACCTGCTCGGCGTTGCGGTCGCGCCGCGCGATATAGCGAATCAGTCCGTCGAGATCGCATGGCCGCAACGACAGTTGCCGGCTATTGGTGAGTTCGAACGGGCGTAATTCAGCCGCTTCGATGCGCGCCGAGACTTCAATGTAATCGAGACCGAACGCCGCTTTGTATTCGGTGCCCTCGCGCGTGCTCGCAACGGGCTGCGAAAATTCGTGGCCATAAAGACAACGGTAGCTGTTGGTGCGCGTCGATCTATAGCCCAACTGGCCGGTGCCGCATGTGGGGCAACGTTGGACGGATTTTTCGGCAGACCCGGTTTCGATCCGTTGCACGCGTGCGATCGCCAACAATTGGGTTTGGCTGCGAATGAAGAAGATGTCGTTCACAGCGACGTGACGATGATGCGGTGTGTGATCGCCAAAGGCATAGCCGGCCGAGGGGCGATAACTCGCTCCCACGGCCTCTTCCAACGCGACAATGGCGATCCAACCTCTCATGACGCCATACTTCATCGCGTCTTCTGTCAGGCTCACGACACTTATGTGATGTTTTTGTGAAAGTCAGATTGATGACAGTTGGATGAAGAATGGGGCTCGGGGGCTTGTCGCCGTGCGAGACCTCATGAAACAAGAACGTCATGGTCAAGACGCTCTGCATCGCCGCGCTCCTCATCCTCGCCTCGCACGAAAGCTTTGCTGCCGTGCGCGGGTCCGCCGATGTGTCGGCGCTCTCGGGTGGGATCAACGCGCCCGTGGAAGCGGCGCCGGTCATGGATGCCGAAACCACGATGCTGGTGCGTCAGCTCGATGCCATGCTGACGGCGCGCTTCGACGCTGTTGGCCGAATCTCTTCCGTTTCAGCGCGGCGCCAGGCTCTCGAAGAGCTCGGTGTTTTTGCGAAGGCGACTGTGGAAGGTTTGATCGACGCGGCGCCGAGCGCAGATGCGCGCGCGTCGATCCAAGAAAACCTGGAAGCTATCCTCGCCTGGCATCAGGACGAGATTTCGGCGGCGCTTGCGGCGCTTCCGCGCGCCGCGCGATAACACACGCCGCCGTTTAGAAAGTCCGGAAATTCAGCTGTCTTACGGCTGGGCCGCCATCGCGGTCATGCGGCGCTTCGCCAGGATTTTTGCCTTCAACTTCTCATCCGAGTCCATGGTGACGATCGGGTTCGAGTCCATCGCCAGGACTTTGCCGTAGATTTCCGACGCTTCGCCCTTGCGGCCCGCGCTTTGAAGCACATAAGCCAGATTCAGGATCTGTTGTGCGTCATTCGGATTCTGCTTCAGTCCTTCACGCAGCAGACCTTCGGCCTTCGTCCAATCCTTGTCTTGGACGGCGGCGTAGACCTGCGCTTCGGAGCTCGTTGCGGCCATCACGGGCGCGGCTGCAAAGCAAGCAACGAGAGCGGAACACAGCAGCAAGTTTTTCATCGGCATCTCCCTTAAACAGCGACAGGGAAATCATGGGCGTGTGACGGCGAAATTCAAAATGAAACTATTATGAGGGATATATGAAACTTTCATGACATTTTCGCCGGACCCTGTGTTGAATCCCCGGCGATGAATGCGCGAAAAAGTCAATAAAAACGGCGCTTATTCGCATGTGCGGACCCGCGGCGCTTTGTCGCCCCACCTCTAAGGTATATGCACCGCGTCTCTCGCGTCCTGACTTCGCGCAAGTCCGCGCCGCCGCCGGTGCGCCGTTGCTTATTGTCATAATAACACCTTTTCACTGTAACAAACCCGTCTAACTCGCTGAGTAGATTGCCCCCGCATTCGCAACCACCACACCCATGTCGGGGGAAAGATAAAATGAACAATAGAACGGGTCTTCGCTGGCGCCTGCTTGCAACGGTCGCGCTCGGCGTTATGGCTGCTTCGCCGGCGCTCGCCCAACAGGACGTTTCGCAAACGCAGATGGCCGCGGCTTCTTCGTCCGACGCCGCCCTCGACGAAATCGTCGTCACGGCGACCAAGCGTGAAACCAACCTGCAGGACACGCCGATCGCCATCTCGGTCGTCAACACCGAAAACCTGCAAGACCGCCACATCCAGGCGCTGCTCGATCTCGCGGACGGCGCGATCCCGGGCCTGCGCGTCGCGACCTTCGAAGCGCGCCAGTCCGCGCTCACGATCGGCATCCGCGGCATCGTGCCGCTCGACGCGAACCAGCCTGCCCGTGAACAAGGCGTCGGCGTGTATCTCGACGGCGTCTACCTCGGCCGTCAGCACGGCCTCAACGCCGCGATGCTCGACATCGAACGCGTGGAAGTTCTGAAAGGCCCGCAGGGTACGCTCTTCGGCCGTAACACCGAGGGCGGCGCGCTCAGCCTCGTCACCAAAGCCCCGTCGGGCAACTTTGGCGTGCGCGGCACCGCCGGCGTCGGCAACTACGGCGCCCACAACGGCGAACTGCATATCGATCTGCCGGCCATCGGCAACCTCAGCTTCAAGATCGACGGCGTCGTACAATATCAGCGTCCGCCCACCAAGAACCCGCTGGCGGGTCAGACGGGCTGGAACTACTTCGACCGCCGCGGCGCGAAATTCGCGGCCCGCTATCAAGGCGACAACTTCCGCGCCGACTATTCTTTCGACGTCGGCAACGATAAGAACAGCCCGTTCTACAGTCAGCTGCTGAATTACAACCCGAACAACCTGATCGTCGGTCCGGCCTCCGGCGCGCTGCCGTCGGGTCAAATTCGTCCGCTGCCGCCGATCGTGAAGGTCGAAGGCACCGAGCGCCAGTCGGTCGCCGAGATCGGGGTGCCGCAACAGCCGAGCGTGGACAAGACGCGCGGCCACTCGCTGCATCTGAACTGGGATGTAAACGACAACCTCGAAATCCGCTCCATCTCGGCTTATCGCCGCGTGACGGTCGATCAGTGGGATAACTCCGGCGGCGCGCACCGCGTTCCGCAGTTCGTCTCCGGCGCGGCCTTCAGCCGCTACAGCCTCGCGACCCTCAAGCAGTGGCAGATCAGCCAGGAGTTCCAGGCCGTTGGTAAAGCGGGCGACAACTTCGACTACGTCGCCGGTCTATTCTACTTCAAGGAGCGCGTGCAGGACGACGCCGCGACGCCGAACACCAACCAGTGGAACGCGGACGGCACGGGCTACACCATCCTTGACCCGACCCTGACTCTGCCGGGCCGCCGTGTCATCGACCGCGCTAGCGTCGCCTATGCAAAAAGCTACGCCGCCTTCGCGCAAGGCACCTACACCTTCGCCGATGATTGGCATCTGACGGCCGGCGCGCGTTACACGCACGACGACAAGAACGGTAAGCTCTTCATGATCAACAACACGGCGACGAACCTGACGTTCGAAAGCTCGAACGACCGCGTCGATCCGATGGTCACCTTGGCCTACGACGTGACCGAAGATGTCAACGTGTACGGCAAGTTCTCGACCGGTTACCGCTCGGGCGGCGCCAGCTCGCGTTCGCTCACCTACCGTCCGTTCGGCCCCGAAAAGGTCAACTCGTACGAGGTCGGTGCGAAGACAGAACTGCTCGACCGCCGCGTGCGCTTCAACATGGCCGCTTACATGATGGATCGCACCGGTAGCCAGATCGACTTCAGCGTGGTCGCCGGCGTCATCCCGGGTTCGACGCGCAACACCGTCGAAACGGTCAACGCTCCGGGCACGACGAAAATCCGCGGCCTCGAGTTGGAAGGCACGTTCAAGCTCACCGACGACCTCACGGCCAATGCTTCGTACGCCTACACCTATACGAAGATCCCACCGACGGTGAACCCGTTCAACAACGTCGCGCAGCCGGTGTTCATCGTCTTCACGCCGAAGAACGCGGCCTCGGCCGGCCTCGATTACGCCCGTCCGTACGACTCGTTCACCTTCAAGGCGCATCTCGACGGCAACTATGCCGACGCGACCCAGACCTTCGACCAGACGGATGTGAAGAACGACAAGTCGTTCATCATGAACGCCCGCCTGTCGATCGCCGACATTGATGTGGGCCGCGGCGCCTTCGCCTCGTTCTCGCTGTGGTCTCGCAACCTGCTCAATGAAACGCATGTCTACCGCCGCGACCCGGCGAACCGCGCCACCCTCGGCGACTACGGCAATCTGAACGCACCGCGCACGTTCGGCGCCGAAGTCAGCGTGAACTTCTAAAACGCCCCCTCATAAGTGGCTGGAAACGCCCGCTCCCCGTCAGGAGCGGGCGTTTTCTTTGGCGCATAACCCGGGCGCATGAATGCACTCACCCGTATCAAAGAAACTTTTGTGACATTAAAATGGCGCGGTAGTCGGGAGCGAAAAAACTCGCTAGCACTCGCGCGCTTATTCTCGTCCCGCCTTTGATGTTTCCGACCGATGGCTGAAATCGAACTTAAACTTCGCGGCTCCCCGGCGCGCTTGAAGGCGGTCCTCAAGCGTCTACAGCAGCGCGCCAGGAAGGGCTCGGCTTTCAAGAAGGACCTGCGCGCGGTCTATTTCGATACGGCCAAGGATGATCTTCACGCGAAGGGAATTTCTTTCCGCGTGCGTGAGGAGGGCGAGCGCTTCGTTCAAACTCTCAAACAAACGTCCGCCGGCGGTGACGCGTTGACCCGCGGTGAATGGAGTGATCGGGTCGCGGCCGCCGCGCCGGAACTCCTCAACACCCATAGTGGCCGCAAGCTGCGTCAGGTCTGGAAAGACATTCGCCTCCTGCCACGCTTTCGCACCGACATCGCGCGTTCGGGTTTTGTCATCAGCCCGAAGGCGCACACCGAGATCGAGGTCGTGCGCGACGAGGGCAATATCCATGCCGTCGGGCGCGATGACGGCGTTGCCGCGGTTTCCGAAATCGAGATTGAACTCAAGAAAGGCCCCCGTAGCGCGATCTACGATCTCGCGCTTGAGATCGTCGCGACGGCCGGGGTTCAAATCGAGCCTTTGGGAAAGGCCGATCGTGGGTATGCACTCCTGTCTCCGGGCGCCGCCATTGTTTCCGTGAAGGCTGAATCTCCGAAAGCGCGAGGGCGAGACACACTCGCCGAGACCTTGCGCTCCGCCGCTCGGCGTCACTTCGCACAGTTCCTGGCCAACATGGCTGGCGCGCTGAGGCAGGATCCGGCGAGCATCCATCAAATGCGTGTCAGTATGCGCCGCCTGCGCGCGGCGCTTTATGGCGCGCGCAATCTGTTGCCGGAAGCCGAATACGAATCGGTGCGTCTCAAACTCAAATACCTTCTTCAATCCCTGGGCGCCGCTCGTGATTGGGAGGTCCTGACCGAACGCCTGTCGGAACTCGAGGACGAGGAAGATATCGAAAGCGTCCAGCGCGCCGCCGGCGTCCAGAAAGGCCGCGCCCTTGTCCGCGCCGTCGATGCGGTGGGTTCACGCAAGAACATCATGGCCGTGCTGGAGGCGATGCGTTGGTTCGAGGATCTGCCCACGGCGCGCCATGGCCGTAAGCTGAAAGTGCGCGCGCGCGACGCTGCCGGCGATATCCTATCGGAGCTGTTTGACCGTGTGCGCCGCCGTGGCCGGCACTTCGAGGAACAGTCCGTCGGTGACCGTCATCGCCTGCGTATCGCCGGCAAAAACCTGCGCTACAACGTCGAGCTCTACGCGGCGCTCTATCCGAAGCGGAAGGTGGAGAGGTTCCTGGACCTTCTGAAGCCGGTGCAGGACGACCTCGGTCATCTGAACGACGTTAGCCGCGCCCGCGATCTGCTCGGTGAACTCGCTAAACGTTCCCCGCAGAAAGCCGCCGCCGCCGCTGTGGTCGCACGCCTTGAGGCGCGCGTGACGGCGGCCGACAAACGTGCGCGCAAACACGTCGCGAACCTGAGGAACGCGAAATTGTTCTGGTAAGCGCTACCAGAGGAACTTGGAAACCCAGCAGAACAACGCGCCCACCACCGCGGCGGCCGGCATGGTGATAATCCAGGCGATCAGGATCTCCCGGGCGACGCCCCAGCGCACGGCGCTGACGCGTTTGGCCGCGCCGACGCCGATGATGGCGCCAGTGATGGTTTGGGTGGTCGAGACCGGAACGCCAAGCTCCGTGGCCATGAACAGCGTGATGAAGCCCGCCGTCTCCGCGCACACACCCTGTACGGGCTGAAGACGGGTGATGCGCGAACCCATGGTGTGAATGATGCGCATCCCGCCCAGCAGCGTGCCCAACGCCATTGCTGCGTTACAGCTGATAACCACCCAAAATGGGACATGAAAATCGCCCGTCAATTCGCCGTGCGCGTACAGAAGGGCGGTGATGATGCCCATGGTCTTTTGCGCGTCGTTCCCGCCGTGCCCGAGGGCGTAAAGCGAAGCGGACACGAATTGCGCCTTGCGGAAAATGCCGTCGGCGCGCGCCGGCGCGACGCGCACGAACGACCAGGACACGATCAGCACCAGGATCAGCGCAATGGTCAGGCCCACCGTGGGCGATAGCACGATCCCACTCGCGGTCTTGGCCAGACCCTGCCACACGATGGCGCTGGTGCCAGCTTCCTGCAGGCCCGCGCCCACAAGACCGCCGATCAACGCGTGCGAGCTGGACGAGGGGATTCCGAAATAACCCGTCGTGATCTGCCACGAAATAGCGCCGATCAGCGCGCCGAAAATCACATGGTCGGAGATGATCTCGGGCGAGATGATGCCTTTGCCGACCGTGCTCGCGACGCTTAAGCCGAACACGAGGAAGGCGACGAAGTTGAAAAAAGCGGCCCATGCGATCGCCGCGCGCGGCGACAATACGCGGGTCGAGACGATGGTCGCGATCGAGTTGGCCGCGTCGTTACGGCCGTTCATGAAGTCGAATACCAGCGCAACGACGATAAGGCCGATCAGGATCTCCATGTGGGGTTAGACCTGTTCGATCACGATGCTGCTGATTCGGTTGGCGACGTCCTCGAAACGGTCCATGACCTTTTCCAGATGATCGTAGATCTCGATGCCAACGAGGTAGTTCATCGCGTTGCCGTCGCGATACTTCTTGAACAAGGCCTTGATGCCGGCTTCGTTCAGCGCGTCGGAGTCGTCTTCCAGCCGCACGATCTCTTCCGTGATCGTATGAAGGCGCGCGTTGTTCTCGCGCAGCGCGCTCAACATTTTCACCGCCTCGACCGTCAGCGCCGCCGCTTTCAGGATGTGATCGCCCATGGCCGCCATCTCAGGCTCCATGCTCTGCACTTCGAACATCAGCACCGCCTTGGCGGTCTTCTTCATCTGATCGATCGAATCGTCGAGCGCCGTGACCAGGTCCTGGATGTCGCTGCGGTCGAAGGGCGTGATGAAAGAGCGGCGCACCAACTGCATGATGTCGCGCGTAATCGCATCCGCCTGGTCCTCGAAGCGATAGACCTCCGCCGCCGCCGCCGCCACGTCGGGGCCACCGTTCAGAAGACGGCGCAGGGCCTGGGCGCCTTCTACCAGGGTCTCCGCGTGGCGGTTATAAAGCTGGAAGAAACGATCTTCGCGCGGCAGCAGCGCTTGGAACCAGCCGAACATGGGGACGCCTCGATGACTCGGGTTGACGGGAACTCTGGCGGTCACCCCGGCGCGGAAGGCCGGGTGTGTGAGCGCCCTTTAAGTATCGATCAGCCGACGAAATGGGAAGGCGATATAAATATTTAGAATCAATGAGTTATTTGAGATTGGGAGATTTACCCGCCAATTCTTCCGTGAATGTACGATGACATTAATGTTGCATATATCGCGGCCCCGGCACGGCGGCGCGGCCGCGCCGCACCGCGCCTCAAGGTTTCGGCGTCTTCGCGGCTGTCAAAGCCGCGTGCCTCAAAAAGGCGTGCAAACGCCGCTTATTCATGTGCGGTTGCGAAGCGATCCCCTCGCTGCGGCGCTATTTGTCTAGACGAATCGACCGCAATAGGCATATTTTTTGAAGTCACGAGACTGCAGAAAAACTCGCGTTGGGAGGCGCGTCACCCTAATCCATTTACCTGGTCTGACGGATTTCTGCGCTGCGATGCAGAAATGACACAGGATTTCCGTCGAAACCTGGCGCTGAATCCAGGCTCTCAAAGCCTTGTTCTGAATGTGGATTTTTCTGCAAAGTGCCTGAAATCATGACGTTTTTTAGTTCCACTAAAGAAGAAGTCACTTTAGAGGCGGTTGCATTCAGGTACTGGTTATAGTGCTACGGACATATGACATCGCCTAAAGTGAGAATGTTGCGCTGCACCACAGCGTGACCGGCGATTGGGGATAAATCTCAAACGGCGTCCGGACGGGCATCCGTCCGATCAAAAAGGGGAAAACCGCATGAACACCACGACTCTCTTCGCGTCACGGCCGCGTCCATACCGCGTCGGCCTGAAGAACACCGTCCTGCGCACAGCGAGCGCGACGGCCATCCTCTTGGCGACGTCGATCGGCGCCCATGCCCAGCAACTCGCCGCCGCGGCGCCGGAAGTCGAAAGCGAAATCGTCGTGACCGGATCGCGCATCGTGCGCGACGGTTATGAAGCGCCGACGCCGGTCACCGTCGTCGGTGTCGAGGAGCTGCAGAGCTCGGCCTCGGCGAACGTCGCCGATTACGTCAATACGATCCCCGCCTTCGCCGGTTCGATCATGCCGACGAACACCAACTCGACCATGAGCTCGGGCCGCTCGGGTCTCAATACCCCGAACCTGCGTAACCTCGGCGTCGAACGCACCCTGGTGCTGATCGATGGTCAACGCTCGGTCGGTTCGACCTCGGACGGCCTGGTGGATTTGAACACCATTCCGCAGGCTCTCATCAGCCGCGTCGACGTCTCGACGGGCGGCGCCTCGGCGGCTTACGGCTCGGATGCGGTCGCGGGCGTCATCAACTTTATCCTCGACAAGGAATTCACCGGCTTCAAGGCCGACCTCGGCGGCAGCATCACCACCTACGGCGACAATGAGTCGTGGGACACCTCGCTCACCTACGGTACGCCGTTCCAGGGCGGCAAAGGTCACTTCATTATCTCCGCCTCGGCCAGCGACACGGCGGGCGTGAAGATCAACGATCGCCCGTGGAACCTGCAGGGCTGGCAGATCCTCGACAACCCGGCCTACGGCACGGGCGCGGGCCAGTCGACCTCGGTTCCGGCGCGCCTCCTGCGCAATCAGTCGTCGGTCTCGAACGGCATCGCCGGCGGTATCATCACGTCGTGCATCGCGCCGGCTGCGGCTTGCGCCGCCGGCGGCAGCACGGTGGGCAACGGCCTTGTCGGCATGGCCTTCGGTGACGACGGCCGTCCGTATCCGTTCCCGTACGGCTCGATCGTCGCGAACCCCGTCATGGTCGGCGGCGGCTGGCGCGCGGCCACCATTCGCGGCACACGCATGGCGAACGGCCTGACTTCGGCCTCCGAAACGCAGTCCCTCTTCCTGCGCACCAGCTACGACCTTTCCGACAACGTCACCGTGTTCGCCCAGGCTTCCTGGACGCACAACCACAATCAAAACTGGTGCTGTATGAAGGAAGATAACGACAGCATCGTTATCAGCAGCGACAATCCCTTCATCCCGGCGGACATCGTCGCGCGCATGAATGCGCTCGGCGTCACGCAATTTCGCATGGGCTCGATGCACGCCGACACCCGTAATGCCGGCGCCATCAACGACCGCCGCGTGCAGCGCTATGTCGTCGGCGCCAACGGCACCTTCGACGCGATGGATACCGGCTGGACCTGGGATGCCTACTATCAGAAGGGCATTTCGCACGTTCACCAGGAAACTTTCGGCGTGATCAAGCAGTCGGCCTACGCAAAGGCCATTGCCGCGGTGCGTTCGCCGACGACAGGCCAGGTGGTCTGCCGCGTGAACGCCGACGCCATCACCACCAACGACGATCCGACCTGCGTGCCGTACAACCCGTTCGGCATCGGTGTGAACTCGGCGGCCACCATCGACTACCTGCACGGCAACGGCGAGCGTGATTTCCGCACGGAAGTCCCGCAGCAGGACGTCATGGCGGTCAACTTCTCCGGCTCGCCGTTCGAAACCTGGGCCGGCCCGGTCTCGATCGCGTTCGGTGCCGAACACCGCATCGAAAAAATCAAGGGCACGAACGACCCGGTCAGCCGCGCCTTCGATTGGTACTTCGGCAACTATCAGGTCTTCAGCGCGAAGATGAACGTCACCGAAGGTTACGTCGAAACCGTGGTGCCGCTCGCCACGGACACGTCCTTCGCCGAATCGCTCGAGTTCAATGGCGCCGTCCGCGCCACCGATTACTCGACGTCCGGCTACGTCACGACCTGGAAGGCGGGCCTCACCTGGGCGCCGATCAACGACATTCGCTTCCGCGTCACCCAGTCCCGCGACATCCGCGCGCCGAACTTGAACAACCTCTACAGCACCGGCACCTCGGGCTTCCCGGGTTATCAGAACCCGTTCCGTCCGCAAGCCAACGGCGCGCCGACCACGGAAGTCGGCTTCTCCAGCACGCGCGGCAATCCGAACCTCGTGCCGGAAAAATCCGACATGACCGGTGTTGGCGTGGTGTTGCAGCCGACGTTCCTGCCGGGCTTCAGCGCCTCGGTCGACTATTGGGATCTGAACATCAAGGGCGCGCTCGGCTCGCTCACGGTGCAGCAGATCATCGACCAGTGCTTCCTCACGAAATCGGCCGCCTTCTGCTCGGCGATCGACTTCAATCCGGATAACTCGATCGCGCTCATCCGCACGACGCCGTTCAACCTCGTCAATCAGATCGCCAAGGGCATCGACTTTGAAGCGGGCTACAACATGCCGCTCGATCAGATCGTCGACAGCGCCGACGGCAATCTCGCGTTCCGCTTCATGGGCACGCACTTCATTAAGCGCTTCGAGTCGAACGGCATCAGCGTGCCGCGCGATTACGCGGGCGAGAACATCGGCAACAACGGCGTGCCCGATTGGCGCTATCGCGCGTCCGTCGGCTATTCGAATGATATGTTCGATGTGCAGCTCGTCGTTCGCGGCGTCAGCTCGGGCGTCTATCTGAACTCGAACGTCGAATGCACCACCGGCTGCCCGGTCTCGACCGTCAACAACCGCACCGTCGACGAAAACGACATCAAGGGCTCGATGTGGTTCGACACGTCGTTCACCTACAAGTTCGGCGTCGCCGAATCGGACATGGAAGCCTACTTCAACGTCCAGAACGTGTTCGACAAGGACCCGGCGGTCGCGGCGCCTGGCCCCGGCGGCTTCACCTATGAAGCCGCTCCGGCGAACGCGCTCCTGTACGACACGCTCGGCCGTACGTTCCGTGCGGGTCTGCGCTTCCGTATGTAGTTCTCCAATGGGGGCGACGGCCCCCTCGGAAACAAGAAGGCCGGTGTCGCAAGACACCGGCCTTTTTCTTTAAGGAAACGGGTTGGACCGGCCCGTTATGTCTAGACGAATCGGAGCCCGGCGGGCTGTCTGGACTGCCCCTGAAGCTCGGCGAACGGCGCTTTGACGGCGTTTCAAGCCCTCCCAGTTCACCCAAACTCAACTTATTCCGCAGTGCGGTGCAGAAATGGCACATCAAATATAGTTCGACTCGCTATTAATATTTAAGACCTAATAGCATTGAAAAGAAACGATTTTTTTCGCCTAAATGCATAAATAACAGGCAATTTATCAGACTGCCTAAAAAAGAAGTTAATTGAGGCCCGGTTGTCGTGCGACCGGACTATGACAAGGTTTTCGCAGTCATGCTGCGCCGCACACGAAATGTGGCGTGGGTGGGGACTACTCACAACGCCGTCCGGACGTCCGCCGTCCGGGCTCAAGGGGAAAACCAAATGAATACACGTCGACTCACCGGCCTGCGTCGTATGGGCCTGAAAGCAACCGCGCTGCGTACCGCCAGCGCGACGGCGATCTTATTGGCCACGTCCGTCGGCGCTCATGCACAGGACCAGCTGGCCGCAGCCGCGCCGGAAGTCGAAAGCGAAATCGTCGTCACCGGCTCGCGCATCGTGCGCGATGGCTATGAGGCGCCGACCCCGGTCACCGTCGTCGGCGTGGCGGAACTTGAAACCGCCGCGACGTCGAATGTCGCCGACTACGTCAACTCGATCCCGGCCTTCTCGGGCAGCCGCACCGGCACCAACACCAACTCGTCGATGAGCGGCGGCACGTCGGGCATGAACTCGGTCAACCTGCGTAACCTCGGCTTCGGCCGTACGCTGGTGCTGGTCGACGGCCAGCGTTCGGTCGGCTCTAGCTCCGACGGCGTGGTCGACATCAACACCATCCCGCAGGCCCTCATCAGCCGCGTCGACGTGGTCACCGGCGGTGCCTCGGCCGCATATGGATCGGATGCCGTGGCCGGCGTGCTGAACTTCGTCCTCGATAAGGAATTCACCGGCTTCAAGGGCGAGATCGGCGGCGACATCACCACCTATGGCGACAACGAGGGCTGGGACGTCGATCTCACCTACGGCACGCCTTTCGCCGAAGGCAAAGGTCACTTCATCATCTCGGCGTCTTCGTCCGACAGCGCCGGCATCCCGATCAACGATCGCGAATGGAACCTGCAAGGCTGGCAGATCGTCGATAACCCGCTGTATGGGACCAACGCCGCGAACGGTCAGAGCACATCGGTCCCGCAGCGCATCATCCGCAACCAATCCTCGGTGTCCAACGGCATCGCGGGGGGTATCATCACCTCGGGCCCCTTGAAGGGCATCGCCTTTGGTGAGGGCGGTCGCTCCTATCCGTTCCCATATGGCTCCATCGTCGCCGATCCGGTCATGGTGGGTGGCGGTTGGCGCGCGGCCACGATCCGCGGCACACGCATGGCGAACGGCCTTTCCTCGGCATCCGAAACGCAGAGCCTCTTCCTGCGGACCAGCTACGACATCAGCGACAACATGACCGTCTTCGCGCAGGCCTCCTGGACCCATAACTGGAACCAGAATTGGTGCTGCATGAAGGAAGACAACGCCAGCCTGACGATCTCGACCACCAATCCGTACATCCCTGCGGATGTCCTGGCGCGCGCCCAGGCGCTCGGCATCACCCAGTTCACCATGGGTTCGATGCACGCCGACACCCGCAATGCCGGCGCCATCAACGACCGCCGCGTGCAGCGCTATGTCGTGGGCGCCAACGGCACCTTCGACGCCATGGACACGGATTGGACGTGGGACGCCTACTATCAGAAGGGAATGGCGCACCTGCACCAGGAAACCTTCGGGGTGATCAAGCGCACGGCCTTCTCGAAGGCGCTCGATCCGGTGCGCAGCCCAACGACGGGCCTGCCGGTCTGCCGCGTCAACGCCGACGCCGTCACCACCAACGACGATCCGTTGTGTGTGCCGTACAACATCTTTGGCATCGGCGTGAACTCGCCGGAGGCCATCGACTACCTGCACGGCAACGGCGAACGCGACTTCCGCACCGAAATGCCGGTGCAGGATGTGGCCTCGATCTCGTTCTCCGGTTCGCCCTTTGAAACCTGGGCCGGCCCGGTCACCATTGCGTTCGGGGGTGAACACCGACGCGAAAGCATCAAGGGTGTGAACGATCCGGTCAGCCGCGCCTTCGATTGGTATTTCGGTAACTACCAGGTCTTCAGCGCGAAGATGAACGTCACGGAAGGGTTCATCGAAACCGTCGTGCCGCTCGCTACCGATACCGCGTTCGCCGAATCGCTCGAGTTCAACGGCGCCGTCCGCGCCACCGACTACTCGACGTCCGGCTACGTCACGACCTGGAAAGCGGGTCTCACTTGGTCGCCGGTCAGCGACATCCGCTTCCGCGTCACCCAGTCGCGCGACATCCGTGCGCCGAATCTGCAGAACCTGTTCAATACGGGTACGTCGGGCTTCCCGGGCTACACCAATCCGTTCCGTCCGGACCCGATCACCGGCGCCGCGACCACGGAGATCGGCTTCTCCCGCACCACGGGTAACCCGAACCTGACGCCCGAAAAGTCGGACATGACGGGCGTCGGCGTTGTGTTGCAGCCCTCGTTCCTGCCGGGCTTCAGCGCCTCGGTCGACTACTGGGACCTCAACATCAAGGACGCGCTGGGCAATCTCTCGGTCCAACAGACCATCGACCAGTGCTTCGTGACGAAGAGCGACAGATTTTGTTCGGCGATCGACTTCAACCCGGACAACACCATCGCGCTCATCCGCACGCAGCCGTTCAACCTAGTCAACCAGATCGCCAAGGGTCTCGATATCGAAGCGGGCTACAACATGCCGCTCGATATGCTCCTCGACAGCGCTCCCGGTGATCTCTCGTTCCGCTTCATGGCCACGCACTTCATCAAGCGCCTGGAGTCCAACGGCCTCTCGACGCCGGTGCAAAGCGCCGGCCAGAACACCGGCGACGGCCCGCCGTCCTGGCGTTGGCGCGGTTCGGTCGGCTATTCGAACGACATGATCAATCTGCAGATCGCCGCGCGCGGGATCAGCTCGGGCGTTTATCTGAACTCGAACGTCGAGTGCACGACGGGCTGCCCGGTGTCGACCGTCAACAATCGTACCGTCGACGACAATCACATCGCGGGGGCGATCTACTTCGATACGTCCATGGCCTACAAGTTCGGCGTCTCGGATGTGGACATGGAAGCCTTCTTCAATGTGAAGAACGTCTTCAACAAGGATCCGGCGGTCGTCGCGCCGGGCCCCGGCGGCTTTACCTACGAAGCGCCGGCCGCTAACGCCACGTTGTACGACACGCTCGGCCGCGTCTTCCGCGCGGGCTTGCGCTTCAAGATGTAACGGGGGTGAGGCCGGCATGAGGAGTGGACACACGCCTCATGCGGCGCTCAAATGAAAAAGGCCGGTACATTGTACCGGCCTTTTTCTTTATCTGATGGCACGATGGCTTAGCGTGCCAGCCACTTCTTGAAGGCGCCGATGAACTTCTCGTTTTCTTCCTTTGCGCCGATCGTCACGCGGATGAATTTCTCGTAACCGGCTTCGCGCCAGCCTTTGAGAATCACGCCTTCCTTCAGCATGAACTGCGCGCATTCTGTGCTGTCGCCCTTGCAATCCATGAACAGGAAGTTGGTCTGCGACGGCGCCATGAAAACGCCCATGCCGTCCAGCACCTTGCGCACGCGTTCGCGTTCCGCGTTGATGCGTGTGACCGCGTTACGCATCCAGGCGTCGTCCTCGAGCGCGGCGATGGCGCCGAGCTGCGCCGCCGCGTTGACGTTGAACGGCGTCTTGGCCGCGTTGATGACGCGCGCGAATTCGGGGCTCGAGCAGGCGGCGTATCCGACGCGTAGGCCCGCTAGACCGTAAGCCTTCGAGAAAGTACGCAGGATCACATGTGGTACGTTCAGGCGGCGCAGCACTTCAAGGCCATCGGGGAAACCCGGTTCCGCGAACTCCCGGTAGGCTTCGTCGAGCACGAACAGGCAGGAGTTTCCATTGGCGGCCGCCAGGCGCTCCAGCGCCGCGAGATCCAAGGTAACGCCGACCGGGTTCGAGGGTGTCGAGATGAAGAACACCTGAGGCTTCTGCGCGAGGGCCGCTTCGATGGCGGGGATGTCGAAGGTGAGATCCTTCGTCATCGGCACCTTGATCACCCTCGCGCCCATGGCCAGCGGTTCGATCTCATGCAGACCGAAACTCGGCACCACCGTCACGGCAAGCCCGCCCGGCGTCAGGAAGGCGCGGCTGATGGCTGCGATCATTTCTTCCGAACCGTTGCCGCAGACGATCAGGCCCGGATCGATGCGGAGATATTTGCCGAGCGCCGCGCGCAGCTCGCGCGCCGCCGGGTCCGCATAACGCCACGGTTCGAAAGCGCTCGATGCCAGCGCCGCCATCACCTTCGGCGAGCAGCCGAACGGGTTCTCGTTGCTGGCCAGGCGGGCGATAAATTCATGGCCGCTGACTTCGCGGGCGACGGCGACGGGAAGGCCCGCGTTATAGGACGGCAACGCGGCAACATGCGGGTTGAACGCAGGACCTGTCTGGGCCTGCGAGGCGGTCTTGGATGTCATGCGGTTACTCGGTTAGAGGTCGAGGACGACGGAGGTCTTTGGTGTTGTACAGCATAGCAGTACAACGCCCGGATCGGGCAAATACAATGGATCTTCGACGTAGGTCACGTCGCCTTCGAGCAAGGTTGTTGCGCATGTGCCGCATACGCCGGCCCCGCAGCTGAAGGGGGCGTCGATCCCATGTTCCTCGGCGAAAGCGAGAAGGGAATCCGCCTTGGTCCAGGCCACCGTGCGGCCCGAGGTCTTGAAAGTGACGGTGACGGTCATTCGGCGGCGACGAGGGTCGGTTTCTCGGCAGCGATCATTTGCGCCAGACGTTTACGGAAATGAAGCGGGCCCTTATCGATTTTGAGGTCGATATTATTGCTCTTCTTGTTGTTCATCCCGCGGTGGACGGCCTGCACAATCGCTTTGTCTTCCTCGAACGCGGTGCGGACGCTTGTCGCAAACGCTGCCGACACGGCCTGGTCGTTCGGCGCGAAGTTGCGCATCTGAAACCAGTAGTAGCGCGTCAGGTTCTCGTTGATGGGGGTCAGGAAGTTATAGCTATCCATCAGGAACACGTCTTGATGGAGCGGTTTGTCGTCACCGCCTGTTCCGGCAGGGACGAAGATCGCCTTGATGATCGCATGGCTCGGGTAGCGTACCTCGTAGTGCTGCTTGCGGTCGCAGTTGCCCCGGAATTTCAAAAACGGTTGATAGAAGGGCGCGGGCTCCGTATCGCGCATCCAACGCGACACGATAACGCCGTTGTCGGCGATGGTCGTGTCCGGCACGTCGTCCGCGCAGGCCGCGTTTCCAAACGACGTCTGATGCACCCACGCGACATGCGAAGGGTCCAGAAGATTGTCTGTCATATAGAGGTAGTTGGCCTCGACCGTCATCGCGTCACCACGATTAAGGCCCCAGGCGGAATCGCCCCAATGTTCGACGTTCATGATC
>JAIUPE010000024.1:20830-33437 GCA_020160875.1 Pseudomonadota bacterium
GCGGGATCGGCCTTGGCGGCTTCCCCCATCCAGATCCAGATCAGGCCGTAGCGCTCTTCGACCGGATAGGAATGCACACAGGCGGCTTTGGGGATGCGCTGGCCGCCCGGCGCGCGCGTGCAGGCGCCTTGCTGGTTGAACGTCAGACCGTGATAGCCACACTCCACCTCGTCGCCCTTAAGGCGCCCCATGGACAGCGGCAGTTTGCGGTGCGGACAGGCGTTCTCGAGGGCCACGGCTTTGCCCGCGCTGTCGCGGTACATTACGATGCTCTCGTTCAGGATCGTAACAGCCGTAAGGGCGTGGCCGATCTCGTTGTCCCAGGCGGCCACGTACCAGGCGTTTTTCAAAAATGCGGGCGATTCTCTCCCGCTCTCAATGCTCGTCATCGTTGGTTACAGTCATCTCGCGGTTAGCCCCAGGGGATCTCGTTCAGCGTCACTTCAAGGCGACGTCTTGTTGATGCGCATCATTGTCGGACAGGAGACCCACCCGACAAGGCGCGTTGGCGTACGATATTATTTAGGAAAACTAACGTGAGAAAAGCACGAAAACCCGCGGTTTTCGTGCTTTTCTGGAAAAAAAGGGCGCCGCGTGACGCCCGAATTTCTTCAACGGGGCGTAATTGTAATTACATAAAGGGTCGACAGAACATCGGCCCGGAAGGTCATGGTGCCGCCGGGCGAGACGCCCACCGCGGTATCGCGTGCTTTTAGAGTTTCTCCATCGGGAAGACGAACAGACCCGGTGTGACAGAACAGGACCAGCGTCCCCGGCGCCGCCGTCACGGTCTTCTCGCCCATCACCGACAGACGCCGCACCTGGTGCATGAAGTCCGCGCGGCGCGTCATGACATTCAGATCCGTCACCGGGCCGCGCAGCACCGCGCCGTGAGTCACCGCGTCGCCGGAGAAGCTGTGCGGCGGCGACATCTCCATCAAATCCACATGCGCGCCGTCGATGGATAGACGCAGCGTACCGGACAAGACGGACAAGGTCCGGTCGATCCCCGGGAAAGACGAGAAGGGGCCATCGCTCGCCACGGTCGCCATCGACAGGCGCCAATCCATGGACGTGAAATCCGCGGCGGGCGGCGAGACCATGATCTCGATGGTCTCGCCGCCGCCGTTCTTCCACGGCATACACTTGTAGTCCGACGACCTCAGCAGCTGCATGACCGCGAACTACTTCGCGAGGCTCGGCAGATCGAGGCCCTTCTCGCGCGCGCAATCGATGGCGATGTCATAACCGGCATCCGCATGGCGCATCACGCCCGTCGCCGGGTCGTTCCACAGTACGCGTTCGATGCGGCGCGCGGCGTCTTCGGTGCCGTCGCAGCAAATCACCATGCCGGAGTGCTGCGAGAAGCCCATGCCGACGCCGCCGCCATGATGCAGCGACACCCAGGTCGCGCCCGAGGCGGTGTTCAGCAACGCGTTGAGCAGCGGCCAGTCGGACACGGCGTCCGAACCGTCCTTCATCGCTTCGGTTTCGCGGTTCGGCGACGAGACCGAGCCGGAATCGAGGTGATCGCGGCCGATGACGATCGGCGCCTTGAGTTCACCTTTTTTCACCATTTCATTGAACGCGAGACCCAGGCGGTGACGCTCGCCGAGACCGACCCAGCAGATGCGTGCCGGCAGACCCTGGAACTTGATGCGCTTCGCGGCCATGTCCAGCCAGTTGTGCAGGTGTTTATCGTGCGGGATCAGTTCCTTCACCTTGGCGTCGGTCGCGGCGATGTCGGCGGGATCGCCGGACAGCGCGGCCCAGCGGAACGGACCGACGCCGCGGCAGAACAGCGGGCGGATGTAAGCCGGCACGAAGCCCGGGAACGCGAAGGCGTCTTTCACGCCTTCTTCAAAGGCCATCTGACGGATGTTGTTGCCGTAGTCGACGGTCGGGATGCCTTGCTTGTGGAAGTCCAGCATCGCTTTCACATGCACGGCCATGGATTCGCGCGCGGCCTGTGCAACGGCCTTCGGGTCCTTCTGGCGCATCTCTTCCCACTTCGCGAGGTCCCAGCCGATCGGGAGGTAACCATTTACGGGGTCGTGGGCGGAGGTCTGATCGGTCACCGCATCCGGCTTCACGCCGCGGCGGACCAGTTCGGGCAGGATCTCGGCGGCGTTGCCGAGCAGGGCGACGGACAGCGCCTTCTTTTCCTTGGTGGCCTTGGCGATGATCGCGAGCGCGTCATCCAAGTCCTTCGCCTGTACGTCGACATAGCCCGTGCGCAGGCGGAATTCGATCGAGGTCGGGCGGCACTCGATGGCCAGGCACGACGCGCCGGCCATGGTCGCAGCCAGCGTCTGCGCGCCGCCCATGCCGCCGAGGCCCGCCGTCAGGATCCATTTTCCGGCCAGGTCGCCGCCGAAATGCTGGCGGCCCATTTCGACGAAGGTCTCATAGGTACCCTGCACGATGCCCTGCGAGCCGATGTAGATCCACGAACCAGCCGTCATCTGGCCGTACATCATCAAGCCCTTCTTATCGAGCTCGTTGAAGTGTTCCCACGTCGCCCAGCGCGGCACGAGATTGGAGTTCGCCAGCAGCACGCGCGGCGCATCTACATGGGTCTTGAAGACGCCGACCGGTTTTCCGGATTGGACGAGAAGGGTCTCATCCTTTTCCAGACGCTTCAGGGTCGAGACAATGCGGTCGAAAGAGTCCCAGTCGCGCGCGGCGCGGCCGATGCCGCCGTACACCACCAGTTCTTCCGGCTTCTCGGCGACTTCGGCGTCGAGATTGTTCATCAGCATGCGCAGCGGCGCTTCCGTCACCCAATATTTGGCGTTCAGTTCGGTGCCGCGCGGTGCGCTGATCTTACGGGCGTTGTCGAGACGCTTCATGTGGTGTCCCCTTGAGGTCAGTTAATTTTTTGCGAAAGTGAGGCAGGCGTTCAGCACCTGCGTGAGCGCCGCGCGCATCGGCGCGGCGTAGTCCGGATCGTATCCAACGGGCCAGTCCTTCTCGTCGACCGGCCCGTTGCACTCCTTTAAGTATCCGCGGCACGCGAGTTCCATTTGGATCGCATGCACATTGTCGGCCGGCTGGCCGTAGTGGCGCGTGATGTAGCCGCCCTTGAAGCGGCCATTCACGACATGACTGTAGTTCGTCGCGGCGCAGGCGCCGGCGACGGCGGCTTCCAGTTTGGGATCGCAGGACTTACCGCTGTTGGTGCCGATGTTGAAGTTCGGCAGCTCCCCCTCAAACAGACGCGGCACCACGGAGCGAATAGAGTGGCAATCGTAAAGCACCACGCGCGGGTGTTTCGCGGCGAGGCGCGCGATCTGCGTCTTCAGCGCGTTGTGATAGGGATCGTAGTACTGCGCGCGGCGGCGCGCGATCTCGGCATCGTCCGGCGCCTGGCCGTCTTTATAGAGCGGCTCGCCGTCGAAGGTCGTGGTGGGGCAAAGTTCCGTCGTCGCCTGGCCCGGATACAACGAAACACCGGTGGGGTCGCGGTTCACGTCGATCACGGTGCGCGACAGCCCGGTGCGCACGATGCTCGCACCCAGTTCACGCCCGAAGTCGTAAAGCTTCTCGATGTACCAATCGGCGTCTTTGCGCGCGATCCAAGGTGAAACCAACTTTGACTCGATATCCGCCAGTTCCGTGCCGGTGTGCGGCATGGACAGGATCAGCGGTGCGCTACCCTCGACGACGGTCAGCCAGGACGGACTCATGCAATCGCCTCCGGCAGCTTCACGCCCTTCACCACCTCGGCCAGCGCGCCCGAGCGCACCAGGTGAAGCGCCTTTTGGATGTCCGGATGGAAGTAGCGGTCGTCTTCCAACTTCGGCACTTCCGCGCGCACGCGCTTACGCACGGCTTCCAGCGGCGGGCTGGAGGTCAGCGGCGCCAGGAAATCGCAAGCCTGCGCCGCGGCCAGGAGTTCGATGGCGATGACGGCATTCGCGGTTTCGGCCATCGGCAGCAGGCGGCGTGCGCCGTGCGCGGCCATGGACACATGGTCCTCCTGGTTGGCCGAGGTGGGGATGGAATCGACGCTCGCGGGATAAGCGCGCTGTTTGTTCTCCGACACCAACGCCGCCGCCGTGACTTGCGGGATCATGAAGCCGGAATTGAGACCCGGTTTCGGCGTCAGGAAGGCGGGAAGACAAGAAAGGGCGGGGTCGATGAGCATGGCCAGGCGGCGTTCGGCGAGAGAGCCGATCTCGCAGATCGCCATGGCGATCATGTCCGCCGCGAAAGCCACCGGCTCGGCATGGAAGTTGCCGCCCGACAGGGCTTCGTTCTCGTCGGCGAAGATCAAGGGATTGTCCGATACGCCGTTGGCTTCGGTTTCAAGGAAGCCCGCCGCGTTGCGCAACATGTCAAGGCACGCGCCCATGACTTGCGGCTGGCAGCGCAAGCAATAAGGGTCTTGGACGCGGCTGTCGTTGACGAGGTGCGAGGCGCGGATCGCGCTGCCCTCCATGAGGGCGCGATAGGTGTTCGCCGCTTCGATCTGGCCTTTGTGCTTGCGCAGCGCATGGATACGCGGATCGAACGGCGTATTGGAGCCCTTCGCGCCGTCCGTGGTCAACGCGCCGGTGACGACGGCGGCCTGGAACAGCACTTCGGCTTCGAACAGGCCCGCGAGGCCATAGGCGGTCGAAAACTGCGTGCCGTTCAGCAGCGCGAGGCCTTCCTTGGCGCCGAGCGTGATCGGCGTGAGACCCGCGCTCTTAAGGGCGTCGACGGCGTTCATACGGCCCTTCGGTGTGAAGGCCTCACCGACGCCGATCATCACCGAGGTCATGTGCGACAGGGGCGCAAGATCGCCCGACGCGCCCACCGAACCCTGGTTCGGGATGACCGGGATGATGTCGTGTTTGATCATCGCCTCGAGCATGTCGAGGGTCTCGGGCCGCACGCCCGAGGCGCCCTGGCCCAAGCTTGCGAGTTTTAGCGCCATCATCAAACGCGCGACATTTGTCGGCATCGGTTCGCCGACGCCGGCCGAGTGCGACAGCACGATGTTGCGTTGAAGCTGTGTGAGATCGGCGTCCTCGATCTTCACGCTCGCCAGCTTTCCGAAGCCGGTGTTGATGCCGTAGACCGGCGCGCCTTTGGCAAGGATGCGCGCGACGGCGGCCGCGCTTTTCTCAACGGCGGGACGGCAGGCGGGATCGAGTTTCGCGGGCGCGCCACGATAAATCGCGCGCCAATCGGCAAGGCTCGTTGCGCCCGGCTTCAAGACAATGGTCATTGGCCTCTCCAGATACGCGCGTGCAGGGGGTTGAAGCCCATGCGATAGACCAGCTCCGCCGGCCGTTCGATATTCCAGATCGCGAGATCGGCGCTCTTGCCGGCTTCCAGCGTGCCGATTTCATCCGACATGCCCAGCGCCTTCGCCGCTTCACGCGTCACGCCCGCCACGCATTCATCCACGGAAAGGCGGAACAAGGTCGCGGCCATGTTCATGGACATCAGGATCGAGGTCAGCGGCGAGGTGCCGGGATTCGAATCCGTCGACACCGCCATGGGCACGTTGTACTGGCGGAACAGCGTGATCGGCGGCTGTTTCGTGTCGCGCATGAAATAGAATGCGCCCGGCAGAAGCACCGCCACCGTGCCCGCCTTCGCCATCGCCGCGACACCGGCTTCGTCGGTGTGCTCCAGATGGTCGGCGGACAGGGCCTTGAACTTCGCGGCCAGCATGGCGCCGCGCAGGTTCGAAAGCTGATCGGCATGCAGCTTCACCGGAAGATTATGCGCGGCGGCGGCTTCGAACACGCGCGCGACTTCTTCGGGCGAGAAGGCGATGCCTTCACAGAATGCGTCGACGGCGTCGGCCAAATTCTCTTTCACCACGGCCGGCAGCATCTCATTGACGATGGAATCGATATAGGCGCGCTTGTCGCCTTTGGCTTCGGCCGGCACGGCATGTGCGCCGAGGAAGGTGGTGCGGATTGTCACCGGGCGCTCCTTGCCCAACTGGCGCGCGGCGCGCAGCGCCTTTGTCTCGGACTCGAGGTTGAGGCCGTAGCCCGATTTCACTTCGACGGTCGTGACGCCCTCGGCCGTCAATGCATCAAGGCGCGGCAGGGTCTGGCGGATGAGTTCGGCCTGATCGGCGTCGCGCGAATGTTTGACGGTCGAGACGATGCCGCCGCCGGCGCGGGCGATCTCCTCGTAGCTCGCGCCCTTCAGACGTAGTTCGAATTCATGGGCGCGGTTGCCCGCATATATAAGGTGGGTATGGCAGTCGATGAGGCCCGGGGTAATCCAACGGCCTTCGCAGTCCGTGATCTCGCCCTTTTTCATCGCGGCGGGCATGTCGGCTTCGAGGCCGGCGTAGGCGATGCGGCCGTCTTTCACGGCGATCGCGCCCTTTTCGACCAGTCCAAGGCCTTCGAGTCCCGGCGCGACGGTCGCGAGGCGGGCGTTACGGAAAACCCTTTCCGCGGTTCGCGATTTTGTGCCCTCTGGCATGTGAATTCCCGGTTTCCAAGACGCCCCGACCTGGATAATGTATAGACATATTCAGACCGAAAGCAAGCTGACTCCCGACTCTAAAGGGGTTTAGCTCATTTCAAAGGACACGCTGATGACCGTCATCCACGCCGCCCAGGCGCTCACTCCACTGGGCTGGAATTCCGACGTGCGGGTCGTGATCGAGGCGGGGCGGATCGTGTCGGTCACCGCCAATACGCCCGCGCGCGAAGGCGACGAACAGCACGCCATCCTGCTTCCGGCGATGTCGAATCTGCACAGCCATGCGTTCCAGCGCGCCATGGCGGGCCTCACCGAATTGCGCGGTCCTAGCGAGGATAATTTCTGGAGCTGGCGCGATCTCATGTATCGCTTTGCGCTGGAGATTTCACCGGAGCAGGTCGAGGCCGTCGCCGCCCAGCTGTACGTCGAAATGCTCGAAGCCGGCTTCTGCCGCGTCGGTGAGTTCCATTACCTCCACCACGACCGCGACGGAAAGCCCTATTCCAATGTTGCCGAAATGGCCACGCGCGTCGCGGCCGCGGCCGCTGAAACCGGCATCGGTCTCACGCTTCTGCCTGTCTTCTACGCCCATGCCAGCTTCGGCGGGCTCGCGCCGCGCGACGATCAGCGGCGCTTTATCAATGATGTGCGCGGCTATAACCGTTTGCTGGAAGGCTGCCGTGCCGCCGTGAAGCCGCTGGGCACCGGCATTGTCGGCGTCGCGCCGCACTCCTTGCGTGCTGTAACGCCGGATGAACTGAAAGATGTGGCCGGAATGGCGGGCGACGCGCCCATCCACATCCACATCGCCGAACAAACCGGGGAGGTCGACGCCTGTATCGCCTGGTCCGGCCGGCGGCCCGTCGAATGGCTGCTCGATCACAACGACGTGGATGAACAGTGGTGCCTTGTTCACGCGACGCACATGACCGACGACGAAACAATCCGCATGGCGCGTTCCGGCGCCACGGCCGGTTTGGCGCCGATCACCGAAGCCAATCTCGGCGACGGGGTGTTTAACGCAAAGGTGTTTGTCGCTCACGGCGGCCGTTATGGGATCGGTTCCGACTCCAACGTGCAGATCGGCATCACAGACGAATTGCGTATGCTCGAATACTCGCAGCGCTTGTTCAATCGCGCGCGCAATGTCATGGCCGCCGAACGCCATTCCACGGGCCGCGCGCTGTATCAAAGCGCCGTCATCGGCGGCGCTCTGTCCGTTGGTGCGCATCCCGGCGGTTTGTCGGCCGGCGCGCCGGCTGATGTCTTCACGCTCCGGCGCGAACAAACCGCGCTGGCCGCGCGCAAGGGCGACGACGTCCTCGATACCTGGATTTTCACCGGCGGCGATTCGCCGGTCGATTGCGTGTGGGTCGCGGGCAAGAAAGTAGTCGCGGGCGGCCGCCACCGCCGCCGCGACGAAATCGCGGGTAAGTTCGCCGTCGCGATGCGCGAACTCAGCGCCCTCTAATCAGCCTCTGGCGCTTCTTTTCACGCGCACCGGGATCGGCGCTTGGTCCCGGCCGGCGGAAACCGTGGCCTGCCGGCGCGCGGCCGCCAGCAGGAAGGCGCGGAAATCCGACCCATACGGACGGTCCAGCGCGGCGCGGTCCCAGGCCAGAAAATACGACTCCGGCATGCTGAGGCGCCGGTCGAGCGGGATCACAAGCCGCCCGCTTTCAAGGTCGTTCATGATCATCGACATTTGCGCCAATACGAACCCACCACCGGCGACCGCGGCGTCGAGTCCCGAGGCCGACAGCGAGAACGTGAGTTCACCCGCGGCTTTCGGGGCGGGCTCGGCGACGCTCTGCGCCCAATCGGCCCATGACGGCGCCGAGGAATGGCGAATATCCCATTCGATATCGATGAGCGGCCCGGCAAGGATATCGGCCGGCGTGCTGACCGGATGCTTCGCCAGCAATTCGGGCGAACAGGCGGGCACCACCGTATCCGTGAACAATTCGGCGAAATGGTCGTATTTGCGCGCGTCGGTCCCGTAGGAGAGACGGAAATCGATGTGATCGTTCTGTAGTGCGGCTTCTTCGTCCGTGCCGATGAGGCGAATCGTCGCGTTCGGGTGCGTGGCGCGCCAGTCCTGGATCAACGGCCGAAGCCAGCGCATGGCCAGTGACGGTAGCGAGCTGATGACGATGCCCGGCTTGGTGCGGGCCAATTGCAGCGTGTCCTGGGCTAGGCGCAGCTGATCGAACGCCACGCGCACGCGCTCGTAATACATCCGGCCCCACGAAGTCAGGGTCAGCGAACGCCCGCGCCGTTCGAACAGGCTGGCGCTGAGTGCTTCCTCGATATTGTGGATTTGCTGGCTGATGGCGCCCGGCGAAACGCAAAGCTCTTCAGCGGCGGCGGTGACGCTGCCGCATCTCGCAACGGCCTCGAAGGCCTGTACCGCCCGCATCGTAGGAATAAGCACCACGGATCTGTCCCCCGGGTTTAGCTCAGTTAAAATATAATGCACCCCGCTCGCTGGTGCGATGCGGGCCGGCGCCCGTGAACCCCTGAAACACAGACGTTTATTGCACTGCACACAACGGTAGACACAATAAATCAAGCCGTCAATGCGATATGCAAAAAAAATGACCAAATACAAATATAGCCTAAAATTTAAACAAAAGCGCCGTTTTTACTAAAACCAAAAAAGTGCCTGGAATCATCGGTGGAATCGACACGCACTCACATGGCGTTGCATGATTCACGGCTTTTAGACGGCCTAAACTAAATGCCAAAAGCTCTCCGTTGCGCGCATCCCGCGCCCTACGGTCTGTTCAGTTAGGTCTTAATTGGGGGAGAAGAGCCCGTGATTCGAACGGTTCTCAAACACGCACGTCACCTGGCGATTCTTTCACTCGCGCTGCTGGCGCCGGCCGCGAATGCAGCCGATTCACTGCCGCCGATGCCGCAGTACAAGATCGATACCAGTTGGCCGAAGCTGCCATTGCCCAACAACTGGACCTTCGGACTCATCGGCGGAATTTTCGTCGACTCGCGGGATCACGTTTACATCTATCACGCGCCGTCCGAGATTCCGCGTTATGCCCTGAGTGCGGCCGCGACGCCCAAGCGCGGCAAGTGCTGCATCGCCGCGCCCTATATCGTCGAGTTCGACAAGGCGGGCAATGTCGTGCGCTCATTCGGCGGTCCCGGCGACGGCTACGACTGGCCGCGCGCCGAGCACGGGCTCTATGTCGACTACAAGGGCAACATCTGGCTCGGCGGCAGCGCCACGCGTCCGAGCGAAAAGGGCGAGCCTGCCAATGGCGTCGTTCTCAAGTTCTCGCCCGAGGGCAAGTTCCTGATGCAGATCGGCAAGCCCGGTCCGTCCAAGGGCAGCCTCGACACCACGCAGCTTTCCGGCCCGGCGAACTTCTTCGTCGATCCCACGGACAACGAGGTCTATATCGCTGACGGCTACGGCAACCATCGCGTCATCGTGTTCGATGCGGACACGGGTAAATTCAAGCGCCAGTGGGGCGCCTATGGCAAGCCGCCGACGGACAACGACATCGGTCCTTATGATCCGAAAGCACCGCCGGCGCAGCAGTTCCGCATCGCGCACTGTGTGCGCGTGTCGAAGGACGGGCTCGTCTATGTCTGCGACCGCCTGAACAACCGCGTCCAGGTGTTCAAGAAGGACGGCACCTTCGTCACCGAATGGATCTATGACAAGGAAACACTGCAGTCCGGTTCCGTCGGCGCGATCGCCTTCTGGCCCGACGCCAAACAGACCCTGCTCGCCATCAACGATATGGGCAACTCGCAGGTGCGTTTCGTGAACCGCGCCGACGGTCAGGTCGTCGGCACCTTCGGCTGGTACGGCTCATGGGCCGGCGAGCTGATGCGCCCGCATGAAGTAGCCCTCGATTCCGAGGGCAATCTCTATACGTCGGAGGACTGGCGGGTGCAAAAATTCACCAGAACGGGCGGTCCGGCAATCAAATAAGTCAGCAGCAGTAGAAAAAGAAAAGCCCGCGATGAGCGATCATCGCGGGCTTTTTGTTTCGGACTCTAAAAGCTACTTCTTCACCGGCATCACCGTGCCGCCCGCGGCTTCGGCTTTCTTGATGCCTTCGATCGTCTTGGCGACGCGCAGCTCCGTGATCTCCTTTGTGATGGCGTCGGCTTTCGCTTTATCGAGCTGATTGCCGTCAATCGTGGCTTTACCCATCTTCTGGCGCTGCTCGAAGTTGATCGTCTTCGGATCGATCGCCAGCAGCTCCGTGGAAATCGCGAAATCGTCATGCAGCGCTTCGCTGCCCTGCGAGCCTTTCTTGGCGTAACCCTTCTCCACCAGCATCGCGTGGACCGAGGCGTAGTCGTAGTATTCGGGGATCCAGGCCGCGAGCACACCGCCGCCGTTCACCTTCGCCGCCGCCGCGGCCATGCCCTTCTCGTTGCCGCCGCTGTCGCTGATGAAGAAGATTTTCTTGAATCCGTTCACCTTGTAGCTGCGCGCGATATCCGTCAGCAGCGCTTCATAGGTGGACTCTTCCAGGCTGATGGTGCCGGCCGAGAGCATATGGCCGACACGGGGCTCGATCTGCATCTCGCGCGAGAACTTCACGATCGGGGCGCACAGGGCGTTGATCTTGCGGGCGAGGGCTTCGCAGTTTTTGGTCAGGATCCAGTTGTGTTTGCCGAGTCTGATCCACGGGCCGTTCGGCTCGATGCCGCCTGTGGCGATGATGACCGTGGTCTTGCCCTCCTTCATGGCGTCGCGCACGTCCATCCAGGTCATGTCCTCCATCCACACCGTATCGTTCTTCGGCAGCGGGTTGGCCGTGGCGATGCAGTTATAGGTGTTTTTGGCGCAGTCGCCGCCGCCGGCCGATTTGCCGTCGTCGGGTGTGCCTTGCGCAAAAGCTGCGGACGCGACGCCCAGCATCATTCCCGTCGCGAGAACGAGACGCACGATCTGTTTCATGAAGGTCCCCTGTGTGGATGGCAGTGGCTGAATTAGATACAAAAACGCCCGCGGTTCCAAGGGAGCCGCGGGCGCTTTTATCTCGGATCGAAGGCGGCCTAGGCCGCCGGCTTCGCGGAGCGGCGCTCCCATTCGGCCAGAACCGCCGGGTCCGTCGGTTTCCCCATGAAGGTGCCGACGATATAGGCGATGAAACCTGCGCCCATGCCGTAGAAGATCGACGTGTCGGAATCGGGGTTCTGCACATAAATCATGTGCCCGAAGGTCACGATGATCCCCGCCGCGATGCTGGCGATGGTGCCCGTGATATTCGCCCGCTTCCAGAACAAGCCGCCCATGATCGGGATGAACAGCCCGGTCACGACGATGGCGCTGCCAATCGCGATGGCCGCCACGACGTCGTTCAGGGCGGCCGCCATGGCGATCATCAGCGCGCCGAAGAACAGGATGTAACCACGGCTCCCCTGGACCTCGTCATGCGATTCGGTCTGCTGCTCTTCCTCCGTCTTGAGGCGCTTTTTCTTGAAGCCACGCACGATGTCCTGTTTCGCGACTGTGGCCGAGGCGATGAGCGTGCCGCTCGACACCGACATGATCGCCGCCAGCGCCGCCGCCAGCACAAGGCCTGAAAGGCCTGCCGGCAGAACGTGATCGACCACCATGCCGTAAACGGTATTGCGGTTTTCGATGTTCGGCAGCAGTACCTTCGCGCCCATGCCGATGAAGGCGCCCGCGAGCGCATAGAAGAAGCAGTAGAAGCCCGCGGCGGCGCCGGCCCACTTCGCGACCTTATCGCTCCTCGCGGTGAAGATGCGCTGCCAGACGTCTTGGCCGATGACGATCGAGAGGTTGTAGATGATGAGGTAGCTGAAGATCGTGCCCCAGCCGCGCGCGGTCAGGTCGAAGGCCGAGTCCGGAAGGCTCGCATGCAGGCCGTCCATGCCGCCCACCGCGAACCATACCGCCGGCAGAAGGATCACAAAGATCCCAACGGTCTTGATGATGAATTGCACGAAGTCGGTGAGGGTGATGGACCACATGCCGCCCAGCACCGAATAGCACACCACCACGCCGCCACCGAGCAGGATCGCGGGCACCTTGCCGAAATCGAACAGCACCGCGAAGATCGAACCGTACGCGATGGTGGACGTGACGGCGATCATCAGCGTGTAGCTGAACATCACGATGCCCGAGATCACGCTCGAGCCCGGGCCGTAG
>JAIUPE010000025.1 GCA_020160875.1 Pseudomonadota bacterium
CCGCCGCTCACGCGGCGGGCCACCCCGGGCCTCAGAAGCCCTTCACCGGGAAGAGGCCGGTGACGCTCTCGTTGCTGTTGATGCGCTGGATGGCTTTGCCGAGGAGCGAGGCCACGCTGAGCACGCGGACCGGGAGACCCTGCGCGTTGACGGGCGTGGAATTGGTCGTGATGAGTTCGTCGATCAGGCCGGTCTTGAGGCGCTCGTAGGCGACTTCGTTGAGGATGCAGTGGCTGACCGCGGCGCGGATGCTGCGCGGGGCGGTGGCGAACACGGCGGTGACCCCCGCGTCACCGGCCCGCAGGTCGACGCGATGACGATCCAGCAGACGATGGCGCTGTTCGGCGGGTAGGCCGCGATCCGGAAAAGTGGGGACCGGTTTTGCGCGAGATCGCGGCCCCACTTTAAGATCAACGTGATCCGATCGCAGGATCGGATCACGGGCATCTGCTAACCAAATCTTAAAAGGAAAGGGCCAAACCTTAGCCGGTTTGGCCCTTTCTCTTTTTGGACTCCCGCGCGCTCATGATCGCAGATGTATTTGCCAATGCGCTGAAATGCGCGATGGAAAAGAAACTCTCGGTCATGGAATTGCTCCGGACCGTGGGCGAATTGCAGGGCGCGAACGAAAATGCGTTGGCGGTGGCGCTATACCGCGAATGGATCGGCCACAACCACGACAGCCCGCTGATCTATGCCGTGTATTTCAATTACGGCGTGATGCTGACCGCGGCCGGCGAGCTTGCGAGCGCCAAGGCGGCGATGCTGGACGCGATCCGCGTGAACCCGGACTTCTATCCGGCCTACATCAACCTCGGCCATGTCTGCGAGCGTATGGGCGCGGCGGGCGAGGGGGTCAATCACTGGTTCGCGCTGGTGAATCGCCTGGGCCAGGTGACGGGCGAAAACGCCGACTTCAAGACGGCGGCCCTGAAGCAGGTCGCGCGCGTGCTCGAACGCTATCAAGTGGATCCGAAAGCGGAAGAGGCGCTGCATATGAGCCTCTCGCTCAACGCCAACCAAAACGACGCGTTGCAGCACTATGTCAGCTTGCGCCAACGCCAGTGCCGCTGGCCGGTGATCAAGCCCTGGGCCAACGTGACGCGCGCGCAGCTCTTGAACGGGATCTCGGCCCTGTCGCTGGCCGCGCAGACGGACGATCCGATGCTTCAGCTTGGAAACGCCTTCCGGTACTGCAAGACGCAGATCGGGCAGGCCAAGGTTTCCTTCACCGACCGCCATGCCGCGCTCAAGAACGAGAAAGGCCCGCTGCGGATCGGGTATCTCTCCTCGGACTTGCGCGAGCACGCCATCGGATTCCTGACGGCCGAGATGTACGGCCTGCACGACCGCAAAAAAGTCGAAGTGTTCGCCTACTACTGCGGGCCGGCGCTGACGGACAGCACGATGGACCGCATCAAGGCCGGGGTCGATCACTGGAGCGATCTGACGGGCCTTAGCGACGAGCAGGCCGCGCGCCGCATCGCCGACGACAAGATCCAGATCCTTGTCGACGTCAACGGATACACCAACAGCGCGCGCACCAAGGTTCTCGCCATGCGCCCCGCGCCGGTGCTGGTGAACTGGTTGGGTTTCCCGGGCACAATGGGCAGTCCGTATCACCACTATATCGTCTCGGACGCGTACATCATCCCCGAAGGCTCCGAGCGCTATTACACGGAGAAGGTCCTGCGCCTACCGTGTTATCAGCCGAACGACCGCAAGCGGGCGATCTCCGACCGTAAGCCGAGCCGCGCCGAGGCCGGGCTTCCCGAGGACGCCTTTGTGTTCTGCTGCTTCAACGGCATTCATAAGATCACGCCGTTCACCTGGCGCCGCTGGATGGAGATCATGAAGGCGGTGCCGAACAGCGTCTTGTGGCTGCTGGACGGCATGCCGCCCACCAATGCGCGGCTTCAGGAGCTGGCGGTGGAACATGGCGTGGCCGCGCAGCGCATCCTTTTCGCCAAGAAAAAGCACAATCCGGATCACCTCGCGCGGTATCCGCTGGCCGATCTGTTCCTCGATACGTCGCCGTACGGCGCGCATACCACGTCGTCGGACGCGTTATGGATGGGCGTGCCGGTGCTGACGTTCCCGGGGCGCAGCTTCGCCTCGCGGGTCTGCGGCAGCCTCGTGACCGCCGCGGGCGTGCCGGAGTTGGTGTGCGCCGGTCCCGACGAATTCGTCGCGCGCGCCATCGCGCTCGCGACCGATAAGGGCGAACTTGCGGCGGTGCGTGCGAAACTCGCCGCCAACCGGGACCGCTGCGTGCTGTTCGATACGCCGCTCCTCGCCGCGAAATTCGAGGATCTTTATCGCGAAATGTGGGCGGATTATGTGGCCGGCCGCCTGCCGAAGCCGAACCTCGCCAACCTCGAGATCTACAACGATATCGGCGTCGAACTCGACAAGGACGACGTCGAGATGCTGACGGTTCCGAATTTCGAGGACCTTTATAAAGAGAAACTGGCGTACAAGGCGGACTTCTATCACTTGTGCGGCGACGACAGATTCTGGCCGGTGGCGTCATGACCGGCGCGGATCTCACGTTTCAGTTCACCCAGAATTGGTTCGCCCAGAACGCCGTGATCTGGGACAAACTGGTGCCGCGCCACAAGCCGCAGCGAATCCTGGAGATCGGTTCTTACGAGGGCCGCTCGGCTTGTTATTTCATTGAAAAGTTCGCCGCCGAACGCCCAATCGAGCTGCACTGCGTCGACAGCTGGCAGGGCGGCGTCGAACATAATGCCAAGGCGATGTCGGCCGTTGAGAAGCGGTTCGACTACAACGTTGCGCTGGCACAGCGCCGTGTTCCGCATCCGGTGAAGCTCATCAAGCACAAGAGCCTGTCGCATCCGGCGCTGGCCAAGCTGATCTTCATCAACCCTGAACCGGTGTTCGATGTGATCTATATCGACGGTTCGCACCAGGCGCCCGACGTGCTCACCGACGCCGTCATGGCGTTCCAGCTCCTACGCGTGGGCGGGCTGATGATTTTCGACGATTACCTGTGGAGCATGGAGGAGTTGGGCAAGCAGGACTCCTTCAACATGCCCAAACCGGCCATCGATGCCTTCATCAACATCTTCCAGCGCAAGATGTTCGTGGTGCGCGGCGCGCCGGTGTATCAGTTGTTCGCGACCAAGGCGTTTGCTTAAGCCGGCGTAACCGGCGCGTCTTCGCCGGAAAGGCGCGCGCGCAGTTGCGTGCGATCCAGTTCCTTCTCCCAATGCGAAACCACCACCGTCGCGACGCCGTTGCCGATGAAGTTGGTCAGCGCGCGGCATTCGCTCATGAAGCGGTCGATGCCCAGGATCAGCGCCATGCCCTCGATCGGAATAGTGGGTACGACCGCGATGGTGGCGGCCAATGTCACGAAGCCGGAGCCCGTAACCCCCGTCGCGCCCTTGGACGTGATCATCGCGACGCCGAGCAAGGTGAGTTCCTGAGTCAGGGTGAGGTCGGTGTTCGTCGCCTGCGCGATGAACAGCGCAGCCATGGTGATGTAGATGTTGGTGCCGTCGAGGTTGAAGGAATAGCCCGCCGGGACCACGAGGCCGACGACCGATTTCGAGCAGCCGAGCCGTTCGAGCTTGTCCATGAGCGACGGCAGCGCGCTTTCCGAGGAGCTGGTGCCGAGCACGATCAGGAGCTCTTCCTTGATGTAGTTCACAAACCTGAAAATGCTGAAGCCGACCAGGCGCGCGATAATGCCCAATACGACCGCCACGAACAGGAAAGCGGTCAGGTAGAACGAACCGATCAGTTTCATCAGCGGAAGCAGGGCCTCGAGACCGTAGCGGCCGATGGTGAAGGCCATGGCGCCGAACGCGCCGATGGGCGCGGTCCGCATGATGAAATTGAGGATGCGGAAGATCACCGCCGAGACGGAATCGACGCCGTCGCGCACGCCCGCGCCGCGCTCGCCCAGCGCCGACAGCGCGAAGCCGAACAGGATGGCGAAGAACAGGACTTGCAGGATATCGCCCTTGGCGAAGGCGTCGATCACGGTGGTGGGAATGATGTTGAGGATGAAGTCCATGATGGACTGATCGTGCGCCCGGGCGGAGTAACCCGCGATTTCCTTGGTATTCACATGGGAGAGATCGGCCTCGAAGCCTGCGCCGGGGCGCAAGGTGTTGGCGACGATGAGGCCGATGATGAGCGCGAAGGTGGAGACGACCTCGAAATAGAGAATCGCCTTGCCGCCGACGCGGCCGACCTTTTTCGTATCGTTCATCCCGGCGATGCCGGAGACCACGGTGCAGAAAATGACCAGGGGGATGATCATCTTCACCAGCTTGATGAAGCCGTCGCCGAGCGGGCGCATGGCCACCGCCCAATCGGGACTGGTGACGCCGAGAACGATCCCGACGGCAATCGCCATGAGGACCTGAACGTATAGGATACGGTAGAATGGCCGGCGCAACGTGGTTCCCCCAATATTCCCCCGAAAACCGTAGCAGGATTCGGGGTGGTCCTGGCGAAGATACTTCGATCCTGAATAGACGCACGATGACCCCGGCTCCCGACACGCTTCTCCGGACCTTGTTCGACGCCGCCGTCAGTGCGGCCGGCGCCGGCGTGGCGGTCCCGCGCCATTTACCCGCCCCGCCCCGGGGGCGGACCGTCGTGGTCGGCGCGGGGAAGGCCGCCGCCGCCATGGCCGCCAGCGTCGAGGCGCATTGGCAGGGACAGCTCACCGGACTGGTGGTCGTTCCATACGGCCACGGCGCGCCGACCGCGCGCATCGAGGTCATCGAAGCCGCCCATCCGGTTCCCGATGCCGCCGGAACGCGGGCGGCGGAACGCATTTTCGCCGCTGTTCACGGGTTATCGGCGGACGACCTGGTGCTGGCCCTCATGTCGGGCGGCGCCTCGGCCCTCCTGGCGCTGCCGGCGGCGGGCCTTACGCTGGATGACAAACGCCAGGTGACCAAAAGCCTGTTGCGCTCGGGCGCGGCGATCTCCGAGATGAACTGCGTGCGCAAGCACCTGTCGGCCATCAAGGGCGGGCGTCTGGCCCTGGCGGCCGCGCCCGCGCCGGTCGTGACCCTCGTCATCTCCGACGTGCCGGGGGACGATCCGTCCACGGTGGGTTCGGGCCCGACCATCGCCGATCCCACGACATTCGCGGACGCCCGGACGATCCTGGCGAAGTACCGGATCGCGCTGCCGCCGGCGGTGGCCCGTCATATGGCGGCCGGCGCGGACGAAACCCCGAAACCCGGCGATGGGCGCCTCGGCACGGCGCGCGCGGCGATCATCGCCGACGCCAAGGGCGCGCTCGAAGCCGCCGCCGCCAAGGCGCGAGAATACGGAATCGAACCTGTTGTCCTCGGCGACGATCTCGAGGGTGAATCGCGCGCGGTCGCGGCGGCGCACGCGGCGCCGGTGCTGGGCGAAAAACACGCGCGGCCCTTTGTCGTGATCTCCGGCGGCGAGACCACCGTCACCGTGCGCGGCAACGGGCGCGGGGGGCGCAATAGTGAGTATCTGCTGGCGCTGGCGATCGCGCTAGATGGCGCGCGCGGCGTCTATGCGCTGGCGGCGGACACCGATGGCATCGATGGGGTTGAGACCAACGCCGGGGCGATCATCACGCCCGACACATTATCGCGCGCGCGTGCGCTGGGGCTCGATCCCGCCGCGTATCTTGCGAACAATGACGCGTTCGGTTTCTTCGCGGCCCTCGGCGATCTTGTGACCACCGGTCCGACGCGCACCAACGTCAACGATTTCCGCGCGATCCTGGTGACCTAAGGCGTGTTGAAGTCATGTCGAATCGCCAACACGCCTTAGATTCTTATTTGGTCGCGCGTTCTACGGCGCACCGGCTTCCACTTCGCCGGAACGCGCTTTAGAAATCCGCCGCGAGGCGCATGATATAGCGCCGCGCGGGCGACGGGTTGAACTGGCCGGACGCGCCGTTGACGGTCCAGACATATTCATCGGTCAGGTTCTGTACGTCAAAGCGGACGGACGCGAGCGTGTCGTAAAGGCGGAAGTTATAGCGCGCGCCGAGATCGACCGTGGTGAGGCTTTTCACACGCAGCGTGTTGAGGCGGTTGGCGAACTGACCGTCCTCGTAATTGACCTGGCCGCTGATGGAAAAGCCGCGCCAGGCCTTCGGTCCGTAGTTGGCATTGAGGCGTACCGTGCCCGGCGTGCGGCCGGGCGGAACCTCGGCGATCAGGCCTTGGTTCACGGTAAAGCCCGATACGCGGGCTTTCAGAAGCATCGAGCCCGCGACGATCTTGAGCCCTTCGATCGGCTCGCCGGAGAGCGAGAGTTCGACGCCGCGATGAGACAGCGCGCCGACCCGCGTGAACACATTGATCGCGTCGCGGTCGAAGTAGGGCTTTTTCACCTCGAACACGCCCAGCACCAGGGTCGCTTTCGTGCCCATCTTGTAGCGCAGGCCCGCGTCGATCTGTTTTGTGAGGCTGGCGTCGAGCGCTTCGCCCGGATTGGCGGCGTTCTCGGGTGCGATGCCGGAATCCTCGAGGCCGCGTGTATAACCGGCGTAGAAGGTGAGATCGGGCGTCACATAAGCGGCCAGGGTCGCGTTGTAGAGCCACGGGTTCGTGCGCGTTTCGACGCTGGCGCGGCCCGGATAATCCACCTCGCGGCGGTAGAACGCTTTCTGGACGCCGGCGCTCACTTCGCCGACACCGGACCAAAAGCCCACATAGCTCGCGCCCGCCGTGCCGTGGCGCACCTCGTCGCGGCTTTGCGGGCCGAAGGTGAAGACGGGTTTCGGGAACTCATACGTCGCCCCAAGCGCGGCGCGCCCCGCGCTCGCGTTCTGGTCGGCGCCGAACAGGCGCTCGCCCACGCGGCCCCGGAAGGCGAAGTGCACCGTGTGGCGGCGTTCGTTTTCGGTGAAGACCCCTGACGCACGCACTTCGCCGGATGTCGAGGCCAGGAGCGGCGCGGGCCGTGAACGGATGACCACGTCGCCGATGCCGTTCGGCTGCACATCGCGGTAGAAAACCTGCCAGTCGTTCTCGAGGTCATTCACGGAGTGGAACAGGCCGGCTTGCAGCCGCCAGGCGTCGGTGACGCCGCCGCGCGCGATGAGGCCGTAGTTGTTCTGCTTGCGATGGCGCTCCTGATCGAAGCGCGGCCCGAAGATCTCGGTGCGGTCGTACAAGGGCGGGAGGAAGGCGCCGGCGGTGAAAATCGCCGGGCCCGATTCGCCTTTGCTGGCGTTGCTGCGCTGGGCGAAGGCGATGACCTCGGTGCGGTCCGTCGGCGTGAAGCGCACGAGGCCCGCGTAATCGACATAATAAAAGACGCTGTGGAAATCGAGCTCCTTCTGTCCGCCGGCGACGCTGAGAAAGCCGCTGAGCTTGCCCGCGACGATGGGGCTTTCGACATCCGCCTGCGCGCCGTAGGCCGAATAGGGACCGTAATAGGCCGAAGCGCTTGTGACGGTCTTCGCGCCGGGAAGGCGCAGGCGGAAGTCGGCGATACCGGTCGGGGCCGGGAAGGGATAGGACTGCGCCGTCAGACCGACCCGCATGGTGGTCGAGCGCGTGATTTGGTTGGTGAAGCCGAAGCTGCCCTGCTGGTCGTAGTACAGGCCTTCGATGCGCATGTTGCCCGCATCCTTCGGGCTGAAGCCGCGGGCGTCGGTCGAGCTGTAGAGGCCGATGCTCTCATTGCCGATGGACGAGCCGAAGGCGTCCTCGGCGGTGGCGACGACGTTCTCGGAGGCGCGCTGCGCGAAGGCGGGCCCCGCGAACAGAAAGACGGCCGCGACGGCCGGATAAATACGGAATGAATGGGTCAAGCGGACGGATGTCCTCGCGCCGGCCCGAACATCCCCCCATGAGCGTTACCACCGGCTGACCGGAAGGATACCTAAGTCCCGGCCTCCAAACCACAGGCCTTCAAGCCCGCCCAAGTCACTTTGGTCACCGCGGGCAGGCGTTTGACCTGCGCGGCGAAACTCTGCGCCGAGGTAGCGGACAGTCCGCCCAGCACCAGATCGAGTTTGAAGGAGGACCGCTCGGACGCGCGGGTGAACTCCCACGCCGGTTCGGCCCGCGCATAAAAGGCGGTTTTTAGAATCCGGCCCAGGGCCTGGAATTCAGAGCAGTGAACCGTGAAGCGATGAAAGTGACACGAACGGGAGACGGCGACCATGGGAGACCTCGGATGCGATGCGCGTACGCAGACAGATGCGAACAATCCGGCCCGTAATTCGGGCCGGCTTGGTAACTCGCACGCTCGTAATTCGCAGTGTGGTCATGGTCCGGGGTCGTCTCTTGATCCGCGTGTCAGGCGGGCGCGGGAACCTGCGGGATTCCCTGCCCGGCGACAAGAGGCGCCGCCTAAAAACGAAACATTATTTCCCAGACCTCAAGGCGCCTGTTTTTCCCGGGTCTTCTTCATCACCTCGGCGGCCACCCGGCTGCCGTAGGCGTTCGCGCGGGCCAGACGCGCGTAATAGTCGAACGCCGCCGCTGAGGCGGCGCGCACGGTGTTCTCGTTGGCTGTCCCGAAGCTGGTCATAATGACGAAGATATACGGGCGGTCCGGGACGCCGACGATGCCCCAAGCGTTGGAGACGCCTTCGAGCCCGCCCCACTTGAAGGCGATGGGGATGTGCGCCGGGATCGGGTCCTTGCCCGGATGCGGCGGCTGGGGAATCTCCATGATGGCGCGCAGGCGCGCGCAGGAGTCCTGGCTCACCGGAAGGTCGCACTTGGCGATGCGCAGCATGAGCGCGGCGCCGTCGGCCGCGCTGGAGATATTCTCGCGGCCCATCGCCTGCGCGTCGCGGTCGAGCATCTTCCTTTGCAGGCGCATGGTCTTGAGACCCATGCCCGCCGTGAGTTTGTTGACATTTTCCATGCCCACCTCGTCGATGAGGATGTTGGTCGCGTTGTTCTCGGACAGATTGATCATGAGCTTGGCGATGTCTTCGAGCGACAGCATCGAATCCTTGCCGATCAAATTGGCCATGCCGCCGCGGCCTAAACCATCGCTCACGTCATAGGAGTGCCGGCGCTTCAGGAAGCCGGGCTTCGCATCCTCGCGGCGGAACAGCTCGACAAGGATCGCGACCTTGATCGTGCTCGCGGTGGCCAACACCATGTCCGGGTTCACCTCAACCTTCGATCCGTCCGTGAGATCGATGAACACCGCGCCGAATGCCCCCTCGAAACCCTTGTTGATCTCGCCGAGTTTCGCCTCGAACTTCGCGCGCAGCTCCTTGTGAGGGTCTGTCTGGCTTTGGGCGTGAACCGGGCCGGCGAGGGCCAAAGCCAAAACGCCGGCGGCAATGGACCGCATCATGTGGACCTCCATCAGGGTTGTCGGTTCAAGGGTAGGGCGCGCCGCACGACGAAGCCAGCGTTTCAGTGCGCGTGCCCCCCGCCGACGTCCCGACTTCGCTCTTTGTCGGCGGGCCCTTGGCAAGATTTCAGGCCCGGCCCTGACCACCATGAGGCTCATATGACGACCAAAAGCGATGACCTGGCCCGCCGGCTGCTCGGCAAGGCGACGGAAGATCTTGATGAAGAGGAGTGGCGCGTCCTTCGCGAGATCGCGCAACGCCGGCCCATCAGCAGGGATTCCAGCGAGACCGCGGACGATAGCGCGACCAGGTGGGACCGGTTGGCGGACCGCGTGGCGGCCGTGGGTGGATCCTGGGCCTTCATCTTCACCTTCCTCGCCCTTCTGATCGGGTGGATGCTGTTGAACACGGACGTGCTGACGAAGTGGAATCTCGCCTTCGACCCGTACCCGTATATCTTCCTCAATCTGATGCTGTCGTTGCTGGCGGCCCTGCAAGCGCCGGTCATCATGATGAGTCAAAACCGTCAGGCCGCGAAAGATCGCATCTCCGCGCGTAGCGACTACGAGGTCAACTTGAAGGCGGAACTCGAGATCATGGCGTTGCACGAAAAACTGGATGCCTTGAGAATCCAGCATCTCGAGATCATCGCGAACCGGCGGGCCGAGTTGATCGAGCTGATGAAGAAGAAATCGATCACCGACTAAGACGGCGCTCGGCTGAAAAAGGAGGCAGGGTTTCATGGCGGATGGGCTCATTGTGACCGGCGGCGGCCGGGGCATCGGCGCGGCGACCGCGCGCCTTGCCGCGCAGCGTGGCTACGCGGTGTGCGTGAACTTCGCGCACAATCAGGCGGCGGCCGAAGCCGTGGTGGACGACATCAAGAAGGGCGGCGGGACAGCGTTCGCCGCGCAGGGCGACGTGGCCAAGGAGCGCGATGTCGCGCGCCTGTTCGATGCCGCCGAACGTGAGTTCGGGCCGGTGCGCTATCTGGTGAACAACGCGGGCATCACCGGCCGCATCGGCAAGTTCACCGATCTTGAGGCGGACGTGATGCGCGGCGTGTTCGACACCAACGTCATCGGCAGCTTGCTGTGCGCGCGCGAAGCCGTCCGGCGTCTCACGGCGCGGGGCGCGACGGGCGCTATCGTCAATGTGTCCTCGACGGCGGCCACGACGGGCTCGCCCGGCGAATATGTGCATTACGCCGCATCGAAAGCGGCCGTCGACAGTTTCACAATCGGACTCGCGCGGGAGATCGCCACGCAGGGGATTCGCGTCAACGCCGTGGCCCCCGGCGCGACGCTCACGGACATCCATGCAGCCGGCGGAGAGCCTGGACGTCCGGACCGGGTCAAGGGCCGCATTCCCATGGGGCGCCTCGCCGAACCCGACGAAATCGCGCCCGCGATCCTGTGGCTTCTGTCGGATGAAGCGTCCTATGTGACCGGCGCGATCCTTCGGGCCGGCGGCGGGTTCTAAAACGCCGTCGACCAGTCGATGACGCGGTCGGGCAGGCGGTCGAGAATGGCGGCTTCGAGCCTTCGGTCGGTCCCGGTGAGGATTGCCACGCCGATCACAAGAAGCAGCACGCCAAGCACGCGTTTGCCGGATTTTCCAGTGGACATCAGATTGGTGCGCCAGCGCGCAAGCACGCTACGTGCCGTGAAGGCAAGCGCGAGAAGGACCGCCGCGATTCCAAGGCCGAAGGCGAGCATCACCACGGCGACCTCCGCGAGGTTCTTGCCCTCGGCGGCAAGCACGGTCGCGGCCCCGAGTGTCGGGCCCACGCAAGGGCTCCAGACCACGCCGAGCAGCGCGCCGACAGCCGCTTGGCCGGCGAGGCCATGACCGTCGACGCGCGCCTGGCGTTCGCCAGCCCATGCGGCGAGCGGCGCGGCCGCGCCTGAAAGCCAGTCTTGCAGGCGGTCGACCAGAAGCACGCCGCCGGCCGCGCAGAGAACGACGGCGCCGATTTTACGGACAAACAAGGAGTCGAGACCGATCAGTGAGCCGAAGGCGGCGACGAGGAAGCCCACCGCGGTAAAGGCCACCACAAGTCCGCCCGCGAGCGCCAGCGGTCCGAGACGGTGGCGCTGCGCGGCTGACGTCAGCACGACCGGGACGAGCGGCAGGACGCATGGCGAAAGAATCGTCAATGCGCCTGCCGCGAAGCCGAGCGCGGGATTGAGGGCCGCGGCCATATCTATTTCAAGGTCTGGCGCACGATATCGGTCACCGCCGCGGCTTCGGCCACATGTGCGATGCGTCCACGTTCCTTGGCGCCGTGGAACGCGATCAGCGTGGATTGCATGGTCGCGCCAAACTGCTTCCACAACTCCGGCTGCGTGTCGTAGTCGATGCGCAGAATGGTCAGCTCCTTGTAGGCGGGGTCCGCCGTGACCTGGTCGATGGTTTTCATCTGCGCCTTGCAAACCGGGCACCAGGGGGCATGCACGAATACAAGGATCGGTTTGTCGGCAGCTTGGGCTTTCTCGAAAACGGCCTGATCATAGGCGGGGTAATCGGCCGCCGAAGCGCGCGCGGCGAACACCGCGGTCAGGGCAAACAGGCAGACGGTCAGGAAGCGGGAGATAGAAGGGGGCATGTCGGGCTCCGGTTACAGCGTTCTGGACGACGCGCAGCCTCTTCCCCTAAAATTGGACTTACAAGTCCAATTTAGAACGGCGACCATGGCCCGATGGTGAGAAAGCGCCAAGAGCAAGTTCTGACGAAGCGCGGTACCGCGACGCGTCAGCGTATCGTCGAGACGGCCGCGCGGCTGGTCTATGAACAAGGCGCGCGCGGAACGAGCTTGGATGACGTGATGGAGCGCACCGGCACCAGCAAGTCGCAGCTTTATCATTACTTCGACAACAAGGATGCGCTGCTACGGGCCGTGATCCAATGGCAGACGAAGCGCATTATCGGCGCGCAGACAGGGGCAATCCCCGCTCTCGACACGTTCGAGGCCTTGAAGCGCTGGGGCGATATGATCGTGGCCTCCGTGATCGACAATGGTGGGCGCGGCGGTTGTCCGCTGGGATCGCTGGCCAGCGAACTCGCCGATTATTCGGAAAAGGCGCGGGTCCTCTTGGGAGAAAGCTTCGATCTGTGGGAAGCGGAGATCGCGCGTGGTTTGGACGCGATGAAAGTACGGGGTGAACTAGCCCCGGCGGCCGATCCCGGGGAACTCGCCACAGCGGCGATGACGGCGCTTCAAGGCGGCAAGCTGCTGGCGCAAACTCAGCGCAGTGAACGTCCGCTGCGTCTGGCAATGGACATGGCGCTCGAAAATATCGCGCGGCACCTGAAACCGAAGCGAGGCCCGCGCCGCGCCCGGTGACCGCCCGACGCCGCGCTGTCACAGAAAGTCCACGCACAGCCGTCACACAACCGCTAGGAAAGCTTCGCGGGCTCGGCCGGCGTGCTGGTGCCGCCCGAGGGTTATCTTCAGCGCCTGCGCCGCCGCGCTTACGACGTTGGGCCTGCTCGAGAGCGACAGTTCCATGCAACGCGTGACAGAGCCGGCGCCTGATTTCGAACGCGCGGTCCACGGCCTCGGCACCGCGAAGCATGTCCTCGATATCCGGTTCGTACGCCTACCCGAATGGGCTTTCTGACGTTTCTCTCAGTTGGACGGGTACCGGTCAAATTGCATCGCGCCGCGAACCATGCCCGGTGGCGAGTACGTGCGGTACCGATGATGTTGATGCGCCAACGACTACCTACGCCTACAACGCTAGCGGCCAGCCGACGCAGTCTACGAACCCAGTGGGCACCTTGACGACATGGACTTACACCGCCGGTGATCTCACGAAGATCACCGTGGATGCTGGCTCCGGACGCCTCAATCTCGAAACTGAATTCGTATACAGCCCAGCAGGCTCCGTCATCGAAAGTAAGGATCCTCGGGATTTCACGACGGCGTACGAGTACGACCAAATGCGTCGTCTCAAGAAGATTATCGAGCCCACGGGCGACTACACGTTGAACACTTACAATGGCAACGGGTGGTTGACTAAAGTGGAGCGCTTCGATGAAAGCCATAACCTCGAACAGCCAACCGCCACGGAGTACTTCAAAGACGGCCAGGTTAAGAAGACCTATAATGCTCAATGTTTTGATGCTGCTGGTGCTGCTACCTATTCCGCCGCAGGGTGCGCAATCGTTGAGTACTCCTACGATTCCGCGGGGCGGCTTGAAATCGTCACCGATCCCGATGGCCGAAAGACAAAGCGTTCCTATGACGCCGCAGGACGGCTGGCAGCCCTAACTAGTGGTTTTCAGTCCACGCTTGCTCAAGCGACGGCGACATATACCTACTCAAAGAACGGCCGGCGCCTATCCGCGATGGACGCAAACGGTAATTTGACGCAGTTCGCCTACAACCCACACGACCGCCTCGCCGAAGTTGCCTATGCGTCGGATAAGGTGTGCAGCGCCTCAACCCCATGCACGACCGCTAGTCCCAATCTGCCCGCATCGAGCCACCCGGACCGCGAAGAATTCACATATGACGCCAACGGCAACCCGACCTCAAAGCGGACGCGTGGCGGGGACTTTATCCTACGAACCTTTGACGCCATGAACCGCGAAACCCAGCGTGAGACCCGCGTTGGTACCAGCTCTGGAACCCTACAGCGCAAGGTGCTCACGGAGTTCGATGCGGCCAGTAAGGTCGAGGAGGTAACGGAAACTTTGTCGGGCTATGAGGTGTCCTACGGCTACGATACCGCAGGTCGTGTCACCTCAGAAACCTCCGACGATGGTTCCGTTGCGCGCACAATGTCGTACGCGCTAGACGCTTCAGGCAATACGACAGGCATCAGTTGGCCGGAAAATCCGGACCTTTTCGTTGGGTATGCCTATAATAGTCTCAATCTCGTATCGGAGATTTGCTACGACGACGTGGACGGCTCCTGCGATAGTCTGCCCCACTACGCGCAGTATACTTACGATGACCTCGCGCGACGGGGTTCTACGACTTTGGGCAATTCTCGAACGGTAAGCTATACCTACGAGAAGGACTCCATGCTGCATGAGATTGTGCAGCCGGATCTGATCGACACCGACAGCAACGGTGTGGGCGATGCTGATGCGGTGTGGGACTTCACATTCAACCCATCCAATCAAGTGGCCTCCAAAAGCCTGCCGATGGCGTTTAATTGGCAGCCGGGCAGCGGCGGTATCGGTGCTTTCGATTATGTGTCGAACGGCCTTAATCAAATCGAGAGCGTGGAAGCAGTTGCCTACAACTATGACACCAAAGGCAATCTGACGTCTGACGGCACTTGGACTTTCACCTACGACGCTGAAAACCGGCTTACTGGCGCCAGTAAGACTTCTGGTGGTACTGTAACCGCCACCTATTCTTACGACCCGCTAGATCGGCGGATTTCGAAGACGGTGAATGGTCTGGTCACTAAGTACCTATGGGCTGGGCAAAACGTGGTCGCTGAGTATGACGATGAGGACACGCTACTGCGCCGCTACGTGCACGGGGCCGGCGTCGACGAGCCTGTAGCTCAGATCGAATACAGCCCCGCCACCGGGACGACTTACTTTCACCAAGATCATTTAGGGACGGTGGTTGCTATTACCGACGACGAGGGCGACCTTGTGGACTCCTTCAGCTACTCCACCCACGGCGAAGTTGGGATTGAAGGGAGTGAGGGCGCGATATGGCGCTTCGCCGGGCGCCAGTATGACAAGGAGACTGGGCTTTACTATAATCGTGCACGCTACTACAGCCCCCGCGATGGTCGCTTCCTGCAGGTAGATCCCGCAGGTGATGTGGATAGTCTAAATCTGTATCAATACGCGATGTGGGACCCAATTACGAATAAGGATCCGACGGGGCTCGCCGTATGCGGTAAAGGCGAGTTTAGTGAGTCTGAATGCAATACCCTTATGGAAGAGCAGAAAGTCGCCCGCGAAAAAGTCCTGCAGGACACGAAGCAACTCCAAGAGCAGAAGCGCGGTCTGCAGGCGGGAGAGCAGACGAAAGACACGCAACGGCAGCTCGTGCGTATCGATGATAAGATAAGAACTAATGAAAAGGCGGCGTCTGTCTTAGACGAAAAGAATTCGTCTTATGTATACGTTAAAGGACCGGGCCAGCGAGCATTCGCTTCCAATGATCCGTCTGGTACCCAGTTCAATGACAAGTCCTATGCCTATGGCCAGATTGGAATTCCCGGGCGCTTCTTTAGCAATTCTACAGGTCGCGGTGGCCGCCAACATACGCTCATTCACGAGGGGGGACACTTCGGCGGATTGGATGACCTCGCCTACGTAGGTGAGCTTGGCTACAGCGGATTGTCGGAGCGACAGCGGCTACTAAACGCCGATAGCTATGCTTGCTCCATTACAAATCTTCCAGGGTGCTAGACATGCGAGGGCAGCTCCCACCATGGATGGAGAGGTTTACCCAGCGCATTTTGGTCGTTGCGGTAGTGGTTTTCTCCGGTTCATGCTCGGCGGCAGACAAAGATCTTCTGATATTCCCTGTGGAGGTGAAAATTGAGAGGGCGCAGGGTGAAGCAGGAATGGAGGTCGTGTCACTTAGCGCGTCGGTAACCAACAATTCGGATCGTGCGCTGTGCGTTCCACTTTATTCCTGGCGCGAGGTCAACAATCAGCCGGAACGTCTATTCTATGTGTATGACACTCAAAACAATTCTATCCCTTACCAGGGAATAGCAATTGAGCGCCGGGACATGGAGGACGAATTTCGGGTGATTCCGCCTGGAGCGACCTCGAAATCGAGCGTCAAATTAAGTGATTCCTATGCGTTTCCTAAGGGCCGGCACAAGTATGCACTCACGGTTTCTCTCTTTGGCGTGTACTGCAGTGTCCTTGAGGCTGGACTGATTGAAGTCCCCCGGCCCCTATTTCTCAACACTCGTGAAAGCGATGCGGGCTTGTCCCATTGGATCGGTAAGGGCGTCCTGCTGCAATCCGAGAAAGTCGAGTTTGAGGTGGAAAAGTAGAGGCGCGTTCCGATTTTTTAGGCACCAAATCTCTATCAATACGCGATGTGGGATCCCATCACGAACAAAGACCCGATGGGACTCGCTTGCCAGTCGGACTTGAAGGAGAACGGCTCCTGCATCGACGCACCTAATTTCGATCCTATGAAGGACGGAAACAGGACGGTTCAGAGCACGCCGGAGATCGATGCATCTGCGAAAGCGAACATGGGTTCTTTGGAAACAACGACCAACAAAGAGCGTTTTGGCACGTTCGATCAGAAGGACGATGGATCGGTTAAGTTTGCCGAAGTTGGCGGTACTACCACTGACAAAGGCTCGAAATTAGAGGGCAGAATGTCGGTCGATATGGCCAATACGGATGCCATTGGTCACTCGCATCCGAACACAAAAGACTTCTCGATTGTGCCGGGCCCAATGGACAACGGCGCAGTTGAAAAGGGCCTGCCGAACTACATCGGTCGCGACGGCCAAGTGGTCGTTGTTGAGAGAGTCGACGGTCAGTATCAGGTCAGAGTCATTCAAGGAAATCTGAGTGGCGCAGACCGTAGTGGCATCCGAAATGTGCTTAGAGACTTCCAACGGATGACGCGCCCATGAGGAAAATAGCAGCGGTTCTTGGCCTTGGATTTAGTGTGATCTTGACGGGCTGCGCGTCGCAGGCAGGCGCGCAGCAGACGTTCAAATCGCCGGAAAAAGAGATGGGTCAAAACGTCGAGATAACTGGTTACTTGCAGTACGGGTTCGAGAATCGGAACCTCTTTCCATCGTCGGATTGGAAGGCCGACTTCAGGAAAAAGGAGTGCGTTCCTCTCGCAATTGAATCTGAAAATCAGTCTCTCGTAGCTGCGGCCGAAAAGCTCAGCGGCTCCAAAGTCACCGTGTCCGGAACCGTGCAACAGTTGCTATCTGCCAACGATCTGAGCACGTCGTTCTGCAAGGATGTGGGGATCATGGTGAAGGCGATTAAGCCGGCGACGTCGAAATAGATCGTCGTCAGCGTGTGGAGACTGAATGGAGCTGTGAGGGCAAGATAAAAGCAATGGCACACAAGTGTGCCTAAGTTATTGTCTGCACATCGGAATTTATGGAGCCACAACCGGGGAGTAGGCGCCAAACTGGCACACAGTTGGCGCCTGTTCTTTTTTAGCGGCTTGAGATCGTGCACTTTTTTAAGCGCCACTCTCGTCCCACTGAGTCTCTACGCGCTGAACGCGCGCACTTCAGACGAGAGTCACGCTTCGCCGGCCCATGCATCGAGCTGACGATCCGACGGCGCGGTGATGCCGGCGCTCTTACACGCATCCTTGAGCGCCTTCTTCGCCTTGTAGAGATCGGTGCCCTTCTTGCCGGCGAGGATCGCACGCGCGTAGCTCTTGATCGTGGCCTCGGGCAGATCGGGTTGGAGCTGTGCCGCGACGGTGAGGGTGCGCAGCACGTCGGCATCGTGCGACAGCGTGGCCGGCCGAGACCTGATTCTCCCCAAAATCGCGCTTATAAGTACGTGCAACGCAATCCGCAGGGCGCGGAACGGCCGACAATGTTTTGAATTATGGGGATTTTTCAGCCATGGCGGAGAGAAAGTTCTCTCCTGTGAGACTGGATGGCTGTGGTGCCAGTCTCGGGCCTAAAACGCTCTGTTTCCTTGCAATACAGGGAATTTACAGGGATTTGAGTGAAACCTGGGCTTTCTGTTGCTCAGCAACACGCGTTTTGCCCCGTGATTGCGGGCAAAACGGCAGATTTCCCTAAATTTATAACAGGGAATTTTGTGGATTTTGCAGGGAGTTAGGTACGTATTGCCGTTCGACACGCGCGCACGACCGGCGTCGCTATAGCCGCCGCGTACCGGTTCTCTGAATCGCAGATCGCAAGCCGCAAGTTGCAAGACGCCCACAGCAAGTTGCGCCGGAGCGCGCCATGGAGGCGTAAAATGCGCGCTTATACTGCGCGCGTTCTCCTAGCAAAGTTAGTAGGAGTTTTGCCGCGGCGGCGTGAGAGCCGCAGGCCAGCAAAGATTTTCCGCTTCCGCAGAGGCAGTCCCGCTCGTTGCCCAGTAGTCGGCCTCCCTGGATGCAGCGCAAGGCGATGCGGTTATCCAGAAAAAGGGTCAGATGCGTCTGTTGTCCGCGCGCGATTACTCCTACTTCGTACGTGCCGGCTCGGATCGCGTTTTCCAGTGTAGGCCCGAATGGCGTTGCAGCCGCTTCCGATCGAAGTTGAAGATCCGCCCCGTTGCTGCCGTGGTCCATCTGTTGTTCCTCTGGCCAGGCACCCCGTAATTCCACTTCCTCCTGTAGCATTAAGAATTTGATTAACGCAGCCCACCATGCGCGCGCAGTTTCCGGAGAAGATACATCAATATTCACGTCTTCCCGGTACGCGAGACAGAAGGATCCATCGCTCATGATGTGTCGGTCGATACAGAAGGCCGGGTAGCGGCGTCGGTCGGCTTGTTCGGAGACCGACACGCTGTACTTGTCGGCCCTGGCTTCCAAATACAAGGGGGAGCCAAGCGCTCCCGATGGCTGACGTAGTGTTAACGTCACATACATCTGCTCGCCAACGAGTCGGACCCCAGATTCGCCGCGTGGCGCGTGGGCGGCGAGGAGCTTTAACGTTTCGTTGGCCATGGGGTCGAACCGAACGCACGCGCCGGAGAGGCAGCCGCAGCGGCCAACGCTCCACCAGCGGCCGTCCTTACGAGAACTGACGGCCCCTGCGAGATCGCAAATGATCCGAGAAGCCTGTCATAGCCCCCTGTTTTTCCAGCCATGGAGCTTGAGCGGCGCATGTGGAAAATGCGTTTTAGTACTGGGGACATATGGCCGTATCCGGTGAATCCAGAGGCTGTTTCCCAAGCAAGGCAATCAGCTTGAGCATCTTCCGATACCATCTGCCCGTGGCTCATTGAGCACGGCACAAGGTCGCCTTTGAGCCCGATACGGCAAATTGTCATCGGTCCGAACTCAAGGCCGACTTGGAGGCCTAAACTAGTGGCGTCGATACCATTTTCGGCAAGCTTCTTAATACATAGCTGAAAACTCGATTCCATGGCAGCGGCGGCAGTGACGGCCATTTCCACGCTCTTTGCCGGATCTGTGACCTGTGTTGAACCTTCGGCGAGCACGCCGTGCAAGCAGTCGCCAATAAACCGAATATGGGCGCCGCCGAAATCCTGGACCCACACCGCATCAATCTCTGACCGAATGATGTGAAGTGTGCGAACAACATTTTTTGCGGCCTCAGCATGTTGAATGCCAGCGCCCACAAATTTCGTGAACCCATCAATGTCGGCATATGCGGCCACCGCATCCATGCGCTTGACGTTGGAAGCGCTCAACTGATCCACGTCTAAGCTTGAAAGGGGAAGAGCGGCGCGACTAAAGCGCACGTCGCCTGGTGGATTGTCGGCAAGGTCTTTCTCCCACTCCCGGATAATGCGCCCTTCGTCGAAAGAAATATTCGCTTCCCGCGCCAGGAGTTGAACCTCATTGAGGGAAAGCGATGTGTTCGCCGGATTTTCTACGGGCATGAGGCCAACGGCTGCGCGTGCGGTGTTAGTAAGGAAAATGCCAACACCACGATGGCGACGGTCGCTCGCAAGCTTTGCTGCCAGGTTCGCAGGCCATCCCAGGAAGAGCGGTTCTCGAGCTCCGGGGCGACCGTTGCGAACGGCAAGTGCCAATCCCGTATCAATCCCAGCTCGAATGGAGGGCGGCGGAAATCCCAACGATTGGTGGCCGGTGCGCAAGAGGACAGTCGCCATGATAGCTGCGATGCCAACAGCCTTTGCAACGCGGCCACGTTCGGCTTTAGCATCGTCGCCATAGGGTTCGGCAACGACTGAATGAAGCCGTTGATTCTGGCTATCGACGCGAATGGCGTCGACGCTGTTGATAACCCGGTGAGCAAGTCGCGCTAAGCGATCCGTGAAGATGATCAGTTTCCGGTGTGCCTCTTCATCGTCGCGATTGTGGCCAACGAACTGATCGATATTGGTGATGTCGAAGTACAGGTGCGCGCCATTCAGCGCGTACGCCTGATTGACCTGGATCGCGTCAAGGTCCTTACGACGGGTGTAAGGGTAAATCGTGACCTGTTTAACTTCGGTCAATCGCGTATCGATTCTGTTCGCGGCGCGCTCGGCGTTCCAAGTCTTCGGAGGAGACGATGTCATATCTATTGTCCTTTATTGTGCATAAGTTTGAGCGCCGTTTCTTTTACGGTCCCCGCGGCGTGGTGGGGGATCAGCCGCTGCTCCCGTGAGTCGAGAACCGCATACAACTCGTGGCTTACTCGCAGTGGTCCAAGCGAGCATCCGTCGGCGTCACACCGCACCTGCTCCAATCGCGCTGCATAATTTACGGTCGATCCAATAAGGGTATAGGCATAGCGGTCGGCGGTGCCGAAATTGCCCAGGGACACCTCTCCGATATGCATCCCGACCCGAATACCGAGAGGACGGGGAGAACTTTGCATCGGCAATTTCTCGATTTGGGTAATAGCCGATGCCATTGCAGACACAGCAGAAGAGGCGATTGAGCAAGTATCGTTCGGTTGATCGATGACCCAGAAACCCATGACTGCATCGCCAATGAACTTATCCACCTCGCCGCGGCTTTGGTGAATGGCATCGACCTGGATTCCAAGAATGGGGGCCAAAACCTGAGCGATAGCCCCGACATCTCCGTCACGTCCTAGATCGTCCGCCAGAGCACTAAATCCGACTACGTCGGAGAACATCACGACGGCGTGCTTGCGCGAAAATCGCTCCGTAATTCCCCAACTGTCATCGAGTGATTTGTCCAGGGCGGTATCTGGAGCAAACCGGCGCAACCGATCGTAATCTTCGGCGCTAGTAGCCTGCAGATCAGCCCTTTTCCTAGTGGCTTCGTCGAGCCGATCGGCAACAACGCCCGCCAGATTGCGCACGAAGGAAAGCGCCCAGCTTGTATTCCCCAGCCGCTCGATAGCTTGGAAATTGACTTCGATTCCCTTCAAAGGGCCAGCGGCCACAACGTCAGCTGTGCGTTCGCGGGACGGTCGGAAGAAAGCGACCTCTCCGATGACGCATGGAGCTTCTCGAACCTGAATAAGCTGCTGCTCGCCGACATGACCCCGATAGACCAAAGCGCGGCCATGCAAGAGAACAAACAAACTGGTTGCTGGCTGGCCCTTGGTAACCAGAGGCTGGTTAGCAGCGAGGCTAAAGGTCCGCGGGTTCAGGGCATGCACAAGGGCTGCATGGTGCTCAGCGGGGATGGCATTGAGCAGGCCGGCCGCAAGCAGTACCTCTACGGTTCGATTCTGTTGTACGCCCAAGTCGGTCTTACTCCTGAGTGCGCAGAGAAACGGCGAAAGGGAAGTTCTGGAGCGCGGTTGCCCCGGCGCTGCTAGGCCGTAAGCCCCTGGAAATTTGCGGATTTAGCTGCTTCTCAAACTGAATGGCCTTGGATGGTAAGTCCCCGGCAGGGCCAACAACGGATATAGTGATATATCCTTTAAGTTGTAATTTTCTAACTTTACCCTTTTCACGCATGATGCCTCGTGGGTTATCCCCTACAGTCATTAGCTCGCGAGATGGTTCCAGCCGGACAGGTCCTTAGAAAAAAGTTTGTCCGGCATACCGGGAGTAAGGAGCTATTAGGGGGAGGAGGACGGCGATGACACCGGATCAAACCGGAATGAGAGCCGCAGCACTGCTTGCTTTGAATCCCGCCCAGAAAAAGCGCTTGGCGGGCTATGCCTGGATTCTTGCGTCCGATTTGGAAGAAACGCATGACGATGTTTTGCAGATGGCACACCTGCGCTGGTTGACGTCCTCAATGCCAGTCGTGGGACCGGCGGAGACCACCAATTTCCTGGCGTCCGCGATGCAAAGCATCGTTTTTAATTTACGCCGCCGTAAAAAATTGATCCGCAAGGTGCAGGGCGACCGCGTTGTTCACATGAGCCTGGAGGAGGAGGATCCCATCACTTTGGTGCCCGATGATGCGGCATCACAGGAGGATGCCGTCTACGCTCAGCAACTTTTCGACTTGTCGGCAACTGATGAAGAGGTTCAGGCCCTAATTATTTACCGAGCCGAAGGCGCCCAACGTTCGGCGATTATGAAGGAAATGGGATGGGACGAGCAAAAGTATGAGGCGGTGTGTAAGCGAAAGCTGCGCATGGTTGCTCAATGGAAAATCGAGGGAAAGGTGCCATGACAGAAAAGCGGCGCATGTCACTTAAGCAGCAGGTCCTGCAAGATATCTGGGCCGAAATGATTTACTGTGAGGATCAAGATCTTGATGGCTATCTGACCGGTATCGGTCTCGACACTGCTAAACTCGAAGCACAGTACGATGCTAGTGTTCAGCGAGCTGTAGCCCAGGAGCGCCGCGTAAAATTTGAAGCGGCCAGAAAAGAAGTAAAAACTTCAGCGGCATCGCCAGTGTTCAACGTCCTATTGTTTGATGTCTCCCGGAAGCGCGAGGTGCATGCCACAATTAAGTTGCGTATGGCTAATACCGGGGAAATGACGCTCGCAGCACGTAATCAAGCGATTGATGCTGAACAGGACTTGGACAACTTCTTATTCATGTGTTTTCGCCTTGGTGTCATTGACTCCGACGGAAACTTGAAAGTTTAGGAATTCGGCGTCGTGCGACCGGCAGAAAAGCTACTCGTCAATTTGGGTATCTCGGATCCACGTGACATCGAGGTTGACGCGATCGCTCGGTGCGAAAATGTCGAGATACTTTACGGCCCGCTTAAGGGCTGCGAAGCGCAGATCGTCGGATTTCGAGATCGCGCGGTTGTGTACGTCGATAACACCGTAAGAGAAACTCGCAAGCGATTTAGCGCGGGGCACGAGCTGGGTCATTGGCACCATCATCGCGGTCAATCATTCGTCTGCCGCAGCGAAGATATTGGCAAGCCGATTGATGAAAGATCGAAGAATGCGGAGAAGCTTGCAGACTCTTATGCGGCGGACCTCATTCTTCCGCCCTTTATGATTCAGCCGCTGTTAGATGGATTCGGTGACATAACGCTCGAACACGTCTTCGATGTCGCTCGCCAATTTTCAGCCAGCCTAACCGCAACCGCTATACGCATCGTTCGTATGACCCGTCAGCCCATTATCGTCGTTGCCCACAATCTCTATGGAAAAAACTGGCATTGGCCGTCGATTGGAGCCGGCGGGCTCTTTGTTCGCGAGGACATCGATATCCGTTCATCGGCGCTATCGCGGGCGTTGTCGCAAGGGCGCGTCGGCCCGTCTAAGAAAGAGCCGGCCGGATATTGGTTCGATCGTAGGCACGTTGATCAGTTTGATGTGCGCGTACAGAGCTGCCGAACGATAGAGGGAGAAGGATTGACCATACTCCGTGTGTTGGATCCTAAGATGATAGAGATTTATGGTTAGGCTTTAGGGAGATTTCGAATGGCGAGATTTCGTGATCCGAAAGATATCTGGGACGTGTTGCTAATTGCTCCATGGTGGGTAGCATTCGCGCTTGGTCTCATCGCTATTGTTTTCTGCCGGTTCTATCTTCCCACCGTTGAATTTCAGTCAATATTTTTTCGACCACTTGTGGCTGTTCTTTCCGGAAATGCCTATGTTGCCGCCGCGCCGTTTTTTATAGTGAGCGCATGCTCATTCTTCGTGACCGGAAGAGACTAAGAATATTTTGGTGGCTGCTAGTAGGTCGCCGATCCCTTAGCGCTAGCGGCTTCGAGCCTTCGCCATATAACGCACCTGATCAATGGCTGCCGATTTAAAGCGTGCCGGCTGATCCGACCCTCGGTCGCATAAGGCAAGTTACTGGCCTTGCTCGCCTGTCGCATAACACGAGTTATGGTGCCGCCGGGAATAGTATTGCGAAATCCCCATAGCCCGGTATTGTAGCGCCAGTGCTTCTTGGCTCTATATGGATAGAGCCCCCAGCGTCTCCAGCGAGAGCAACTCACGCTCAATGAGTTGCCGAAGGAGGCGCAAATGTCCCAAAAATCTGAAGATCAAGGTGCTCCCGCTGCAGGCATCCCTCAACGGGCGCCAGCACAGGTGACCGCCAATAAATCGACGTTGCTACTTGGCGTTAGTCACGAGCACCAAAAATATCTGGAAAAGATTGAGTGGCGGCTAATCGAGCAACTTAAGCCAAGCTCGAGAAACACGCGGAAGCACAGCCGCAAGCAGATCAAACTCCTGTGCGAGGGCTATCGGAAGTTCGGGATGATGACGCCGATTACGATCGACATATCTGGCGAAATCATATGTGGGCACGCGCGCTACGATGCTGCCTGCCAGTTGAGCCTTAAAGAAGTACCAGTCATCGTCATTCGGCATCTTACGGAGGGTAGTAAGAGGGCTTACCGGATTGCCGACAACAAGATCGGCGATCTGAGCAGTTTCGACGAAAAAGCCCTCGCTCTTGAAATCAAATCCCTGATCGAAATCGACACCAGTTTTAAGGCCTCGGATACTGGCTTCGACATGGTCGATGTCGACCTCATGATTCAATCCTTGGAAGACGTCAAAATTGCATCTTCCGCAGATGATATGCCGGCGCCTCACCAACTCGCGATTTCACGCCGCGGGGAGCGCTGGGTGTTGGGAAGTCATCGCCTTATGTGCGGCGACGCAACAAACCTGGATGACTGTCGGGCTCTGATTGCTGACGCGCAGATTCGCCAAGTTGTCACGGACCCACCATACGGCTGTAAGATCGACGGTCATGTCAGTGGCTTGGGTAAGGTAAAGCACCGCGAGTTTGTAATGGGGTGCGACTTAAGCTCCACAGAGCTACACGACCTGTTTCAAACGACCTTTGCGAATATCGCAGCCGTCGTTTGCGACGGCTGCCTGATATTTGCGTTTATTGATTGGCGCGGCCTTCGGGAGATGCTCAACGCCGGCATCGCGACGTTCACCGAACTGAAAAACGTGATTACCTGGCGGAAGGTCAACGCCGGCATGGGCAGTTTGTACAGAAGTCAGACTGAATTCATTACGTTGTGGAAACAGGGCAAGGCAGCACATTGCAATAACGTAAACCTAGGAGTGAAACGGTACAGATCGAACTGCTGGACCTATGACGGCGTAAACAGTCTGCGCGCCGGTCGTAACGAGGAGCTCTCGTCACACCCTACGCCGAAGCCGGTGCAGATGATTGCAGACGCTCTGCTGGACTGTAGTGAGCGCGGCGATGCGGTGCTCGACCTGTTCGCCGGCGGCGGCAGCATTCTAATCGCGGCCGAAAAGACGGGGCGCTGTGCGTATGCAATGGAGCTAGATCCGCTCTACTGCGACGTTGCCATCCGGAGATGGCAGAAATTCACCGGTCAAACCGCTGTTCTGGAGAATACTGGCGAATCATTCGATGAAGTGACGGAGCTGCGTCATGACCGGTAACGGTTCGGGGATGAAGCCGCCGACTGACGGGGCAGTGGCTGACGAGCCGCCAGAAGAAGAGTACGAGGTGGGCTATGGAAAACCACCGAAGAAGAATCAGTTTCAGAAAGGACAGTCCGGTAACCCCAAAGGTCGCCTGAAAAACTCAAAGAACTTTGCAACAGATCTCCGCGAGGAGTCCGCCGAGCGGGTTTTGGTCCGGGAGGGCGAGGGATCACGGAAGATCAGTAAGCAACGAGCAGCCGTGAAGTCGCTTTTTGCTAAAGCGCTGGGCGGCAATGTAAGCGCGATGAAAGCGGTTATAGAGCTTATGACTAAGTATAGCTCGGCGGAGCCTGAGAGTGAGCATCTGTCGGCGGACGATCTGGCAATAGTCGAAGCATTCCTTCAGCGCCGCCGTAAGCCAAAAGCCGGCCCTGAAAGCGCATGATAAACATGCACCTTGAGGCCGAGAGCCGTCAGGTTCTCGACGCTTTGCTACGCCTGGATTTTGCGTCATTCCTGCGAAAGGCAATGCGGGAGGTCAGCCCCAGCGACCGACTTCTTTGGAATTGGCACCTTGATGCGATCGTTTACGAGCTTGAGAGCGTCTGGGGCGGCGCCACGCGGCTGGCCATCAATATTCCTCCGCGCAGCCTGAAGTCGATCTCGGTGTCGGTCGCGTTTGTGGCGTGGTGCTTAGGGCACGACCCGAGTCTGAAGTTTATCTGTGTAAGCTACAATCAGGCCCTTGCTGAGGAGCTTGCCCGGCAGTGCCTACGCGTCATGCGCTCGGGCTGGTATCAGCGTGTGTTTCCGTCAACCCAACTTGATCGCGCCAAAAGCTCTCCGGGACACTTCGTGACGACAAAGGGTGGCTTCCGGCTTGCGACGTCCGTCGAAGGTACGCTCACGGGGTTCGGGGCGGATTTCATCATTATCGACGACCCCATTAAAGCGGAGGATGCGCAGTCCGAGACGGCCCGGACCCGGGTAAACACCTGGTACGACAACACACTCGTGACGCGTTTAAATCAGAAGAATACCGGCCGCATAGTCTTGGTCATGCACCGGCTTCACATTGATGACCTCACCGGCCACGTTTTAGAGAAAAGCGAGGGGTGGCGGCACCTATGCCTGCCGGCGATCGCGCAGTGTGACGTCGAGATCGCGACCGGCGATTCAACGGTCTATTGCTTAAAGGCGGGAGAGGCTTTACACGGCGCGCGAGAGTCCATCGCGGCGCTCGAGCGAATTAAGGCCGATATGGGGCCTCATAACTTTGGGGCGCAGTATCTCCAAGAGCCGGTTGCCGCGTCTGGAAACTTGGTCCGGAGAGATTGGTTCAGGGCGTATGACTATGAGCCGGTACGGCAGGCCGGCGACCAAGTAGTCATTAGCTGGGACACGGCGTCTAAAACCGCCGAGATGAACAGCTACTCGGTGGCTACTGTATGGCTGATGCGGACCCTCGCTCACGGCAAGCAATACTACCTGCTTGAGGTGGTGCGGGAGCGCCTAGAGTACACAGACCTGCGTAATCGCGTCCTCGGGCTCCGCGCAAAGTGGAGTCCCAATTATGTCCTCATTGAAGACAAGTCGTCCGGCCAAGCCCTGCTTCAAGAGTTGAATCGAGAGGGATTCGGCGCCATCGCGGTGACAGTGGAGGGCGAGAAGACAATGCGGTTCATCCAACAGACGCCCATCATCTCGCAAGGCCGCGTACACTTGCCCCGTCAAGCCTCGTGGCTTGAGGACTTTATAAAGGAACTGCTGCAGTTTCCCGGCGGGAAGCACGACGATCAAGTCGACTCAGTTTCACAGTTCCTGAAATGGGCCGAGGGGCAAGCGCGCCGGGAGTTTTGGTGACCGCTAGCGAAATGTTCGGCCTGAAGAAACGTTGAGATAGATGCGGTTCGCGTTGGTCATTCCGCCGCAGTACGTAAAGTAAACCGGCTCGTTGCTGTGGTTTGTAGATTTTACCCAGCCGCCCACGTTCTCAAAGTCTTCCAATGCGCATTGCCCCGAAGCAATAAGTTGTGCGGAAGACTTTACGAACGCGGCACGGTACTTCTTGAAATCATCAGAGCCGGTTAAGGCCTTCTCGATCGACGCCGCAGCAGGCGTGTCCGCCGCTGTGTAGTGCAGGTGACGCTGATCAGGCGTCCCCGAATAGGCCAGCGTTAACGCGGCCACGATACCTGCGACGTTCATGATTATTCCTCCGAAGCTGGCCTGAACTACTCCCCAATGGTTCCGTCGTTTTGTCACCAAGTCCAGCAAAATACATACTATAGTTGATAAACTTATAGTATGTATTGGGCCGATCTTGGCGTATGGACATGCGCAAGATCGTCGGCCGCAATGTGAAGCGACTGCGACTAAAGAAGGAGCTGAGCCAGGAGCAGTTCGCTGAACTGTCCGGCTTCAGCCAACAGTATTTGAGCGGCCTGGAGAACGGTCGGCGCAATCCCACAGTCGTGACTGTTTATGAGCTGGCGCAGTCCCTTGGGGTTAGCCACTTGGATCTTTTGAGGCCGTAGTTTTCCGTCGCGGCGTGCGATAGATGAAAACTGAGTTGAGCAGAATCAATGAATAATGAGTCTCCCATCCCAGCTCAGCTGCTAGAGCTTCGTAAAAGCATCGACAATATCGATGCTGCTATCATTTACATGCTCGCAGAGAGATTCCGGTGCACGCAGCGCGTGGGAGCGCTAAAAGCGGCGCATAATTTGCCGCCTGCCGATCCAACTCGGGAAAAATTCCAAATCGATCGACTGCGCGCGTTGGCGAGCAATGCCGAGCTTGATCCCGAATTTGCAGAGAAATTTCTCAGTTTCATCGTTCGCGAAGTGATCTGTCATCACAATATTATCCGCGATACAGTGCAAGCGGCGAATGGGACGAGGGCTGGCTCCTCATCCTAAGCTTGAGTAAAGCGGCTCGGAAAGCGGCAAGGTTCCTTGAGCACCGTACCGCGGGCGATGGCAACAAGGGGGAGAAGCCGATAAATCGGGAGGCTATGAGGCTCCCAATGAACCGGACAATCTCTTGAACTAAATCCGAAATAGCCTGTTTCGCCGCCCCTAATGTTCGATGGATGATGAACGAAGTCGGCCATAGAAGTCGACATCTGTCGCATAAGTTGCGTTCGAGGGAATATTTATGGAACGAGGCCAGATAACCCGTTGATTTCAGTGTCCCCATTAAGGTTCTAGTTTAGTTCCAAGAAACGGATAGCCACTTTCCAACGCATCGTGATCGAAGCGGCGGAATCTAGGGAAGGGGAGCCAGCATGACGGCATCAAGACGCACAGTGTTAGGACCGCTTGCTGATGCCCAGTCAACGGTCACTGCAACATCTACTTGCGTCCAGGCGAAGCCGATTGTTGGTTGCGCGATCGGCCGCAGAGCCCGCTCGATCCGCCAGCTAAAGTTTGGACTAGCAGCCCCAGAAGTTTGTCCTGCTACCCCAATACTGAGCGCTAGTTGCTCGTCTAGTAGCGACTGCGCGACTTCGAGCGCGCGTTCACGCTGAGTATTTAGCGACGAGCGCCGGACTGAGCTGCCCCCTTTGAAGTGGTCCATCCTGAGGTATGGTTTTTCCAAGGAGGACCACGATGGCGAGAAAGAGGCATTCGGCGGAAGAGATCGTCGCGAAGCTGCGACAGGTTGAGGTTCTATGCGGCCAGGGCAAGGTCCTGGCGGATGCGATTCGGGCGATCGGCGTGACTGAGGTGACGTACTACCGTTGGCGGAACGAGTATGGCGGCCTGAAGGGCGACCAAGTGAAGCGGCTTAAGGAGCTTGAGGCGGAGAACGCCAGGCTGCGCCGGGCCGTGTCCGACCTGACGCTGGACAAGCAGATCCTTCGCGAGGCCGCCAAGGGAAACTTCTAAGCCCCGCACGCCGCCGTGCCTGCGTGGATCATGTGACCAAGGAACTAGGTGTCTCGGAACGCCGGGCTTGCCGGGTTCTTGGTCAGTATCGGTCCACGCAGCGCAAGGTTCCCACGACGCCCGATGATGAAGCCGCGCTGGTCGCGGACATCATCGAACTGGTCCGCCAGTTCGGCAGGTTCGGCTATCGCCGGATCACCAAGATGCTGAAGGCGGCGGGTTGGACGGTCAACCACAAGCGGGTTGAACGCATCTGGCGGCGTGAGGGGCTGAAGGTTCCCACCAAGCAACGCAAGCGCGGGCGTCTCTGGCTCAATGACGGATCGTGCATCCGTCTCAGGCCGGAACGGCCCAACCATGTCTGGTCTTACGACTTCGTCGCCGACCGCACCCACGATGGAAAGGCGTATCGCATGTTGTGCATCATCGACGAGTTCACCCGAGAGTGCCTGGCGATCAAGGTCGCCAGACGGCTCAACTCAACCGACGTCATCTCTGCCCTCTGCGATCTGTTCATCGTCAGAGGCGTCCCGGAGCACATTCGTTCTGATAATGGGCCCGAGTTCGTCGCGATGGCACTGCGTGAATGGATTGCGGCTGTCGGCGCCAAGACTGCTTACATCGAGCCCGGCAGTCCATGGGAGAACGGCTACGTGGAATCCTTCAACGGCAAGCTGCGTGACGAACTCTTGAATGGCGAGATGTTTTACAGCCTCGCCGAGGCCAAGATCGTGATCGAGCAATGGCGCAAATACTACAACAACGTCCGGCCGCACTCATCGTTGGGCTACCGACCACCGGCACCAGAGGTCATCTCTTGGCTGGCCTCGCATGACTCGTTGCCGGGCACACGGCCGGCCATCCAGCCGCTGGTCGAAATCCGACCGCTAAACTAACATGCGCCCCGGACCACTCAGTGGGGGCCGGTCAGGTATGGGGTTCAAATTCAAACCTTCAAACGATCACTCTGACGACGACACAAGATACAGCTGTCGAGGGCGACGAGTATTTATGGGTCTACGCGTATCGTGATAACAGCGGATACCCGGGTTTCTCCGATCCTATCGCGCGTGTCCGCATCATTGATGATGATGGAACGCCCCCAGGTACTGTTCCGCCCACATCGCCGGTAAGTTTTGCATTTGCGGGGAACGTCACGGTCACCGAAGGCCAGACGGCGACGGTGACCATCAACCGCACGGGCGATACAGCGTCGACGCATAATGTGAGTGTGTCCGTGCTGAACGGTACGACGCAGACCAGCGGTTCAGCGGACTATATTCCTGTTAGCGACAGCGTCGTTCAGTTCGCAGCCGGCGAGACGAGCAAGACGGTTTCAATAGAAACGCTGGCGGATGGTTACTCAGAGGTCGATGAAACCCTCACCGTCCTCATGACCTCGGTTACGAACGGCGCCACCATTGGTACGCCGCAGTCCGCACTGGTGACGATCGCAGACACAGGCGCGGCTACCTCTCAGATTAGTGTCGCTAATGCCACCGTAACGGAAGGATCGTCGGTGAACGTAACGTTCACTCGCACAGGCTCAACGTCGAACAGTCAAACAATTAAGTATCATACGCGTACGGGCACTGCCGCCTACTCGGACTATTCCCCAAGTAATTCGAGCGGTGATTACGTCGACACGGTGACATTTGGCTCTGGCGTGACGAGCGTGACGAAGTCAATAACCGCGACGCAGGATACGGTAGTCGAGGGGGACGAGTATCTCTGGATTTACTTAGAGCACAATGGCTCGAACAATCCAGGAATTTCCCAGCCGTCCGCCAAGGTGAAGATTGTCGACGACGATAGCGCTACGAACATCTCAATTGCTGACCAAACCGTGGCCGAAGGGGGAAGTGCGACTCTAACCCTAACCCGGTCGGTTGCTGGGTTCTGGCAATACATCCCGTACACCACGGCCGATAGCACGGCTCAAAGTGCAGATGATTACACGTCGAAATCCGGCTACGTGGTCTTCGCGCCAGGTGATACGACCGCCACTATCGAGATTACGACGGCGCAGGATACTTCCGCGGAAGGTGACGAAACGTTCCTGGTGAATATCACTGCCGGCGATGGATACACCACGCTGACAGACGGTTCGGCCCTGGTAACTATTACGGACGACGATTAGCGAGGATCCCATGACGAAAACGCAAAACATGGCGCGCACTGTTATTCGTCGGCCCGGAAGGAGCTTCTCGGGAGAGCCATGTGAAGCTCGAGCAGCTAAGTGTGGTTCCGCCACAAACCGCACACGAAGCGTACTCCTTGCGCTTGCTTTGGTGCAGTCCAGTTACTTAGGGCTAATGCGTTCCGCGGAAGCTACTGAGTTGCCGGCGATGCGGTTTCGCGAAGCTGCGCTTGTGAGTCCGTCAAATGCTGCGATTTACTA
>JAIUPE010000026.1 GCA_020160875.1 Pseudomonadota bacterium
GTCAACCTCAACGAAAGCGCGTCGCTGTACCCGCTGGTTGGCGTCGAACTGGACACGCTGGACGAAGAAGGCGAGCGTACCTGGAGGACCCCGACACTTTCGTGCGCCTGGTCACCGGCTTCTTGAAATAAACCGCGCTTTTTCAGGGCTTTAAGCCCAGCGAAATCAAGGGGTTAGCTATACCACCTATATCCTTGACACCCCCCACCCCACCCCATATGTTCCGCGCGCTTATCGCGCTGCGAGAGCCGTTTTTGTCAACGTTTCCGGGGCTTTCCGGGACCGCTGCGAAATGGCGGCGGTTGGCGGGGGCGGGGGCTTTTGATACGTACGGCGGGCTTTGTCTGGTGCCCGCCTTTTCAATAGGACCCTTCAGCCATGTCCGACCGTGACGACAAGCCGAGCCCAGTCCCTCCAAGTTTGGAGAGCGTCGAGGCCCGTCTTGCCGTGGTGCGCGAGGAGCGCGCGGTGAAGGCCGCCAAGGAAGCGTCGCAGGCGGCCCAGTCACAAGGGCTCGGCCTCGGGATGCGGATTGGCATCGAGCTTTTGGTCTCCGTGCTCGCGGGTGTCGGGATCGGATTGCTTCTCGACAATTGGCTGGAAACGATGCCGATTTTCACATTGGCCTTTGTTTCCGTCGGTTTCGCGGCCGGAGTGATGAATACGCTGCGTGTCAGCCGGGGCCTCGATGAGAAAATCGGCCTGGGCCGCGCGGTGAGAGAGAAAGACGCGGCGGACGCCGCATCAGGCAAGACGGCCGAGACGCCTAAGGCGCCGCCGAAAGCCTGGGATGATGATGACGAGTAGCTGCTAGCTCTGAAGGCATGGACGAACGATGGCTGAAGAACACATCGCAACCGGCGCGGAACATGGCGAAGCGGCCCATGAACAACATGGTCCGATGGAACAGTTCACCATCAAGCCGCTGATCCCGATCCAGGTCGGCCGGCTCGATCTCAGCTACACCAATTCCGCCCTGTTCATGACCTTCGCCATCGCCCTGTCGGCGCTGCTCTTCTGGGGCGCGACGCGGGCCCGCACGATGGTCCCGGGCCGTCTGCAATCCACCGCCGAGCTCCTGTACTCCTTCGTGCAGGATATGGTGGTCTCGAACACCGGCAAGGAAGGGATGAAGTATTTCCCCTTCATCTTCACGCTGTTCCTGTTCATCCTGTTCGGCAACATCCTCGGCCTGATGCCCTACGCGTTCACCTTCACCTCGCACATCGCGGTGACGGCGGCCCTCGCGTTCTTCATCTTCTTCGCCGTCACGATCATCGGCTTCGCCCGCCACGGCCTGCACTTCTTCTCGCTCTTCCTGCCGCCGGGCACGCCCCTGTGGATGGCCTTCATCCTGGTGCCGCTGGAAGTGTTCTCGTACCTCATCCGTCCGTTCAGCCTCAGCCTGCGTCTGTTCGCGAACATGCTGGCCGGGCATGTGCTCCTCAAGGTGCTCGCCGGCTTTGTCATCGCGCTGGGCTTCGCCTTCGGCTGGGTGCCGTTCCTCGCCGTCTTCGGCGTGACGTTCCTTGAGATCATGGTTGCGTTCATTCAGGCCTATGTGTTCGCGCTCCTGGCGTGCATTTACCTGAACGACGCGATCCACCTGCATTAATCCGTTCAATTACCAACCTATCACTCCAACTCACTCACCTCGGAAAGGGGAATTACCATGGAAACAGAAGCAGCGAAGATGATCGGCGCGGGCCTGGCGGCTATCGGCGTGCTCGGCGGCGGTATCGGCGTGGGTCAGGTGTGGGCGCAGTACATGAACGCGGTTGCCCGTAACCCGTCCATGGCCGACACGCTCCGCACCCCGGCGTTCCTGGGCTTCGCGCTCTCGGAAGCGACCTCGCTGTTCGCGCTCGTGATCGCGCTCATCATCCTGTTCGGTTAATTGTTCGATTAATCCGGCAGGACTGAGACAACTAACAAGAAGGCTAAGGCGCCATGCCGCAGTTCGACCCCTCCACCTTTAGCTCCCAGATCTTCTGGTTGGTGGTGACCTTCGCGCTCCTCTATTGGGTGGTCGCGAAGATTGCCGTGCCTCGCATCGGCGAGGTTCTCGACCAGCGTGCCCGTGTCATCCAGGAAGACCTGGACCGGGCGCTGGCGCTGAAGGGCGAGACCGATCAGGCGGTGCAGGCCTACGAGAAGGCCATGGCGGCCGCCCGCGATCAGGCGGGCGATCACATGCGCGCCGTCACCAGCGAAGCCAAAGCCACCGCCGACGCGCGGACGGCCGAACTCTCCGCAGTCGTGGGGAAGCAGGTCGCCGAAGCCGAAGCCCGTATCGCGAAGGCCAAGGAGGACGCGCTCGCGTCCTTGCGCGGCATCGCGGCGGACACGGCCAAGGACGTGGTGGCCAAGCTGGCCGGCCTTTCTCCGTCTCAAGCGGACTTGGACGCCGCCGTGACCGCGGCGCTGAAGGAGACCAAGTAACATGTTCTCCAATCCCGAGTTCTGGGTTGCGCTGGCCTTCGTGCTGGTGGTTCTGCTGACCTTCAAGAAGGTCGCCGCCGCCGTCACGTCCGGTCTCGATGCCCGGGCGGCCAAGATCCGCACGCAGATCGAAGAAGCCCGCAAGCTGCGCGAAGACGCCCAGGCGCTTCTCGCCGAGTACCAGCGCAAGCAGCGCGACGCCATGGCCGAAGCGGAGAAGATCATTTCCGCCGCGAAGGCTGAAGCTGCGCGCCTCAAGGTACAGGCCGAGAAGGACCTCGAGCACGCCCTCGCCCGCCGTAAGGAACAGGCCCTGCAACGCATCGCCCAAAGCGAAGCCCAGGCCCTGACCCAGGTGCGCAACACCGCCGTCGACGCGGCCCTGGCGGCGGCGGAAGCCGTCATCGCCAAGAGCCTCGACGGCGCCAAGCGCGACGCCCTGACCGAAAAGGCCATCGGCGATCTCGCGGGCAAGCTGCATTAGAGCCTTCTAGGATACAAAAACGAAAAAGCCCGCTGGAGACAGCGGGCTTTTTTGTTGGCTTAAGATGAGGCGGGGCCGCCTAACGGCGATCCCACACGCCCTGTCATTGGCCGCGCGCGTAGGCGCGCATCATTTAGCCGCGCGCTCAGGCGCGCATTATTTAACCGCCGGGCCATCGCCCGCCAAAGGGCCCAGGCCCAGCGGTTTCTCTTTTCTGGTTTATAAAACAGAAAACCCCTGGATCCTCGCGCCCTGACGGGCGCAAGGACGGCCAGAACGCGAGGGCTACTCCGCCGCCTGTTTCGCCCCGTCGGTCGCCGGCGGCGTCCAGCGCAGCACCGGACGGCGCGGAGCTTTCGTCTCGTCCAGCCTCCGGCGCGGGCTGAGTTGCGGCGCGGCCTGGAATTCCGCCGCGCGGCCTTCCTTGGCTTTACGGGCCAAGGACAGCAGCGAGGTCACGAACTGATCCAGCGCCGCCTTGCTTTCGGTTTCCGTGGGCTCGATCAGCAGCGCGCCATGCACCACCAGCGGGAAGTACATCGTCGGCGGATGGAAACCCTCGTCGATCAGCGCCTTGGCGATATCCAGCGTGGTCACGCCCGTGCCCTTCAGGAAGCGGTCGTCGAACACGCACTCGTGCATGCACGGACCTTCAAAGGCCGGGGTGAGTTCGCTCGACAGACGCGCCATGACATAATTGGCGTTCAGCACCGCGTCGCCGGAGGCCTGCTTCAGGCCGTCGGCGCCCATGCTCATCATGTAGCTGAGCGCGCGCACGAACACACCGAACTGGCCGTGGTAACCCTTCATGCGGCCCAGCGCCTGTTTCGCCGCGCCGAAGCCGGCGTGTTCTTCGACCGCGTAACCTTCAGCAGCCTTCACCACTATCGGCACGGGGGCAAACGGCGCAAGCTTCGCCGACAGCACCGTCGGGCCCGCGCCCGGACCGCCGCCGCCGTGCGGCGTGGAGAAAGTCTTATGCAGGTTGATGTGCATGGCGTCGACGCCGAGATCGGCGATCTTCAGGCGGCCGACGATGGCGTTGAAGTTCGCGCCGTCCATGTAGAAGTAAGCGCCCGCCGCATGGACCGCCTCGGCGATCTCGATGCACTCGCGTTCAAACAGCCCGCAGGTGTTCGGGTTGGTGATCATCACCGCCGCCACCGTATCGCCGTGCTCGGCGAGTTTGGCCTTCAGCACCGCGAGATCGACGCGGCCTTCATCGTTCGCGGGGATCGATTCCACCGTGTAGCCGCACAGCGCCGCCGTCGCGGGGTTGGTGCCGTGCGCGGATTCCGGAACGATGATGACGTTGCGCTGCGCCTGACCGTTCGCGTCATGCGCGGCGTGGATACACATCAGCCCGCAGAATTCGCCGTGCGCGCCCGCGGCCGGCGACATCGCCACCGCCGCCATGCCCGTGAGTTCCGTGAGCCAGCGCGCCGTGGTGTCGATCAGCTCCATCGCGCCCTGCACGGTCGAGACCGGCTGGAACGGATGGATCTCGGCAAAACCAGGGAGCCGCGCCATCTTCTCGTTGAGGCGCGGGTTGTGCTTCATGGTGCACGAACCCAAGGGATAGAAGCCGGAATCGATCGAATAGTTCTTCTGCGAGAGGCGCGTGTAATGGCGCACGACTTCCGGCTCCGAGAGGCCCGGCAACCCAATAGATCCGCTGCGCTTCACGTCGCCGAGGCGTTGCTTCGAGGTCGGCAGCGCCGGCAGGTCGACCGCCGTCATGCCCGGGGTGTCTTGTTCGAAGATCAGGTTCTGTTCGAACTGGAGGCCCTTATGGCCGCTCGCGGTGGCCGGCAAGGTCATGACAGCACCTCCTTCAGCGCCGTCACAAGTTTGACCTGATCCTCCGCGCTGTTGGTCTCGGTCGCGCACACGATCATGACGTTCGCGAGTTCCGGATAGGTCGGATAGAAACGCGAGGCCGGCACGCCGCCGAGCACGCCCTTCTTCGCAAGCGCCTCCACGACGTCCACCGCCGGTTTCGGCAGCGCGATCGCGAATTCATTGAAAAAAGCGGACGGAAGAAGCTTCACGCCCTTCACGCCTTCGAGCTTGTCGGCGAGATCGCAGGCCGTGGCGTGATTGAGTTCGGCCAGGCGCTTGAAGCCCGCTTCGCCCAGCAGCGTCATATGCACCGAGAAGGCGAGCGCGATGAGGCCCGAGTTGGTGCAGATGTTCGACGTCGCCTTCTCACGGCGGATATGCTGCTCGCGCGTGGACAGGGTCAGTACCCAGCCGCGGCGGCCGTCTTCATCGGTCGTCTCGCCGCACAGGCGTCCCGGCATCTGGCGCAGGAACTTCTCGCGCGTCGCGAACAGGCCGACGCCAGGCCCCCCGAAACTCATGGGACCGGCCAGCGATTGGCCTTCGCCCACCACGATGTCCGCGCCCATGGCGCCCGGCGATTTCACGAGTCCGAGGGAGACAGGTTCCGTCACGCACACCACCAGCAGCACGCCCGCCTTGTGGCAGGCTTCGCCCAGCGCGGTGTAGTCCGACAGATGACCGAAGAAACCCGGGGTCTGCACGACCACGCAGGCGAGGTCCGGCGTGAGACGGCCGATCAGGTCCTCGACGCCGTACGGGTCCGGCGCCAGGCATTCGACGTCCACGTCCAGGAACTTCATCTGGGTCTTGGTGACATCCCTATAGTGAGGATGCACGCGGCCCGAGATCAGCGCCTGGTTGCGCTTGGTGACGCGGCACGCCATCGCCACCGCTTCGGCACAGGCCGTCGCGCCGTCGTACATCGAGGCGTTGGCCACTTCCATGCCGGTGATGAGCGCGACCTGGGTCTGGAATTCGAAGATCGCCTGCAGCGTGCCTTGGCTGATCTCCGGCTGGTACGGCGTGTAGGCCGTCAGGAATTCGCCGCGCTGGATGATGTAATCCAGCGAAGCCGGCGTATGGTGGCGGTAGTTGCCGCAGCCGAGGAAGGCGGGGCTCGCGGCGCAATTCATGTTCTTCGCCGCCATGGTCCCGAGCGCGCGTTCCACCTCGATCTCGCTCATGGTCTTCGGCAGATCGAACCGCGCCGATGCCAAAGCCTTCTTCGGCAGGTCCTTGAACAACTCGTCCACGGACCCCGCGCCGATCTCCGCCAGCATGTCCCGGCGATTGGTCTCGGAGAGAGGTAGATAACGCATCGTCGCGATCCTCTACGTTTTTGTTTGTCATTGCCCGCTTCATGCGGGCAATCCATCCATCACAGCGCTCGTTGCCCCTTAGTGCGACAGCTCTTCCACGTATTTCTCATACGCCGCCTGATCCATGAGCCCATCGAGCTCACCGGGGTTCGACAGCTCGATCTTGAAGAACCAGCCCGCGCCTTGCGGGTCTTCGTTCACGGTCTGCGGCGCGTCGGGCAGCGCGGCGTTGCCTTCCTTCACGGTGCCGCTGACCGGCGTGTAGACCTCGCTCGCGGCCTTCACGGATTCGACCACCGCCGCTTCGCCGCCGGCCTTCAGCGCCTTACCGGCCGCCGGCACTTCGACGAACACGATGTCGCCGAGTTGAGCCTGGGCATACTGGGTGATCCCGACGGTGCCGATTTTTCCATCGACCTTGATCCACTCGTGATCCTTGGTGAAACGAACGCTCATGAAACTCTCCCCTAGTCCTAGTTCTTAGCTTTGAAATAGCGATGCGGCGCGAACGGCAGCGGCGCGACTTCGGCCGGAAGGGCCTGTCCGCGCACGATGAGATTCACCTTGGTGCCGTGCGCGGCGAATTTGGAATCGACATAGCCCATGGCGACCGGCGCGTTCACCGTGGGGCCGAAGCCGCCCGAGGTGATCTCGCCGATCTTGTTGCCGTTCGTATCTTGGATTTCGGTGTGAGCGCGCGCGGGCGCTTTGCCAAGCGGCTGGATACCGACGCGCGTCTTGGCCGCGCCGTCGCTCAACTGCTTGAGGATTTTATCCGCGCCCGGGAAACCGCCTTCGGTGCGGCGGCGCTTGCCGATCACCCACGACAACCCGGCCTCGACAGGGGTCGTCGTGGTGTCGAGGTCGCTGCCGTACAGACACAGGCCCGCTTCAAGGCGCAGCGAATCACGCGCGCCCAGGCCAATCGCGGCAACACCGGGTTCGGCCAGCAAACGCCGCGCCACCTGCTCGGACTTATCCGCCGGCACGGAAATCTCATAACCGTCCTCGCCCGTATAACCGGAGCGGAACAGGCGCACCGGCACGCCTTCGAATGTTTCCACGCGGCTGGTCATGAAACCCATGGACGCAGCCGACGGAATGAATTTCGCGAGCACCTTCGCCGCCGACGGGCCCTGCAGCGCCAAGAGCGCCGCATCCTCGTGACGCACCAGCATCGCCTTACCTTTGAGCTTGGCGGCGATGTGGGCGAAGTCCTGATCCTTGGAGGCGGCGTTGACGACCAGATAAAGCGTGCGCTCCTTGCCCACTTCGGCCGGGCGGGTCACCATTAGATCGTCGAGGATGCCGCCGTCTTCGTTGAGCAGCACGGTGTAGCGGATTTGGCCGGGCTTCAGGCTCTTGAGATCGCCGGGCACCAGGGCTTCCAGCGCCGCGTCCACATCCTCGCCCGACAGTTCGCCCTGGCCCATGTGCGAGACATCGAATAATCCAGTCTCCGTGCGCGTATGCACATGCTCCTTCAGCACGCCGAGCGGATATTGCACGGGCATGCTGTAACCGGCGAAGGGCACCATCTTCGCGCCCAGCGACAGATGCAGGGCGTCGAGCGGCGTATGTTTCAAGGGACCAGTCGGATCAGCCACACGGTTCTCCAAAAAGAGGTTCACGCCCGGGAGCAAAACGGACTCCCCAAAAGGGACTCAGAGTCCATCTGTCGCGGCGCCCCCCTCTGTCGGAAAACCTGAAAGATTCACCGGAGTTCGCGTTTTTCCCGTGTCATTCGAGAAAACGCACCGGCTTACATCTTCGGTGAGAACCACGGACGAGAGTCCGCGTTCTGCTTTCCAGAGTACCAATCCCCCGCGGTCCTTTTGCCTGAGAGTTTCCGAGGGCGGTTGCTCCTTCGGCGCCGGCGGACGTGCCATGCCGGTCTCTTCCACGGGGGGATAAGGTCATGAGAGTGTGGGCTGATTCGGAAGGCAGGGTCAATGCACGGGCCGCCGCGCCACACCGAATGTTGTGGATATCTTGTGCGTGTATAACCAAATGAGCTTTCGCCTGTGGATAAGTCTATGAGAGCTCTTTTCGCCGCCGCGCTGCTCGCCCTCGCCGCCTGCGGCGACGATCCCGCGCCCGCCGCGCCGTCTCTCGGCCCCGACGGCATCGCGCCCTTTCGCATGGGCATGACCCTTCAGGAACTTCACGCCGCGTTCGGCATGACGCCGCCCGAGGGCGTCGATCCCGGCGCCTGCCTTTACATCGACAGCAACGAAGGCCCACGGCTCGCGCTCATGATCCAAGACGGCGTGCTGCAAAGGATCGAAGCGCGTGAAGCCGCCGTCCCCTTGGAGCACGGCCTCCACCTCGGCGATCCCGCCGCCAAGGTCCTCGCGGCCTACGGCGATAACGTCGAGGTCCAGCCTCACAAATACGACCACGAGACGGGCGCCCAGTATTTGACGGTCTTCACCCCCGACAAAAAACGCGCCATCCGCTACGTCACCGACGGCACGAACATCACCGGCGCCCACGCCGGCAACGCCGAAGCCGTGCAGCTCGTGGAAGGGTGCGGTTAGGGCCTCTCGACCGCCACCGGCGGAAATCATATCAGATATAATTTCGCGAACTGGCCCTCACCCCGCACACCAACGATCGCGCGAATTTTTATCTGATATGATTTCCGCGCCGCCGCGGGCGGCCCATTTTAGTCTCGCATTCCCCTGCGATCTCGACTCGCCCGATGCATATTTCCGATTTTTCGTGGGGCACAAAATTCGCGCGCCGCGCAAATAATTTCCCCAATTTTCACGCGGAAAAGCGCACGATTCACGCCAGCGCATTTAGCCTTCGCGCACGCGGCTCTTTGACGTGTTGTTTCGCGTGTTATTTGAAAGTGTGAATCAAGCCCCATGCACCGCGGCGGCGCGGAGCGCCCGAACGCGGCCGGAGACCGAAGTGTCGCAAAGTGTCGCAAAGTGTCGCAAACACCGCGAAAGGCGCCTAAGTCCTTCACCTGCCGAAAAGATTTCACCAAGTGTCGCTGTCGCAAGTGTCGCAACAAAAATGAAGGCCGCTGCGGGGGCGCCGCGCGGCCTTCGATATCGCCAGGCTTATATCGCCGTGGACTACCGCTGACGCGTGCGGTTGAACGCGAGCTGCGCGTCGGTGAGCTGGAAGCCCACATAGATGTCGTAACCGGCGGACGGACGCGTCTTGGTCACCGGCAGCGTCAGCGTGACATGCTCGGTCCAGCGTTCGACCTTGGACGCCCCGCCCGGGCTCTTGCGGCGCACTTCGAAAATCTGCTTGCCGGCGGCGTCCGGGAACAACTGCGGGATGGCGACGAAGTAGTAGAGCGGAACCTCGCCGGCGGCGGCGGCCGGACCGGTGGCCATGGCCATCTCGATTTCCATTTCGACTTCGGCGGTGCCTTCGACGTTGTTCTTGTCGAGGTCCTGGGTGCAGGTGCCCTTGTAGTTCACGATCTCCGCCTGATAGGCGATATCGCTGACTTCACGGCCGGGACCATCGCGGAACTGCGTGAGGTTCGCGGTCACGTTGTCGACGCGCACGTTCGGACACGGCGGGATGGTGCGGTCGGGCGTGCAGGCCGCGAGAAGCGCGACAGCGGCGCCCGTCAGGAGAAGGACGCGGGCGCGGGCGCGGGAAACGGAAAACATGTGCATACGGCAGAGCCAGTCCGGGAAGGCGTTAACCCTTAAAAGTGGGGCGAAATTTGCACGCCGGGCACCCCGGCGCAAGCTCTAGAAGCTGCATAACGCCCATGACGGCCGAACGAAAAAAGTGCGCTTTTTCATCGGTTTTGTGATTCTATGGCCCCGGCTTGCCCACACTTAATCGTATTTGCCGCCCCCAATCCGTCCGCGGGGGCCATCTGAACAGAATATGGCCGTTTACACCGAAGTTTCCGACGACGACCTCGAAGCCCTCTCCGCCGCCTATGACATCGGCGAGATCGTGAGCTGCAAGGGCATCGCCGAAGGGGTCGAGAACTCCAATTTCCTCATCGAGACCACCCGGGGCCCGTACATCCTCACCCTCTATGAGAAACGGGTCGACCCGAAGGATCTGCCGTTTTTCCTGGGCTTCATGGAGCATCTCGCCACGATGGGCTGCGTGGCCTGCCCCGTGCCGATCAAGGGCCGGGACGGGCAGGCCCTGCGCACCATCGCCGGGCGTCCGGGCGCCATCATCACCTTCCTGCGCGGCATCTGGCCGCGGCGCATCACCGCCGAGCACTGCGCCGAACTCGGCGCCGCCATGGCCAAGCTCCACAACGCGGGGCTCTCCTTCGAGGGCACGCGGGCGAACAATCTCTCGGTCGAGGGGTGGCGCACCCTCGTCGGTAAGATCAGCGAGGAGACGGCGGCGAAGCTCGATCCCAGCCTGCCCGGCCTCATGCGCGGCGAGCTTGAAACCTTAAGCGCCGCATGGCCGGCGCTCAGGTCATCGCCCGGTCTTCCCTCCGGCGTGATCCACGCCGACCTCTTCCCCGACAACGTCTTCTTCCTCGACGGCAAATGCTCGGGCCTGATCGACTTCTATTTCGCCTGCACCGATTTTCTGGCCTACGACGTCGCCATCTGCCTCAACGCCTGGTGCTTCGAGCCGACCGGCGAGTTCAACAGCACCAAGGCGAACCGGATGTTCGCGTCCTACGAGGCCGTGCGTCCGCTGTCCGAAATGGAGAAAGAGTTCCTTCCCCTGTTCGCGCGCGGCTCGGCGCTCCGCTTCATGCTCACGCGTCTCTATGACTGGGTGAACACGCCGCCCGGCGCGCTCGTGAAGCCGAAGGACCCGCGCGAGTATCTGCACAAGCTGAACTTTCACCGCCAGGTGAAAAGTATCGGCGAGTACGGGCTGACCTGATGCCGGCCAAGGACTCGGCGGCGCCGGACTCGAACACGGTCGAGCTGTTCACCGATGGCGCGTGCCTGGGCAATCCGGGGCCGGGCGGCTGGGCGGCGATCCTGCGTTATAAGGGCGCCGAGAAGGAATTCGCCGGTGGCGAAGCGCAGACCACCAACAACCGCATGGAAATGATGGCCGTGATTCAGGGCCTCTCGAAGCTCACGCGCGGCTGTGCGGTCATCGTCTATACCGACAGTCAGTATGTCCTGAAGGGCATCACCGAATGGATTCACGGCTGGAAGAAGAAAGGCTGGAAGACAGCCGATAAAAAGGACGTGAAGAACGCCGACCTGTGGCAGGCGCTCGATACCGCAAGATTGGGGCACGACGTGACGTGGAAGTGGGTTAAAGGCCACGCCGGTCACATCGAAAACGAGCGTGTCGATGAGCTTGCGCGCGCGGAAGCGGCGAAATTCCGCGCCTAAGTCCCGTCGTTTACAAGTGGCTCACAAATCTTCTGAACAAAACGCGCGCCAATTAAGGTAAAATATCGGCGTAGCTGGAGAATGCGAACCGAGGCCCCCATCTCTGCGTTAGGACGATCAAATGCATGAGTCAGAGGACGCCATGGGTAGAGCAATGTTACAGACTTCGGGTTACCTGACGGGCCAGTTCCTCGTCGCGATGCCGACGATGGCCGACCCTCGCTTTCACCGCACCGTGATCTATGTCTGCGCGCACTCGTCCGAAGGCGCGATGGGCCTGATCGTCAACAAGCCGCTCAACGACCTTCGTTTCACCGATATCCTCGGTCAGTTGAAGATCACGGCGCGCTCCAACAATTGCGCGCAGATCCATGTACACCGCGGCGGGCCCGTTGAAGTGCAGCGCGGTTTCGTCCTGCATTCCGCCGACTACCAGAAGAACGGCACCGTGATGGTCAATGAAGACGTCGCGCTTTCCGCGACCACGGAAATCTTGAAGGACATTGCTGAGGGGTACGGTCCGCACCAGAACCTGATGGCGCTCGGCTATTCGGGCTGGGGCCCGAACCAACTCGACGATGAGATCAAGCGTAACGCGTGGTTATCCGTGCCCTCCGACTTGGACCTGCTGTTCTCCGAAGGTTATGACCACAAGTGGGAGCTGGCGCTGGCGCGCCTCGGCATCGCGCCGCACCGCCTATCCACCGACGTCGGACACGCGTAGCCAAAACAAACCGCTTGCGTGATGGGATGCGCGGCGCAACGGGCGAACGGAACTACGCCGCAACTTTTAGTTCAGCCGCGCACGGATCGCGTCGAGGCTTTCCAAGGTCTTCAGCTCACCCAGCGCCGCCATGGTCGGAGCGCTCGCGAAGATGCGGCCCGCGGTGCGCGTGATGCCGGCGCAGTCCACCGCTTCCACCTTGGCGATGATCTCATCGGTCGAAAGCGGCCGTCCGTAGATCATGATTTGACGGGCGCGCTGGCCGCAACGGCTCGAAGGGCTTTCGAGGGACATGAGCAGACCCGACTTGATCTGCGCGCGGGCCCGCTTCACCTCATCCTGGGTCACGCCGTCGTGGATTTTCTTGATCTCGTCGCACAGCACCGGGATCAGCTTCGGCACGTCGGCGCGGCCCGTTCCCATGTAGATCGAGAAGATGCCGCAGTCCGAGAACGACTGCGTGTTCGAGTATACCGTATAGGCGAGGCCGCGCTTCTCGCGGATCTCCTGGAACAGGCGCGAAGACATGCCCTCGCCAAGCAGGGTCGAAAGCGCGCCGAGATTGTAGAAATCCGTATCGTCGTACGCGAGGCCGCCGAAGCCGAGCACAAGATGAACCTGCTCAAGCTTGCGTTTCTCGCGGTAGTCGCCGCCATTATAATGGCTCGGCACTTCGCTGACGGCGGAATGCTTCGGCAGCGATCCGAAGGCCTTCTCGATCAGGGCCACGAAAACATCGTGATCGACGTTGCCGGCCGCCGAGACCACCATGCTGTCGGCGGCATAGTTGCCGGCCATGTAGGCCTTCAGGCGGTCCGACGTAATTGATCGCACGATCGGTTCCTTGCCGAGCACCGGCCAACCCATGGGCTGATTGGGGAACGCGGTCGCCTGATGGTGGTCGAAGATGATGTCGTCGGGCGTATCGTCCGCCTGATAGATCTCCTGCACCACCACATGCTGCTCACGCGCGAGTTCCTCGGCGTCCATGGTGGAGTTCAGGAGAATGTCCGAAAGGATATCGACCGCGAGCGGCAAATTCTCTTTCAGCACCTTCGCGAAATAGGCGGTGTGGTCGCGGCTGGTGTAGGCGTTGAGCTGCCCGCCCACGTTGTCCATCTCTTCGGCGATGGCTTGGGCCGAGCGGCGCGCGGTCCCCTTGAAGGCCATGTGCTCGAGAAGATGCGAGATGCCGTTCACGTCCGCGGTTTCATGGCGCGTTCCGGCGGCCACCCACACACCCACGGCAACGGTCTCGACGGAGGACATGCGGTCGGTCACGACGCGCAGACCGTTGGAGAGAGTAGTGACCTGTACGGACATGCGGACCTAAAAGTTTACGGAAAAATCAGTGAGAAACGCGATCGCGGATCAATCGCCGTAACTGATCTAGGTCATTTGGAAGCGTTGTAAAGTGCTCACGGCGATGGAAGAGATCCGCGAGGGCGGGCGGCATGGAGGGCCTTGTTCCGGTTGCCTTTTCGACCGCGTCCGGAAACTTGGCCGGATGGGCGGTGGCGAGAGCGATACGGGGGATGGCCGACTCGAGTCCGGCGTTGCGGGCCGCGTACAGACCAACCGCCGAGTGCGGATCGAGCACATAGCCGCTCGCCTTATAAACCTCGCCGATGAACGCGAGTGTGCCCGTATCGTCCAGACGCTGGCCCGAGAACTGCGAGAGCATGGCGGCGTGCGCTTTCGCGTCCACCGTGTAGCTACCGCTCTGCTTGAACTGATCCATCATGCGTGAAACGGCGGCGCCGTCACGGCCAACGGCTTCGAACAGCAGGCGTTCGAAGTTGGACGAGATCTGAATGTCCATGGACGGGCTCAAGGTCGGCACCACGCCGGCGGCGGTCATGGCTCCGGTCTCGAAATAGCGCGTGAGGATGTCGTTGGCGTTGGAGCCAACAACGAAGCGCTCCACCGGCAGACCCATCTTGCTCGCCACGAAACCGGCGAACACATTGCCGAAGTTGCCCGTGGGCACGGCAAAAGTGACTTTCCGATGCGGGGCGCCCACATGCACGGCGGCCCACACATAGTAGACCACTTGAGCCATAATTCTGGCCCAGTTGATCGAGTTCACGGCGGACAGGTGCATGTCGTCGCGGAACTTGGCATCGGCGAACAGGGCCTTCACCATGTTCTGGCAATCGTCGAAGGTGCCTTCGATCGCGATGTTGTGGATGTTCTTCGCATCCACCGTCGTCATCTGACGGCGCTGCACTTCCGAGGTACGCCCCGCCGGATGCAGGATGAAGGTATTGATAGCGTCGCGGTTTTTGGTGGCTTCGATCGCCGCCGAACCCGTGTCACCGGACGTCGCGCCGACGATCGTGACGCGCGCACCGCGCGCCTTCAGCACCTCGTCGAACATCAGCCCGACGCACTGCAGGGCGAAGTCCTTGAACGCGAGGGTGGGGCCATGGAATAGCTCGAGCAGCCATTCGTTGGCCGCGGTCTGAGTCATCGGCGCCACGGCCGTATGCGCGAAAGAAGCGTACGCGCGGCGTGTCAGCGCCTCGAGTTTATTTTCGAGCACCGAGCCTTTGACGAACGGCGCCATGACGCGCGCCGCCAGCGCCGGGTAGTCGAGGCCGGCGAAGGACGCGAAATCGGCGGCGGAAAACTGCGGCCAGGTCTCGGGCACATAAAGGCCACCATCCGTGGCGAGGCCGGCCAGAAGGACATCGTCAAAACCGAGCGTGGGCGCGCGCCCGCGGGTGCTCACATAACGCAAAAGGCAAAGCTCCATTTCGAGAACGCGCGGATACTACGCGGGGGGCCGGACCCCGGCAACCCGCGCAAAAGGCCATAATTACTTGGCTTTATGCCTATTTCGGCAGGGCCGCGAGGTCGGCGAGGAGCCCGGCCGTGATCTTATCGACCGCGCGGGTAAAGGCCGGGATGGTCGAGGCCACGGTGGTCCCGGCCGGCTCCTCGGCCCGATAGGTCTTCATCAGAAGCGATTGGTTGCCCGCGATCCGGCGCAGGGTGATTTCGATCTCGACCACCACGCTTCCGCCGCCGCCCGACAGCACATGTTCGAGCCTGAGAAGGTCGCCTTGCAATTCGAAATTGCGGTCGAGCCGCATCTCGGGCGTCGCAACCGTCTCGAAGGCATGGGCGGCGCGCAGCGCATCGAGCAGCGCGCGCTGCATCATCACGCCGGTCGGCTCCTGCCACGCATGATAGTGGTAGGCGATCACCTGATCGGGCGCGCTGCGGTACAGGATCGCACGCCCGCCGACGACGCCTTGCGTGCGCACCTGGGACACATCGACGATGCCCTTGATCGGTCCGCCCGCGAGCGGCTGCACGGCCGCGGGGGCGCCAAGGCGATAGAACGTCTCCGGCGGCGGCGGATCGCCCGCGCAGGCCGCGAGCGCACAGGCCGCAAGCCCGGCAACGACAAGACGCCGGTTCATTTCGGCGCGTAACGGGGCGGTCACTTGGGCGCTCCCTGGGGCGGATCGGGCGCATCCTTGCCCGACAGCAGCACACCCGGATTGGCGCGAATCGAGCGGCTGAACTCGCTCATGTTGCGCGCGGTCGCATCGATGTTCTGCGAGATATCGTCCACATAACGCGAGAACGTGTCGAGCGTATAGCGCAGGTTCCGCATCGCCTCATTCACGTTGCCCTGATTGTTTTCGACCATGGCGTTGACGTTGGTGATGGACGTGTTGAGGAGTGCGCTCGTCTCCTTGAGATCGCCGGAAACCTGCGTGAGGTTGGCGAGGATTGCGTCGAAATGCGCGCGATTCTCCGGCTTAAGGACATCCTTTTCAACGAGACCCGAAGTGCGCTCGAGCGTGGCGCTCAACTTCTCGAGGTTGTCCATCAACGCCGGCAGATGATTCATCGTCGTCGCACCGAACGCGTTCACGTATTTGTTCAGGCTCGCGATCAGCGGCTTGATCGAGTTGGCGGAGAGATCGCTGAACTCGGCGCTGATGTCGGCAAGCGTTGCGAAGATATTGGTGCCTTCGACACCTTCGATTTCGGAGCCGGGTTTGAGGATCTCCGTGCTCTTGCCGCCGCGGATGTCGATGGCGATGGCCGAGAGCAGGCCCGAAACCTGAGCACGGGCGATGCTGTCCTTGGGGATCTTCCAGCCTTCCTGGACGGCCATGACGACCTTGAAACGCACCTGGGCGCCTTCGCCCATGGGCTGTACCTCGTCCACTTGGCCCACCTGATAACCCTCATAGAAGACCAGGGTGCCCAGCTTCACGCCACCGACGTTGTCGTAGACGGTGAAATATTCGTCGGTGTCGCCCGAAGAACCGGCCAGCACGGAGATGATGACCACGAACGCCGCCAGCATCGCTGTGACGAACGCGCCCACCACCACGTAGTTGATCCGGCTGTCTTGCATCTCGTCCCCTCGGGTGTGGTGGACGTGAAGTTCCTCGCGGCGCCGGCCGCACACTCAGACGAGGAACTTCACGTCCATCACACTAAAATTCATATCCGCCGCGTCGCGATTAATCCCAAAGCCCGCAAAGTGCATGCAACACGCTCTAGCGACCTTTGGGACGGCGACGCCACCCCCGGCAATCTCTTTAGTCGTTCGCCGCCGTCAGGCGTTTCAAATATTCCTCTGGATCCAGCGTCTCGGTTTCGGTCCGCCGGTTCAGCAAATTCTGAATACGTTCGTTCGTGCTGGATCGTATCTCATCCACCGTGCCTGTCATCAGAATATCGCCCTTATCCAGCACACAAATGCGATCGGCGATTCGGAAGGCGCTTTCCAGTTCGTGGGTCACGACCACCACGGACATGCCCATGGCGTCTCTGAGATTCAAGATCAGTTCATCGATCGCCGCCGCCACGATGGGATCAAGGCCGGCGGACGGTTCGTCACAAAACAATATCTTGGGGTCCATGACCACGGCACGCGCGAATGCAGCGCGTTTGATCATGCCGCCCGAGAGTTCGGAGGGGTTTAGATGTTCGAAACCCGCAAGACTGACCACCTGCATCTTGAGGCGGGCCATGATGCGCATCGTGTTCACGTCGAGTTTCGTATGCTCGCGCAAAGGCAGCATGATGTTTTCAAGAACGTTGAGAGAGCCGAACAGCGCCCCACCTTGGAAGGCCACGCCGATCTTACGGCGCAGAAGCGTCTTCTCGACGTCCGAGATCTGGGTCAGATCCTCGCCCAGGATGTGAATCGAGCCCTTCGTGGGCCGCAGAAGACCAAGCAGCGCGTTGAGCAGCGTGGACTTACCCGAGCCCGAACCGCCCATGATCACCATGATCTCGCCCTCGCGGACGCCGAAGTCGATCTTGTGAAGAATCTCGCGAGCCCCGTAATGGGTAACGAGCTTCTTCACCTCGATGACATTCGGCGCGCCCGAAAGATCGGGCCGCGGACGATCATCGCGCTTTTCCGCTGCGTGGCTCATGCCCGAGTGCTCATGCCCGAGTGCTCATGCCCGAGTGCTCATGACCGCGTCGTGATGAAAGCGAAGATCATGTCGGTGACGATGATCGCGCTGATGGACAGCACCACCGAGCGGGTGGTCATGCGCCCGACGCCCTCGGCGCCGCCCTTGACGTTTGCGCCATTGATCACGCCGACGAGGGTGATGAGGATTGAGAACAGGAAAGCCTTGGAAAGGCCGTGCATCAAATCATCGATTTCGACCACATCGATGATGCGCTGGGTATAGGCGGCGAAGCTCATCCCCATATCGACGGACACATACCAACCAGCGCCGGTCAGCATCATCAGGTCGGCCCAGAGGGTCAGGAGCGGCACCATCACCACCATGGCGATGAGGGCGGGCGCCACCAGGAAGCGCACCGGGTTGATGCCCATGACCTCGAGCGCATCGACTTCCTGACTGATGCGCATGGTACCGATGCGGGCCGCCAGCGACGAGCCGGTGCGGCCGGCGACCATGATTCCGGTGAGGAGCGGACCGAATTCGCGCACGATGGAGATGCCCAGGCCGATCGTCACCTGTTCCTCGGCGCCGAAGACGCGGAGCGTATAGATTCCCTGGATCGCGAACATCACGCCCATCGTGACCGACAACATGGTGACGATAGGGAGCGCGCGGATGCCGACTTCCATGCAGCGCTCGAAGGTCGCGGCCATGCGCACCGGCTGCTCGCGGTGGCGGCCGAGGACAACCCAATAGACGCTTTGCCAGAGAAGAATGGCGCCGAGACCGACCTCGGCAATGCCGCCAACCGCGGACCGGCCCATACGGTCGAGGGTCTCTGCAATCCTCGTCGGTATTGCGCGATCCCCCGCCTCGGACATTGATTACCCCTGCGCGAGCGCCGTTTCGACGGACGGATGGATGGTGAAAACCTTGTCGAGGCGGGCAAGCGAAAGCACGCGCATCGCCGCCGAAGACACGTTGGCCAGCGAGAAAGTCGAGCCCTTCTTGCGCGAGACCTGGAACGCTTCGACGAGCGAGGCCACGCCGGATGAGTCGATGTAATTCACCGCCGAGAGGTCCACGACGATGCGCTTATACTGCTCGAGGCTCTCAAGGAGCTTCTGGCGCACCTGCGGCGACGTCTGCAAATCAACATCACCGGTCAGCGCCACCACGGCGGCGCCATTCACGTTTTTGACTTCGTAGGACATTTAATGCGTTTCCCCAGCGCTACTGTATCTTGGGTGGGAGGCGTTTGGTCAATTTAAATAAGTTGCCGACTCCGGGCGGCGGCGGCACGAAGTTGGCTTCGTCACACACCGATTTGATCAGGTGAACCCCCAGTCCGCCGGGACGGATCTCGGTGATGTCGCGGGGCCGGATAGTCTCCGGATCAACCGCCTCGGCGAAATCCATGATATCCACTTCCAAAATCCCGCCGCGGCGGCGGAAGTCGATGACGATATCGCCGGCATCGGGGCTATTCTTATAAGCGTGCCGCACGATGTTCTGGCACGCCTCATCCACGGCCATCTTGAGATCGAATGTCCAGGCTTCGGGCGCATCGATGAATTTCGCGGCCTGCTCCGTGGCGGCGCGGATCAGCTTGAGGCGGTCCGCCCGGCCAGGAACGCGAATACGCAGTATTTGTTCATCCGCCGGCGTATCCACCGATTCCGCCGGCGGCTTCGCGCCCATGGGCCCGATGGCCATGTCCTCGGCCACCAGCAGCGTGAGATCGTCGCGTAAGGATTGCCCGGGCAATTTAACGGCGCCGGCGATGCTTTTCAGACGTAAATCCGGGGACTGGTCGGCGTGATCGCGGATCAGCGCCCGCACACCGTCAATTCCAAGCATGCCTCCGCCGAAGGTCGTAGCTTCCGTCAGACCATCGGTGAACACATAGAGTGTCCCGCCCCCGAGATAGATTTCACGCACCGGGAATCCATCGGAGCCCGCGATATCGGGCGCGATCCCCAGGGGCGGCGCATCGGCCTGAACGGCGGTGAAGCGTTCGGTGCGCGCATCGAACAGCAGCGGCGGCTCGTGGCCGGCGTTGGCTAGCCGCACCATGCCGATGGCGGGATCGAACAAGCCGCCCACCATGGTCACAAACATGCCATGCGAGTTGGTTTCGCAGAGCTCATTGTTGATCGCGGACAGCAACTGTCCCGGATTCTCCGCGCTTTTAGCCAGACAGCGGAACAGGCTCGAGGTCTTAGCCATGAGCAGGGCCGCGTTCATGCCCTTGCCCGAAACGTCAGCCACGTTGAACCAGATCCGTCCATCGGGAAGCGTAATGATGTCGTAGAAATCACCCGAAACCGAGCGCGCGGGAATATTGATCCCGTGTATCGGAAAATCGCGCGTCGAAGCCTGCGGCAGAAGGTCGCGCTGGATTTCGGCGGCAAGTTCCAGCTCGTGCCGGTCGCGTTCCTGTTGGACGATTTTATGTGTGAGGCGAAAGTTGTTGATCGCGAGCGCGGCCGCGCGCGCGAGCGTTTCGAGTAGCAACATGTCCTCGTCGCTGAACAGACCGTCACCCGTCGTACGGTTGATGATCTCGATGGCGCCGAGGCATTCCTTGCCGATGGCCAGAGGCGCAACCAGCAGGGAGCGCGTGGTGAAGCCCGTCTTCGCGTCCACCGCCGCGCCAAAATCGCTATCCTGGGACACATCGCGCACCAGCAGGCCCTTGCGCGAAATCACGCTACGGCCGACGACCCCCGTGGTCGCGGGAATCGACAGGCCGGTGATATCCACCGGGCCATAACAGGCCACACAGACGAGGCTGTCGCCGGAATCACTCAGCAGGAAGAGCGAAGCCGCCTCGGCGCTCATGTACTTGGTGATGCGCTCAAGCGCCGTGTGGGCCACCGCCTTGTAATCGTTGGCGGCCGCGAACTCGCGGGTCATCTCGGCAATCAGCAGAAGATGATCGCGCTCCTCCCCTTGCGGCTTGCTATCCGCATCGGGGGTATTGCCGCTAGGTGCTTGCGCCTGTGCCTGCATGCCGGCGTCACTATGCCCTGTCTTTAAAAGTCCGGCAAACTCAACGCCTGACCGTCGCAAGAAGGTCCATATAGCGCTGAACCACGGCGTCTTCGGAGAATTCCTTGCGGACCCGCTCGAAACCGCCCGCCCGAAGCTTGCCCGCCAACGCGCTATCGACGAGGACTTTGTTGACTGCGTTCGCCAGAGCCGCCGCGTCGTCGACCGGCACCTTCAAGCCATCGTCGCCTTCATGCACCAGGAACCCGGGCCCTTCGCTCGCCGCTGCTACCAATGGCACGCCGTGCGCCCAGGCATTGACCACCACGTTCCCGAATGGTTCGAAGCGCGAAGGAACGAGGCAAACGTCAGCGGCTTTCAGGAGGGCCGACCGGTCGTCGCGCCAACCGAGGAAACGGATGCGATGGGCAACGCCTTCGCGCTCGGCAAGGTCGCGCAATGCGTCCTCGAGCGCGCCCTCGCCGGCGATCCATAGAATTGCCTCGGGAATGGACGCCAGCGCGCGGATCGCAACGTCGATGCCCTTCACCTTGTGCAAGCGCGCGAGGATCAGAAGAACTTTAGCGTCCTTGGGCGTATCGAGCGCCGCGCGATCGACGGGCGGTCCTTCTTCCACCGGCGTGAAGTTAGGGATGTAGTGCGCGCGCTCGACAGGCCAGCCTTCGCGGATCACATAGTCCCGGATGTCGGGCGTATTGCAGACAAGGTGATGACAACGCCGGTAGTACTTGAGGCTGTAATAGCCGCCCAGCCGCCCGACGTTGACCCACGGCCCCTCGGGCAGAATGGCGCAGGCGCGGTTCATCCAGCCAAGGATTACATCGGGACCTTCGAGCTTGGCGAGCTTGGCGAGACGCATACGGGTGAAAATGTCGAAGACGCCGCCGAACATGAATTGGCTCACCCGGCAGCCGGCGGCCGAGAGACGCGCCGCGCGCAAGGGAAAGGGGCGGATCGCGCACGCCTGATCGAGGCCGGCCTTCGCAAGGCCGAGCACGAGATCCTCGTAGAACCGTTCCGCCCCGCCATACAGACCGCCGGCGAGGACTTGCAACAGGCGCACGTTATCAACTCCCGCGGATACGTCGAAGACGTTATAAGTCGCCCATAATGTCCGAACAGTCGACCCCATTAAAACACCCCATCCGCTACCGCCTCGAAGCGGCGGCGGCACGAACGATGCTCGCGGTGCTGGGGCTGTTCTCGGTGGATGCCGTCTCCGGCTTCGGCGCTTGGTTGGGGCGCAACGTTGGTCCGCTGACTCGCGCGCACAAGATCGCCGCGCGCAACATGGAACGTTCGCTGCCCGAACACGATGCGCCCGCTCGGGAAAAGATACTCATGGGCGCGTGGGCGAATTTCGGCCGCACGATGATGGAATACGCGGTCATCCCGAAACTGGAAAGCCGCGTCATCATCGAGGGCCATGAGGAACTTGCGGCCCTCGCGCGCGAAGGCAAGCCCGCCCTTCTCATGACGGGCCATCTCGGCAACTGGGAGCTGATCTTCGACGCTTTACGCATCCACACCAAACCGATCACGGCGGTGTACCGCAAGGCGAACAACCCGCTGGTCGATGAGATGATTGCCGAGGTGCGGCTGCGCGGTGTCGCGGGCCTCGCGCCGAAAGGCCCGGCAGGCGCGCGCATTGTGCTCAGCGATCTCAAGCAGGGTGGCCATGTCGTGATGCTGGTCGACCAGAAGTTGAGTTCGGGCATCGATGTCCCGTTTTTTGGCCGGCCCGCGGCCACGGCGCCGGCCATCGCGAGCTTCGCGCTGCGCCTCGATTGCCCAGTGTTTCCGATCCGCGTGATCCGCCTCGGCGGCGCGCGTTTCAAGGTGAGCATCGAAAAGCCGTGGCGCTTCGCGTCCACGGACGATCACGATGCTGATGTTCTAAATGCGTTGAAACAGATCAACGGTAAGCTGGAAAACTGGATCCGCGAACGGCCCGATCAGTGGCTCTGGATGCACCGTCGCTGGCGCGGCGATTAGGTTTTATCGGCCGGATTTTCTACGCAAAACCGGCTTCCACTCTTGCGGAAAATGCGCCTACTCGGCCGGAGCAACCGTCAGGGTGATGCCGTCCAAAGCTTCGGTGAATTTGATCTGGCACGACAGACGCGAATTTTTGCCTTTGTAGAACGTGGTCTGTTCCACCAGCTCGGATTCGTCGTCAGTGCGCTTGGGCAGCTTGTCCAACCACGCGTCGTCGATGAAAACATGACAGGTGGCGCAGGAGCAGGAGCCGCCGCACGCCGCTTCCACGTCGAGGTCGTTGTCACGCAGGTTTTCCATGAGGGTATGACCGACCTTCCCCTCAAGCGCGATCGCCTTCCCGGCGCGGGTTGTCACATTGATCTTTGCCATAACGGGCTACCTAATCGACACCTGTCCTGAGCGCAAGGTCTTTACTGGCCGCGCGCCGGACCATGGCCTTTTGCTCGGGCGGCATCGCCTCGGGCAAAGCGTCGGGCGAAACGAAGGCCAGCTCGAAAATCTCGTGGCTGAGACGCGGGGGTTGCGCGCGATCCACCGCGCCCTTCACCGCGAATTCAAGATGCCTCGGATGAATATGATAAATGCCGATGACGTGTTCGGCGCGGCCATCAAGGCCGGCCTCTTCCTTGAGTTCGCGCACGGCGCCGTCTTCCGGTGCCTCGCCCGCGTTCAAGAAGCCCGACGGCAAACCCCAGGGGTATTGATGCCGGTAGACGTGACGCTGAACCAGGACAGTGCCATCTGCAGCGAAGAACACGCCCACCACACCCATGCTGAAAGTGGTGTTGACGTTGCGCAGCAGGATGCGCGTCACCCAGACCGGCGCGCAACGGTAGACGAGCGAAAGAAGTTTCTTCACCGATATCCCTAGGGCCCGTCCCAGGTGCGCGTGCTGTCCTTGGTGATGCGCGGGTACAGCGCAAGCATGCGTTCGAACCACGGCACGATGGGGTCGTCCTTCGCCAGCACTTGTTCGGGCGACGCTGCGCGCGCCCATAGCAAAATACCGGCCGCGATATAGTCGGCGTACATCGGCGTGTTGCCCGCCAGGAATGTCTGGTCCTTCACCACGGCGCGCACCGGCTCCAGCGCCGTGCGAAATCCCGCGAGACGCTCGGCGAGCGGCGCGGAAGTGAACGCCTCGATCGACATGCCGATGCGTTGGCTACGGCTTTCCTGATAATAGGCGCGATCTTGCGGCTGGACCCTCTTGAAGACCTCGTTCATCACCACGCGCATGGCGGGCCGCATGACATTGGCGCCGAATGTCGCGAGCACGAAGCGGGCGTAATTCTTCCCCTGCGCACCGCCAAACAACGAAGGCCGGTCGCTGTAGGCGCTTTCGAGATGTTCGGCGATCGCCCAGCTATCGGCGATCAGCGTTCCGCCGTCGTCCAGGACCGGGACCATTTTCTGGCCGCCGCCGGCGATCGCAGGAATGCCCGTGAAACTTGTCGCCGCCGTTTCGTAGTCGAGTCCCTTGTGGGCTAAAGCGAAACGGACCATCCAGCAGTACGGGGACGATAAAATTCCCCGGTCGAGGGCCAGTTCGTGGAGGAGAATCGTCATGAGGCACCCCGCTAAATCCCAAAATAATCGCTCTTAAATTATATAATTTGCAAAGACTTAGGGGAAGTTTTTGAAGATACCCGTTTAACGCGATATATCGAATTTTTCGAACATACCAGGTGCTTAAATTCGTTTGATCGGATTGTTAAGCCATGGAAAATATTGCACTGCAAACAACGGGGCTTAAGGGCGAGACGGAGCCGGCACAGGTGCGGCGCGTTCAACTCTTGTGGGGGGGCATTTTAGCGGCCACGGCGGCGAGCATCTCGGCGGCGCAGGCTGTCGACGTGCGGAACCGGGATCGTACGCCGCGCGAGATCACGATCAATCATAGCGACGGTAGAAGCGAAACAATCAAGGTCGGCGCGGGCCAAATTATCGCGAACATCTGTACCGATTGTGTGGTGCTCACGGGCACGACGTCTATCGAAGCCAAAGGCGATGCGACCGTAAAGATCGAACGCGGCGAAGTTTCGATCGACGGAAAGCGATAGGAGGACGACGAGATAACAAGGTTCAGAACGAGCAAAACAGAATTTCGATAAACGCCCCGCCCCAAGCGGGGCGTTTCTATTTTGAGCGTTTGCGTGCGAGCGCGGCCGATGCCGCCAGCATCAGGAACGTCAGGGCAATCAGGATTGTAGCGAGTGCATTGATTTTCGGGCTCACGCCCAGGCGCACGCTGGAGAAGACCACCATCGGCAACGTGGTGGATTGCGGGCCCGAGACGAAGCTTGCGATCACCAGATCATCGAGCGACAGCACAAAAGCGAGCAACCACCCGGCCACCAGCGCAGGGGCGATCAACGGCAGCGTGATATGTACGAAGACCGTCGCAGGTCGGGCGCCGAGATCGGCGGCCGCATCCTCGAAGTCCCGCGCCATTCCTGAAACACGCGCCTGCACGATCACCGCGACGTAAGCCGTGGTGAGACTGGCATGTGCGACGATGAGCGTGCCGATGCCCCTTCCCGGCAGCCAGGGCATCGCGCTCTGGGCAGCGACAAAGAGCAGGAGCAAGGCGAGCCCCGTGATCACTTCCGGCATGACCAGTGGCACGGCGAGACTTCCGGCGAAGATCGAGCGTCCGCGAAAAGGGCCGAACCGTGCGAGCGCATAGCCCGCCGCCGTGCCGAGAACGGTGGCGAGGCTCGCGGAGATCACGGCCACGATAAAGCTGATGCCGGCGGCGCGCAGAATTTGACGGTCCGCGAACAACTCGCCGTACCACTGCGTGGAAAAGCCAGTCCATACGGTCACAAGGCGCGAGGCGTTGAAGGAGTAGCCCATCACCACCAGCAGCGGCAGATAAAGAAAAACGAGCCCAACGCCGAGCAGGACGCGCGCGATCATGCCCGCGCCTCCTCTTTCTGAGCCGCCTGGAACCACATGATCGGCAGAACCAAGACAGCGAGCAGGATCACGGCGACCGCCGCGCTCATGGGCCAGTTGCGGTTGGTGAAAAATTCCGTCCAGAGGACTTTCCCGATCATGAGCGTATCGGGTCCGCCAAGAAGTTCCGGAATCACGAACTCCCCCACCGTGGGGATAAAGACAAGGAGGCAGCCGGCGATGACGCCGGGTCGCGACAATGGCAGCGTGATCTTCAGGAATGTGCTCCAGGGCCTCGCGCCAAGATCTGCCGCCGCTTCGAGCAAGGCGGGATCGAGCTTTTCGAGCCGCGCGTAAAGCGGCAGCACCATGAACGGAAGATAGGCGTAGACGATACCGAGATAGACCGCGCCATCGGTGTTGAGGAGCCTCAGGGGTTCGGCGATGACGCCAAGGCTTTCAAGGACGAGATTGATCAACCCGGTGGGACGGAGAAGGCCGATCCAGGCATAGATGCGGACAAGGAACGACGTCCAGAACGGCAGCACGACGAGCAGGAGGAGAATCTGCCGCCAGCGCACGGGCGCGCGCGCGATCGCATAGGCCATGGGATAGCCGAGCAGGAGCGTCAGCGCGGTGGACACAAGCGCGATGCGCAGGGAGCCGAGATAGGCCCTGACGTAGAGACCGTCGCCCACCAGCGCGGCGTAGTTCGCGCCGGTCAACGGCGGACCATACGGCGGCACGCTGAGCTGCGCGGTCGCGAAACTGATCTTGAGAACAATGGCGAACGGCAGCAGAAGGACCAGCCCAATCCAGAGCCACACCGCAAAAAGCGAGGTTTTCGCTTGGACGTTCACGCTGACAGCATCCGCGCGGCGTCGGCCGGCCAACTGAGGAACACCTTGTCGCCTTTCTGGGCGTCATCGTCACCGCCGGTATTTTGGCGCAGAACACGCACCACGAGTTCCGCAGTCTGTACAAGATAGGTCGTGGCGGTCCCGCGGTAGATGATGTCGATCACCACGCCTTCCATGTCGCCCGACGCGCGTGACAAGGCGATGCGCTCCGGCCGCACGACGAGGCCCGAAGGCCATAGATTGATATCGCCAAAGAAGCGTGCGACGCCTTGCGTCGCGGGGCGCTCGTAGAGGGCGCGCGGGGTATCGATCTGCAGGATGCGTCCCTTGTCCATGACAGCGATGCGGTCCGCCATTGTCATTGCTTCGTCCTGATCGTGCGTCACGACGACAAAGCTGATCCCAAGGCGGCGGCGCAAGGCGAGGAGTTCCAGTTGGGTGCGCTCGCGCAAGTGCTTATCGAGCGCGGCCATGGGCTCATCGAGCAAAAGCGCCTTAGGGCGCTTGGCGATACAGCGCGCAAGCGCGACGCGCTGGCGTTGCCCCCCCGACAGCTGGTGGGGCTTTCGCGCGCCAAGCGCTTCCAGCTCGACGGCAGCGAGCGCCTCTTTTGTCCGCGCCTCGACCTCCGAGGGCGCAAGGCGATCCTGTTTCAATCCGAACGCCACGTTGTCCGCAACGGTCATGTGCGGAAACAGCGCATACGACTGGAACATCATGTTGACCGGACGGCCATAGGGCGGTGTCCGGGTCATGTCGGCGCCGTCGATCGCAATGGTACCGGCATCCGGCGTTTCGAGACCGGCCATCAACCGCAGAAGCGTGGTCTTGCCGCACCCCGATGGGCCAAGAAGCGCCAAACACTCGTTGGCGCCGACCTCAAGAGAGACATGATCGACGGCGCGCACCTCACCATAGGATTTAGCGATGCCGTCGACGCGGATCACGGTGGACATCAGGTGCCGGTTTTCACGCCGTTCCACAGCCGTGTGCGCAGAGTTTCGATTTCGGCGGACGGCGCGGTTTCAGGGAACAGGCGCTGCATCATCTCCGGCGCGGGATAAACGTTCTTATCCTCGAGGATTTCCTTGGAGACAAAGGGCGCGGCCTTGGCATTGGCGTTGGCGTAGAAGACTTCATTCGTGACAGCGGCAATCACTTCGGGCTCAAGAATGTAGTTGAGGAAGGCATGTGCCGCCTTAGCGTGCGGCGCGTCCTTGGGAATGGCCAGGAAGTCGAACCACATCACGGCGCCTTCTTGCGGGATGCTGTACGCAACCTCGATACCTTTATCCGCTTCCTTGGCGCGGTCGGCGGCCTGGAAAATATCGCCCGAATAGCCCATGGCGACGCAGATATCGCCGTTCGCCAAGGCCGAGATGTATTCGGAGTTATGGAACTTGGAGATATAGGGCCTGACGGCCTGCCACGCGGCCGCCGCGCCGGCGTAATCGTCCGGCACGGTCGAATGCGGATCCTTGCCCTGATAGGCGAGCGTCAGCTCAAACACATCGGCCGGCGAATCGAACACATAGATGCCGCACGCGGCGAGCTTCGAGGCGTAGGCGGGATCGAGGATCAACTTCCAGCTATCGACCGGCGCATCCGCGCCGAGAACCTCTTTCACCTTGGCGGGATTGTAACCAATGCCGGAGGTACCCCACATGTAGACCAGTCCGTGCGTATTGTCTGGATCGGACGCGGCCGCACGCTGTGTGATCGCCGTGTCCACATTCGCGAGATTGGGCAGTTTCGATTTATCGAGCGGCTGGACGATCCCCGCCTTGATGAAACGCGCGAGCACCGGACCGTTCGGCACCACGACATCGTAGCCGGAGCCTCCCGCGAGCATCTTCGCCTCCAGGAGTTCGGAGGAATCGAAAACGTCCACGTTCACAGTGATGCCGGTTTTCTTGGTGAAATTCTCTAAAGTGTCGGGCGCCAGGTAATCGGACCAGATATAGAGATTGAGGGTTTTTTCCTCGTCAGATGCCGGCCCACACGCAGCGAGCAAAAAGACCGCAAGCGTGCTCGCCCAAAATTGATACGCCTTCATCGGAAATGCCCCTCTCAAAACGCCCTCGGAACCGTAGCGGAACAATAGTACCTGGATGACGCCTGGAATAGGGCGGGGCATACTCCACCCGAACGGGGGGAACATGCCATGAGCCGCTCAGACGATATCCCCGGACGGGTGCACCGCGCTTATGCTTGGGGACGCGACGGCCAGATCCATTACCGGCGTTCCGGCCCCGCCGGTGCGCGCAGCCCGCTTTTGCTGATTCACGGCGCTCAAGGCGCCGGCATAACCTTTGAAGCGTTCATGTCCGACATCGGCCGAGGACGGTCGGTGATTGCGCCCGACTTGCCGGGCACGGGCATGTCCGATCCCTTGAAAGGCCGCCCCGGCGCAGCCGATTTTGCCGAAGCCATGCTCGATGTGGTGGCCGAACTCGGCCTCGGCATGGTCGATGTCCTGGCGGTGACCGACGGCGGCGCCGTCGCCGTGGAGATGGCGCGTCAGCAGCCCGACGTCGTGCGCAAGTTGATCCTTGTTTCGGCGCCGCCCCCGGCCGGGCTGCTCAGCCAGCCGAGCCTTTCCCTCGAGACGGACGCGTTTACCGCCTCAGCCATCCGGGATTTTCTCGACCGCTAGGCGATCGCGGCGAACTCGGCCCACAGCGGGACGTGATCCGAACTCTTCACATTGAGGAGTGCGCGGGAGTTCACCAGTTTGAGGTCGCGATAAAATACGTGGTCCAGTACCTGATTGAAATGCCGCCACTGCGGCGCCGCAGCCGGAACCCGAGTCAGCCCGAGCGCCGTCATCGCTTTCTGCAAAAGATGCCAACGCGATTCGTTCCAGGTGTTGAAGTCCCCCGCAACAATACAGGGACCTTTGTGCGCGTGCACCGAGCCGATGATCTGCTCAATCTGACGCGCGAACTTCGTGGTCGAGACCAGATTTATGGCGTGCACATTCAGCACGAGGAGAGTCTGGCCCGCGAACGGATAGCTGGTGACGAGAAAAGTCTTGGGGGTCGCGACCAGCGGCTCGCGATCGGGCGACTTCACCACATGCCGTGAAATCGACGGGACCCGGCTTCCCGTTTTGGGTCCCGTCGTCACGCCGGCGCCGACGCCGATATTCTCGGCCATAATCCATTCCAGACCGCTGGCCAGGTGAAATGGCTGTGCGATACCGCCGTGCAGAACCGCTTCCTGTAGCAGCACGAGTTCCACGCCCGCGCTCATGCTGGTGAGATCCGGCATGCAGCCCTTGCGGCGCGCCTTGAACATATTCCAGCTGATCATCTTGATGGTCGCGCCGAAATCCGTAGCCGACGCGCTACCAAGATGTACGACGGATTCCGCTTCAGCGAAGGAGAGAAAGCGGTTCGCGCGGCCTAAAATGGAAAAGGGATTGTTCACGGAGGGAGATCGGGCCGAATTTTTCACGCGTTGCACGAAAGCATTTCACGTCATCATAGGATTTTCCCGTCCGCTTGCAAAATCAAGTCGCGCTACATTTTGTTTCCAATCAAGGAAAACGGGGGTGCATCATGCCCTCGCGCCGAGACTCGTTCCGGTCGCCGGCCCCGCGTTATTACCTTTAAAAATGGAGAATCACCGCACCGATATGACGGAGCTTGACGACCGCTTCGGACGACTCGTCTCATGATCCCGGAGCATATCGCTTTGTTCCTTCGCACAGCCATCAAGAGCGTCTGGGCGCTTGATCTTCTTGTTCTGATGAAGAACGGCCTCCGGCCAGAGCTGGACGGTCGCCAGCCTCAATGACCGACTGTGGGCATCCACCTCTTTGGTCGAGGAGATCCTGGCTACTTTCACCGCCTGTACGCCGAGCGCCCCCTCGCCGTGATCAAACAGATCGTCTCCGCCCCCGAACGAGAAGATCCATTCCTTCGTCGATGCCTTCCGGCTCAAAAAAAGGCCGAGGCAGACGCTCATGACGCACCAGTCCGCCATCTATCCCTTTGCGCCGTCACCGGCCTTATCCGTCTTCTCCTACTCGCAAAGGGATATGCCCGGACGGGGGTGAGGCTGCTGCTATGGAGCGCCATTTGCTTCGTCGGCCTGGCGCTCAACAATATCCTTTTGTTTATCGGCGCGGTCGTGTTGCCGGTGCAGGTCAACTTGGTTTTCTGGCGCCAGGAGGACGCGAACGCCGACCTTCTCCGGCTTGCCGGATTCATCCTGATTATCGCCGGCATCGTTTCAACGAACTTCGGCAAACGTCACCGAAACGAGTAGCATTCGGGCGCGGAATCGGTTTAGCGTGTGGCCACGCAACGCCACAACCATTTGGAGGGGACAATGGCAGCTCGTAAGAAGACCAAGAAGAAGGCCGCGAAGAAGGTCGCCAAAAAGGCGGCGCCGAAGCGGACGGTGAAGAAAGGCGCGAAGAAAAAAGTGGCGAAGAAGGCCGCAAAGAAGGTCGCAAAAAAGGTCGCCAAGAAAGCTGCACGTAAGTCGGCCGCCCGCAGCGTAAAGAAGGTTGTGAAGCGCGCCGCTAAGCGTGTCGCGAAGAAGATCAACAAAGCGATGGAAATGGCCAAGCAGGTCGCGCAAGGCGCCGCCGATGCCGTCGCCGAAGCGAAGCCGCAAGGCGTCCTCGGCTTCTAGCCAACCATCCGATACAAGTTTCAAAACCCGCGAAGCCGTCACTTCGCGGGTTTTGTCTTTTATGACTGTTTGGTTGCGTCCCGGACGCTACTTACCGCGCAGCGGACGCGCCGACAGGCCGCTCCAGTAGTTCAGCACGACATCGACGGTCGCCCGGCCG